>JANPGJ010000037.1:0-3002 GCA_031423955.1 Burkholderiales bacterium
CACCTGCCTGTGCCCCCTCACCGGGCAGCCCGATTTCGCCACCGTGTTCCTGGACTACGTGCCGGACAGGAAATGTGTCGAGCTCAAGAGCCTGAAACTGTATGCGTGGAGCTACCGCAATGAAGGCGCGTTCCACGAAAAGGTGAGCAACGCCATCTTGGACGACATTGTCGCCGCGACTGCTCCCCGCTTTGCCCGCCTGACCACCAAATGGTACGTGCGCGGTGGCATTTTCACCAATGTGGTGGTCGAGCATCGCAAGAAAGGCTGGAAACCGGCGCCCCGCATCGACCTCACCGGGTTTGCAGCTGAGCCGGCGATGCGTGGTTAGGGTCTGTTCGCCCGACGGGTGCATGCGCGCCGCGTCAGCGGGCGCTGGAAACCGGTGATCCGCCCGGTTCAGCTGGCGGCAACTGCGGTTCAGGCGACGGTGCTGCGCAACGGGTCCTGCCGGTAATAGCTGGCGAGCAGCCGGTACAGTTCCGGGAATTCGTCGGCTACCACCTGCGGCTTGGTGAAAAACGCCTCCGAAAGAACGGCGAAAAATTCCGCCGGGTGTTCCGCGGCATATGGGTCAAGCAGCGGCGCATCGCGGTCGTCGCCGTCGTCAGCGGCTTCCCAGCGCTGAACCTCGGCGACAAACGACTGGTACGCCTGCTGCATCGCCGCTTCGAAGCCCCGGCCATCGATTCCCTGGTGAAACGCCGGCAGGAACGGCGGTACGCCGGTCGCTTCGCCCTTGAGCATGTCTATCTTGTGTGCGAACTCGTGGATCACCACGTTGTAGGCAGGCGCTTCGATTGACCCCGCCAGTGTCACGTCCTCCCACGAAAGCACCACCGGCCCGCCCGGCATCGCCTCGCCCGAGATCACTTCGTCGTAGATGTGCACGACGCCATCTTCATCGGTCGTTTCGCGTCGCGCCACCACCTCACCCGCGTATACCACCACACCATGCCAGCCGGCATACAGGCTCAAATCCAGATTGAGCACCGGCAGGCAGGCCTGGGCGGCGATCGCCAACTGCGTAGCGAGCGTCACTTCGAAGCCCCCCGCCCCGGCGAACTCCTTGTGGGCACAGAATAGCGAGACCATTTCGCGCAATCGCAGCCGCTCGCCGCGATCCAGGCGCGCAAGAAACGGATAGGCGTGGAGTACCTGATTCCAGTCGGCATCCGGAAACGCGTAGCGCTCCAGCAGCAGCCGGCGGCGCCATGCCGCGAGGCGGGCGAGCAGCATCAGGCGCGCCGCCGGTCGGTCAGCGCGAGTCCGATTGGGACCAGCACGAAACCTGCTGCGTGGTAGGACTCCGGCCGCTCACCCAGCACCAGGGCATTGGGACCGGAATCATGCCGGATCGCGCGCCCGACCACCCAATTCACGGCCCATAGAAGGCTGGTCAAGGTCAGCAGCGGATGGGGTGAGGCGAAGATGCGGAAAAATCCGGAAATGTGGGGGCCGATCATGACAAGCGCGGCCAGCCGAATCGACTGGCCGCTGCAACGATTATAGGGGGCCGCAGGATTAAAATGACGGCATCATGAACGGCAAACCCGCCCGCATCATTCCGCTTCACGCCGCCCCGTCCGACGCGGGCGAGGTACTTGAACGCGCGCGCGCAACCGCGCTGGCGACCTACCAGCAGAACCTGCTGGGCACCGGCGAACCCGCCTTCGTTCATGCGCAGGCGATCGCCAGCCTGATGACCGAACTGCGCCTGGATGACGACGCCATCGCCGCCGGCTGGCTGTTTGCAGTGCCCTCCATGCAGGCGGATTGGCGCGACCGGATCGGCGCCGCGTTCGGCGCCGACGTCGCGCAGTTGCTTGAAGGCTTGTCGAATCTGCACAAGCTGCGCGACATTACCCGCGCTGCCAGCAGCGGACCGGATGCCCAGGGACAGAACGAGATTCTGCGCAAGATGCTGCTCGCGATGGTGTCGGACGTACGGGTGGTGCTGATCCGCCTGGCCTCGCGCGTGCAATCGCTGCGCCACGCCGCGAAGCTTGAGGCACACCCCGGGCATGAGGCTCTGGCGCGCGAGACGCTCGATTTCTATGCGCCGCTGGCAAACCGGCTTGGTGTCTGGCAATTGAAGTGGGAACTGGAAGACCTGTCGTTCCGGCTGCTCGACCCGGAAACCTACCGCGCGATCGCAACCATGCTGGCATCGCGCCGCGTCGAGCGCGAAACCTATATTGCCGGCGCCATCAGCGCGCTCGCGCGCGAGCTTGCGAGTGCCGGCATTCGTGCCGAGGTCATTGGCCGCCCGAAGCACATCTTCAGCATCTGGAACAAGATGCGCCAGAAGTCGCTCTCGTTCGAGGAACTCAATGATGTCCGCGCCCTGCGCGTGCTGGTCGATGATGTCAAGGACTGCTACGCGGCGCTCGGCGTGGTGCACAACCTTTGGCAGCCGATTCCGAAGGAGTTCGACGACTACATTTCGCGCCCCAAGGGCAACGACTATCGCTCGCTGCATACCGCGGTGACAGGGCCGGACGACCTTGCGATAGAGGTGCAGATCCGTACCCATGACATGCATCGCCATGCCGAACTCGGGGTGGCGGCGCACTGGCGCTACAAGGAGGCCGGCGTCAGCAACTCGGCGCAATCGGTCAGGAGCGCGGGGCAATTCGACGCCAAGGTCGCCTACCTGCGCCAGTTGCTGAACTGGCGCGACGAGGTGGCGCAAGGCAGCCGGAGCGGTCAGGATGGGGCGCCGGACTGGCAGGCCGCCACCCTGAAGGCCCGCCTCGATGATGTCATCTATGTGCTTACGCCACAGGGCCGGGTGGTGGACCTGCCGCGCGGCGCGACCGCGATCGATTTCGCCTACAGCCTGCACACCGACCTCGGCCATCGCTGTCGCGGCGCGCGGGTCGACGGTGCGATGGTGCCCCTGAACACGCCCCTGGCCACCGGCCAGCGGGTCGAGGTGGTGACCACCAAGACCGGCGGACCGTCGCGCGACTGGCTCAATCCGGCGCTCGGCTATCTTG
>JANPGJ010000038.1:0-7310 GCA_031423955.1 Burkholderiales bacterium
TCGATCAAGGTGCCGGTCGCCACCATGCCGGGCGGCGCGCCGGTGGTGCGCGAGATTCGCGACGAACTGGTGTCGGCCACCCGCGGACCGGTATTGCGCGAGTTCCGCCTGACCTATGAGGCCGCAACCTCCGACACCTCGCAAATGCGCCTGACCGTGCGGCGGCGCGAAAGCGACGCGCGCGTCGAATTGCCGCGCAATGAGTGGCGCCTGAAGGACCCGCGCACGCTTGAAATACTGACCCAGGGCAATGCCGGCGCCGGCCCGGCAGTGGGGTCGCTGTATGAATTCCACTACCCAGCGAAGAACCCCGGGGTGCTCGGCATCGGTTATGCCGCCACCCGCGATTTCATCGCGTTTCTGCGCCACGAGGAACGTGATGCGCGCGGCACCGCCAACCCGGCCGGCGGGCGCAAGACCCATGCCCTGGCGGTCGGCATTTCGCAGTCCGGCCGCTATCTGCGCGACCATATCGCGCTCGGCTTCAACCAGGACGAAAACGGTCGCCGTGTATTTGACGGTGTGCTGGCGCATATCTCCGGGGTCGGCCGGGTGTTTCTGAACCACGAATTCGGCATGGCCGGGCGCACCAACACCCAGCACGAAGACCATCTGTTCCCGGAGAACGAATTCCCGTTTTCAGCGGCCACCCTGCGCGACCCGCTCACCGGCAAAAGCGGCGCCCTGTTTCGCAACGACGGCTTCGACCCGCTCTTGATCGAGACCAATACCTCGACCGAATACTGGCAAAAAGGCGCCTCCCTCCTGGCCACCGACCCGCTCGGTCGCGCCGATATCGACCTGCCGAGCAATGCCCGCGTCTACCTGGTCGCCAGCACCCAGCACGCCGGCCGCCCCGGCCTGCGCCCCGACTTCGGCCCCTGCATCAACGAGCGCAACCCGCACAACCCGATGCCGGCGGTGCGCGCCCTGCTGCTCGCGCTCGATCACTGGGTCACGCTGGGCACCCCGCCGCCGGCCAGTCGCGTGCCGTCACTCGCCGCCGGCACGTTGACGACGCCGGACAACGCCGGCTTTCCGGCGATCCCCGGCTTCGCCATCGCGCGTGCCGGCAACACCCTGCCGCTGCTCGGCGACTGGGTTCACCCGAAACCTGAGGCCACCCGCCAATACAAGGTCCTGGTCGCAAAGACCGATGCCGACGGCAACGAAGTCGCCGGGATTCGCCTGCCGGAAATCGCGGTGCCACTGGCCACCCATACCGGCTGGAACCTCTACAAGCGGCCGTTCACCGAGGGTGACCTGTGCGATCGCGACGGCAGCTACCGGGAATTCGCGGCCACGCGCTCCGAACGCGAAAAGGCCGGCGATCCGCGTGCGTCCATCGAGGAGCGCTATGCCTCGCATGCCGACTACGTGACGAAATTGCGTGCGGCGGCGGAAGCACTGGTGCGCGATCGGCTTCTGCTCGACGAGGATGTCGCGGCCTACCTGCGCGCTGCGCAGTCGGAGACGGTGCGCAAGCGGTTTCGGCAGTGAGCGCGCCTTTGGTCGAGACGGGAAGGCGCGAGCGCCTGGCGAATTCGCCGAACTTCACACGGCGAAGCAGAACAATCCGACCGGCTAGCCCCGTCTTGAAATAGCCTCGATCCAGCCCACGGTTTCGTTGAACACCTGATCAACCGCAGTCACCGGAAAGGCCAGAAACCCGTGCACCATGCCATCGTAGCGGGTTTGTGTGACCGCCACGCCATCACTGCGCATCCGCCGCGCGTATGCCTCGCCTTCATCGCGCAAGGGATCGAATTCCGCCGTAATAACCAGTGCCGGCGCCACGCCGGCCAATGATTGTGCCTGCAAGGGCAAGGCATGGGGATTGCGTGCGTCTGCCTCGTCGCGCAGGTACTGCTGCAGGAACCAGATCACGTCGGCGCGCGTCAGGTAGTAGCCGTTGGCGTAGGCGAGTGAAGAGGCGGTCGCCGGCGTGTGGTGGGCGGTGAGCGGATAAAACAAAATCTGGCCACACAAGGCCGGCCCGTTGGAATCGCGTGCGCGCAATGCGGTCACCGCCGCCAGATTGGCGCCGGCACTGCCGCCCGCCACGAAAACCTTCGCGCGATCGATCCCCAGTTCGGCGGCGTTCAACATCGCCCATTGCAACACGGCGAAACAATCGTCGGGAGCCGCCGGAAACTTGTGCTCAGGTGCCAGCCGGTATGCCACCGAGATCACGCGGCAGCGGGCGCGCGCGCAGAGCACCCGGCACACGTGGTCGTAGTAGCCATCGACGCTACCGAACACGAAGCCGCCGCCGTGAAAGAACAATACCAGCGGCATGCTGCCTGTCGCGCCTTCCGGCGCATAGAGGCGCAATGGCAGAGCGCCGCCCGGGCCGGCAATGGCCCGGTCCACAACCGCGCCGACCGCTTGCACATCGGTCGCGCCGATCCGCTCGCGGGTCTGGCGCAGTTGCGCGATCGGCACCTCACACATCGGTGGCCGGGCATTGAACTCCGCCAGCAGCGCGGCGATTTCCGGGGTGACGGGCATGACAGTCGTGGCCGTTGGGCCCTACTCGGCAGTGATGCCGTTGTCGCGAATCACCTTGCCCCACTTCGCCAGATCGCTCTTGATCAAGGCCTGGAATTCGGCGCGCGAGGTGGGCGACGGCACCATCCCCTGTACCAGCCAGCGCTCGCGGATCTTCGGGTCGCGAATCGCCGCTGTCACTGCGGCGTGCAGACGGTCGAGGACCCTCGGATCGGTCGCCGCCGGCGCCAGCAGGCCCCACCAGATCTCCATGCGGAAATCGGCGACTGCCGGGATGCCCGATTCAGCGACCGTCGGCACCGCCGGAAAGGCGCCGAAGCGCTCGGCGGAGGTCACCGCCAGCGCGCGGAAATCGCCCGACCTGACATGCGGCTCCACCGCGGCCGGTGTCGCGAAAAACACATCGATCTCCTTTTGCAGCAGCGCCATGGTGGTCGGCCCCGAGCCCTTGTAGGCGACATGGACCAGATTGATACCGGTCTGCTTGAAAAACAGCAGTGACGCAAGATGGCCCGGCGTGCCCACACCAGGGCTGCCGAAGTTGAGCTTGCCCGGGCTTTTCTGCGCCAGCGCGACCAGTTCCTTGAGCGTGGTCGCCGGCACGCTCTTGTGCACCACCACGATCACCGGCGAGGTCCCGACCACCGATATCGGCGCGAAATCAGCCGCCATGTCATAGCCGGGATTCTTGTAGAGGAAGGGATTGATGGTGTGCGAGTTGTTCGCCATCAGAAGCGTGTAGCCGTCCGGCTCGGCGCGCGCCACCAGTTGCGCGCCGATATTGCCGGCCGCCCCACCTTTGTTGTCGATCAGCACTGACTGCTTGAGCCGCTCCGCCATGTCGGGGGCGATCGGGCGGGCGAGAATGTCGCTGCCGCCGCCGGGGGCATAGGGAATCACGATACGGATCGGGCGGGTCGGGAATTCCTGGGCAGGCGCCGCGCCTGCGCCCGCCAGCGCAAGTGTGATCGCCAGCAAGGTTCGGATCAACATGGTCACCCTTTCGTCGCAGGCATCAGGACGGATGCGCCCGTTTCCTGACCATCGCCGCCGCTGCCTCACCGGTCAGCCTGCCCAGATTGGTCGCCATCAACAAGCCCGACCCCGACAGATAGCCCCAGTCAGATGGCCCGGACAGGCCACGCGCCGCACCGCCGCCGGCGAACAGGTTGGGAAACGGCGTGCCATTGGTGCGCAGCACCCGGCCCACTTTGTTGACTTCGAGCCCGCCCTGGGTATGAAACAGCGCCCCCATGATCTTGCATACGTTGTACGGCGCCTCGAGCACCGGCTTGCCGCCGAAGTCGCGGCCGAACGGGTCGGGCAATTTGCCCCGCACGATGTCGGCCGTCTCGTTGATGGTTTGTTCCAGGGCGGCAGCATCGCAGCCGACCATGCGGGCGATTTCCTCGACCGTGTTGCAGACCTTGATGGCGCCGGCTTTTTGCGCTTCGCCGTGGCTGTGCATCTGGATCGCGATTTTTTCGCAGCGCATGTCCCAGATTTGCCAGGCCACATGGTCGGGCTGGCGCACCACGTTCATCGCCTGCTCGGAGTAGCCGGCGTTTTCGTTGGAAAAGCGCTTGCCATGCTTGTTGACCTGGATCCCGCCTTCGGTGATCGAGGGCCAGCCCATGTGGATGGCGTGCGGGGTGGCGACTGCACCATGGCCCTGGAAGGCGCCCATGTCCTTGATCGAGGCGCCGAGGGCTTCGCCCCATTTCACCGCATCGCCGGTATTGCCGCGATGACCATGGAAATGCGCGTCGACCATCTCAGGAATGTATTTCTTCAGCAGTTCGGGATCGCCGCCGTAGCCGCAGCAGGCGAGGATCAGCGCCTCGCATCCCATGTCCTCGGTCTTGCCGTCGGGCCGGTTGACCCGCACGCCGCGAATCCGGCCGTCGCGGTCGGCATAGAGGTCGCTGACCAGCGCGTTGGTGGCCAGCGGAATGTTCTCGCGCTCGACCGCGGCAAGCAATGCCGAGAGCAGTTCGGCGCCGAAACGCGAGGGCGAGGCGTGCATGTGCATGCGGCTGTGGCCCGGATAGCGGAAATCGAGAATGCACGATAGCGGCATCTGATGGCGATCGACCAGCCAGTCGATGGTCTTGCCCGATTCGCGCGCGATGTGCCAGGCCATTTCGTGATCGCACTCGCCGTGCGCCTTGTCGATCAGGTCGCGTGCCAGCAGGTCCGGCGTGTCGTCGAGCAAGCCGGCGGCGCGCTGCAGCTTGGTGCCGGCGGCGGGAATCTGCCCTCCGGAGAGCGAGGTACTGCCGGTCGGCTTGGCATCCCGTTCGAGAATCAGCACGTCCGCACCGGCCTCGTTGGCAGCCAGACCGGCGATGGTGCCGCAGGCGCCGGCGCCGATGATCAGCACTTCGGTGCTGGTGGGGAATGATTTTCCTTCTGCACTCAATACAGCCATCAACGACTCCCTTTAGGTTGCGGCAAGCCCGAGCAAGCGGCGGGCATTGCCTTCCAGATACTTGAACTTGATTTCTTCGCTGGCGAAGCCGAGCGCATCGACAATCCGGCGCACTTCCGACAACGGCCCGCAGTTCGGATAGACGCTGCCAAACAGCATCTGGTCCGACAACTGCCGGTTCGCTCCTTTCACATAGTCTTCCGAGCCGGGAAACTCGTAATGCACATACTGCCCTGGCACCAGATACACATTTTTCTGCTTGTAAGCCACCCCGCAGGCTTCGCGCGAATACGGCCAGGCACCGTGCTGGATGATCACCTTGAGCTCCGGAAAATCGGTCGCCACATGATCCACCATTTCGGGGTGGCAATCGTCCATGTAGGGCCCGAGCAGGCAACTCATCACCGTCAGCACCGGCAGCTTGCGCTTCTGCGCCGCCTCGAAAATCGGATAGAACACGCGGTCGTTGAAGCGCCGCGTCACGCCTGAGGTGGAAGGCTCCAGCGTGAGGCCGATAAGCCCCATGTCGACCACCTTCGATATGTCCTCAAGTGCGCGCGCCGGGTCGGCCGCGTCGAGCGAGCCGAAGCCGACAAAGCGCTTCGGAAAGCGCTTCACCAGGTCGGCAATGGTCTGGTTGCCGGTCGACTCGAATCCCGGCTTCGCGGTCGGCGCCGGCACCCCGATCACGCCCATCTCAATCCCGGCCTCGTCCATTTCCTGAAACATCAGGTCCATGTCCTGGCGCTCGAACGAAGGCGCCGGCTGCAGGCGCATCTTGCGCAGGTATTCGCGCGTCAACTCGGGGGTGATCGACTGCGTGCCGACCGGCCGGAAGCGAAAATCAATCGCACCCATGACTACTCCCAAAAAATTCGTTTCACATCACCGTCCGTGATCACGCGGGCATGATTCACGAACGGCGCCCTGCACTTTGGTTGATATAACGCCACGCCGGGGGATACAAGGCCGCGCCACCGAGTCCGGACATGCGATTCACGCAATCGATAGTTCCCATTGAATCGGCAAATAGCGCCCGCTTGACCATCGCGCTTGACGCAGTGTGGCATGGATCGTAGCATCGATCGGCACTGGCAAAAGGCACTTAAACCCTGCGGGCGGGCAAGCATGAAAGCACATTGGGATACCGAAACCGAACTGGTCATCGTCGGCGCCGGCGGCTGCGGGCTGATGGCGGCATTCGCTGCCGCACGGCGCGGTGTCGAACTGGTCCTGCTGGAGAAAGACACCCGGCTGGGCTGCAACACGGCGCTGGCCAGCGGCTCGATCGCCGCGTTCGGCACCCGCTATCAGGAAGCCGCCGGCATCAACGGCACGGCCGAGCAGATCGCCGACGACATCATGCGCAAGAACCACGGGCAGGCCGATCGCGCCATCGTGCTCGCCCTGTGCCGCCGCTCGCTCGACGTGATCAACCTGGTGGTCGACGAGGTCGGCCTGCCGCTGACCTTGAATACCGACGCCGGTCGCTTCGGTCAATCCTTTTTCCGCATGCACAACCCGCCGGGTCGTTCCGGCGCACCGCTGGTGCAGGCGCTGCACGCGGCGCTGGCGCGCTTCCCGAATGTCACATTCGCCGACCGCTCTCCCGGCGCCGGCCTGATCACCGATGCTTCCGGCGCCGTCACCGGCGTGCTCACCGGCGAACGCGGCACCGACCGCATTGGCGCCTCCAAGGTGATCCTCGCCTGCGACGGTTTCGGCGCCAATCGCGAGATGCTCAGGCGCTACATCCCCGAGATGGCCGAGGTCGATTGCATCGGTGCACAAGGCAATACCGGCGACGGTATCCGCTGGGGCATTGAACTCGGCGCCGCCGTCGCCCATATGTCGGGCTACCAGGGCCATGGCTATGTGTGCCCCGGCTTTGGTACCCGCCTGATGCCGGAGATTCCGCAACTCGGTGCAATCATGGTGAATGTGAACGGCGATCGCTTCGACCGCGAGGACCAGGGCTACTCCGAACTGGCGCGGGTGCTGCTGGCGCAGCCGCGCGGTGTGGCACTGGAAATCTTCGACCAGAGGATTTACGACATCGTCGCCAAGAGCGAACATTTTCGCGATACGGTGGCCGCCGGCGCCCTGCGTTCAGCGACCTCGATCGAGGAACTGGCGGCAGCGTTTCACATCGACCCGCGCCGCGTACGCGCCAGTTTCGACGACTACAACGCCGGGGTTGCCGCCGGACGCGACCGCTTTGGGCGCGAGACCTTCGGCGACACGCTCAAGCCGGTGTTCCACGGCGCCCTGATCACCGGTGCGATTGCCCACACGCAAGGCGGCCTCAAAGTGGATGTGCATGCGCGCGTGCTGCGGCCGGACGGCTCGGTGATCCCGAACCTGTATG
>JANPGJ010000039.1:0-3130 GCA_031423955.1 Burkholderiales bacterium
TGGCCGGCACCGCCAGGCGCTATGGCGTGGTCAATCGCGGCGATGCGCGGCAGAACGTCGATGCCGGCGCGCGCTACCTGCGCGATCTGCTGGCCCGCTTCGATGGCAATGTGGCGCTGGCGCTGTCGGCCTACAACGCCGGCGAGGGCGCGGTCGAACGTTATACCCGGCGGGTGCCGCCGTATCGCGATACCCTGACCTATGTACCCGAGGTGCTGGCGCGGGCCGAGGGCTACCGCGACGAGGCAGCAGGCGTTCGCAACTAAGGAATCGATCATGGTGTCATTGCATGCACGTCGGCGAATGGCCGGCTTTACCCTGCTTGAACTGCTGGTGGTGGTGGCAATCATCGGCTTGCTGTCGGCCTATGTCGGGCCGCGGGTGCTGTCGCACCTCGGGCGCTCGGAAACGGCGGTGGCCAAGGCGCAGGTCGATGCGTTCGCCAAGGCGCTCGATACCTATCGCCTCGATGTCGGCCGCTATCCGACCAGCGAGCAGGGCCTGGCGGCGCTGGTGGCGGCGCCGGCGACCGAAACGCGTTGGCGGGGGCCGTATCTGGGCAAGGCGGTGCCGAACGATCCATGGGGCAAGCCATACATCTATCGCTCGCCGGGCACCAACAAGGATTTCGAGGTGATCTCCTATGGCAAGGACGGCAGTCCCGGCGGGTCCGCTGAAGATGCCGATATCAGCAATTAGCCGGCCGGGCTCGCCGGCCTGCGCCTGGTCTCGCCTGCGCTGCATCACGGGTTGGCGGCGCCGGGTGCCCTGAAAGGAAGTTCGATTGCAGTTTGATGTCCGCGCGCTGAAAGTCGAAAACGGCGCATCCGAACTGGTATCGCTGGCGATCGAGGCCTTGAGCGAGGCTGACGCGCGGGCGCAACTGGCGGCCAAGTCGCTGCGGCCGGTATCGCTCACGCCAAGCCGTGGCGGCATCGCCGGCGGCCGGCGCCAGGCGTTCTCGGTGTTGCTGTTCAGCCAGGAACTGCATGCGTTGCTCGAAGCGGGTCTATCGATCGTCGAGGCGCTTGATACGCTTGCCGAGCAGGCCTCGGCGCCCGGCCATGCGGTGATCTTCGCCGGCCTGCGCAAATCGATCGGCGAGGGCAACAGCTTTTCGCGCGCACTGCAGGAAACCTCGAACGTGTTTCCGCCGGTCTATGTCGGCGTGGTGCGCGCCGCCGAGACCACCTCCAACCTGCCGCAGGCGCTGCGCCGCTACATCGACTACCAGACCCGGGTCGACGCGATCCGCGCGAAGCTGGTGTCGAGCGCGGTCTACCCGCTGATTCTGATGGTTACCGGGTCGGCCGTCAGTCTGTTCCTGATGATCTATGTGGTGCCGCGCTTCGCCGGAGTCTACCAGGGCTCGGGCCGGCCGCTGCCATGGATGTCGGCCCTGCTCCTGCAGTGGGGTGCGCTGGTGTCGACCCACACGGTCTGGGTGCTGGCTTTTCTCGCCGCCCTGGTCGCCGCCCTGGTGTTCGGCTGGATCAGCCTGCGCCGCAACGGCGGCCTGGCGCTGATCCTGTCGCATGTGCCGGGCCTGGGCGAGCGGGTGCGCATCTATTCGGTGGCGCGCCTCTACATGACGCTGGGCATGCTGATCGAAGGCGGCATCACCGCGGTGACCGCGCTTTCGATGGCACGCGAAACCGTGTTCGGCGCGCAGCGCATGGCGCTTGATGCCGCCGCGCGCCGGGTCAGCAACGGCGAGCCGCTGTCGGCGGCGTTCGCCGCGCATGGCCTGTCGACCCCGGTGGCCCTGCGCTTCCTGCGCGTCGGCGAGCGCTCCGGCAACCTCGGTGAAATGCTGATCCGCAGCGCCGCCTATTACGATGCCGAGATCGCGCGCTGGATCGACCGTTTCACGCGCAGTTTCGAACCCCTGCTGATGGCCGCCATCGGGGTCTTCGTAGGCCTGATCGTAGTGCTTCTCTACATGCCGATTTTCGATCTGGCGGGCAGCTTCCAATGAACGCCCCGGAAAAACTTGCCAACCCCGCGCCACAGCTTGGCGTCGCCGACGTCGCGCAGGCGCGGGTGCGCGCGCGCACCTCCGGCCGGGCGCTGATCGAGGAACTGGAAAGCGCAAGCGGCCTGGCCAACCGTGATTTCGTCACCGCGCTGGCGCGCCTGTTCGGTTACCGGGTGGTCGAAACCCGCGACATGGACCAGTTGCAACCGGCCTTCGACCTGCTGCCGCTTGCGCAGGCGCAGGGGCGCAATTGCAGCCTGTTGCGCGAGACCGACGGCGGCCTGCTGGCGGTGCTGCCGGATCCGTTCGACGACGCCGCCATCGACTGGCTGCGCGCCCGCGCCCAGGCGCCGATCGCCATCGCGCTGGCACTGAAAACCGACATCCAGGCCTACCTGGTGCGCCACGAAGCCTCGGTGCGGGCGATGGATTCGGTGCAGGGCAGCGGGCTCGACGCGCTGGCCGGGCGCCGCGATGTCGAGGTGCTGTCGCTGTCGGCGATCAGCCAGGACGAAAGCCCGGCGGTGCGGATCGTCAATTCCACCCTCTACGATGCGTTGAAGGAGGGTGCGTCGGATGTCCACCTGAAGCGCTCGGCGCGCGGCATGATGATCAAGTACCGCATCAACGGCGTGCTCTCGCCGGTGAAGAACATCGATGGCATCGATCTCGCCGGCCAGATGATTTCACGCCTGAAGGTGCTGGCCGGCCTGCATATCGACGAGCACCGGGTGCCGCAGGACGGCAAGCTGCAGGTGCGCTCCGACAACCGCGATATCGACGTGCGGGTCTCGATCATGCCGACCATCCACGGCGAGGCGGCGGTGCTGCGCATCCTCGACAAGCGCACGGTGGTCGGCGCCGATGGCCAGTTGCACTTGGACGACCTCGGCTTCGACACCCCGACATTGAAAACGCTGCGCCGCCTGACCGCGCTGCCCTACGGCATGCTGCTGGTGACCGGGCCCACCGGCTCGGGCAAGACCACCACGCTGTATGCGGCGATTTCCGAGATCAACGATGGGCGCGACAATTTCCTCACTATCGAAGACCCGGTCGAATACGAACTCGACGATGTCGAGCAGATTCCGGTCAACGAAAAGCAGGGCCTGACCTTCGCCACCGGCCTGCGCTCGATCCTGCGCCACGACC
>JANPGJ010000040.1:0-12498 GCA_031423955.1 Burkholderiales bacterium
TGGGCGGTCTCTTGGCTTGGTAACCGGAGACTCCCCCAAAGGGTCCGTTTGTTCAAGTACCCTGAGGGGGATCACCCCACATCCATCACGTTGCTTGACCAAAATCCAACCTAACACCATCACAATCTGTGATCGTGCTCAGCTGGTGCGGGTAAAGCTGGATGATCTATAGGCTCGGTTTCCATTCCGATGCGCTGGCGGAGTGGCGCAAGGCCCATGAGCCTGCGAAAGACTGTGCCATTGCATCTGGACCACCGTTTGCCGTCGCATCCGCAGCTTGGTCGGAGTCAGTCCGGATCACACTATGTTTTAGTACAATAATGTAGTGTAGATCACTACCATCGGAGCGGATCATGAAATCGGTCAGTGCGGCCGAGGCGAATCGGCATTTCTCGTCGCTGTTGCGTGAGGTTTCCCGTGGCGTGCGAATCACGGTGACTTCGCGTGGCAAGCCGGTCGCGATAATTTCCGGGGCCGATCTCGTCGAAAACCATGAGCGGGTGGCTGCCAGGCGCATCCTGTTGTCACGGCTGCGCGCTAATCCTGCGACAGGTACGCGAAGCTGGTCTCGGGATGAGCTTTATGATTGAGCCACAAGATGCGTATCGCGCTTGACACCAATATCCTTGCCTATGCGGAAGGGGTAGGCGATGCAAAGCGATGCAAATCCGCAACGGACTTGGTCGCACGCTTGCCGGGCGCACTTGTCATCGTTCCGAACCAATGCCTTGGCGAACTGCATCGGGTGCTGGTCGGAAAAGCCGGCCGCGCCGCAGCCGAGGCGAGGATCTCCATACTGAGTTGGGCGGACGCCTTCGATGTCGCCGACTCCACCTTCGAGGCCATGCGCGCGGCGCTCGATCTGGCGGCGGATCATCAGTTGCCAATCTGGGATGCGTTGATTCTTTCGGTGACCGCCGATCAGAAGTGCCGCATGCTTCTCAGCGAAGACTTCCAGCACGGATTTACCTGGCGTGGCGTGACGGTGGTCAATCCCTTTCAGGCGCCGCAACATGCGTTGCTGGCTGCGGCGCTGACGTAGCGACTACCAAAGCTGGCGCGTCGGCATCCTGGGTGCAACTCGAAGGCGGAGTCGAGCCCGCCCGCGGCGCGGCAACTCGGACAAACATGGCGCAGTTTGTCGAACTGCGCCAGTTTCGGCTGCAAGAGTGGCGCAGTTCTTGGCAAGCTGCGCCACCAAGAGTAGTGAACGGCTGTGCACTTTCGACAGAATCTGGCGACGCGGTAAAAATCAAACGGCAAAATGCGGCTTCTTTAAGCTTGGGTATAATTTAATATAATCGAGTATAAACCAAATCGCCTGGGAGGTCGCCATGGGCGCTGTTTTTCATCGAAAAACAATAGCGTTGGATTTCGCGCGCAAGATCCTGCTGGACGCACCGGCATCGTCAACCAGCTCAGGGCTGTTTCTGGCGGCGCCGCGGCGTACCGGCAAGTCGACGTTCCTGCGCGAGGACCTGCGGCCGGAACTTGAAGCGCAAGGCGCCCTGGTGATCTACGCCGATCTGTGGGAGAACCGCAAAGCCGATCCAGGCCATGTCATCGCCGCCGCGGTCAGGCAGGAGATGAACAAGCACGAAGGGGTGATCGCCAGACTTGCCAAGGCGGCTGGCGTCGACCGGGTCAATGTTGGGGGCTTGTCGTTCGCGCTTGAAAAGACAGGCTTGAATCAAGGCGTATCGTTGGTGGCCGCTTTTTCCGCGTTGTCGGACGAGACGCGAAAGATGATTGTCGTGATCGTCGATGAAGCCCAGCATGCCATCACCACCGAGAGCGGCAACGAAGCCTTGTTCGGGCTGAAGGCGGCGCGTGATGAACTCAACAGCAGCCGGCATTTCGGCTTGCGGGTGGTGGCCACCGGCTCCAACCAGGACAAGCTGGCGATGCTCAGAGCGGGCCGGGATCAGGCGTTTTTCGGCGCACCCCTGGTCCGTTTTCCGTCGCTTTCAAAGGACTATGTGGAATGGTTTTGCGAGCACGCGAGCCTGCCCGGCCCGCTTGATCCCGCGAAAACATTTGCTCTATTCAAGAAGGCGGCGTATCGGCCGGAGATTCTTGGCGCGGCCGCCGATGCCTTGAGATTCGACTTGGAACTCGTTCCTTCGCAGGTGATGAAAAAATTCACTCGCGCTGTAAACCAGGAAATCGACGCGGGAAGTCGCGAAACGCTCAGGGTGATCCGCAGCCTCACGCCGCTGCAGTCGGCGGTATTGCGTGTGGTGGCCGCTCGTGGTGGGGACTATGCACCGTTTGATGCTGCAACGATCAGCGCCTATGCGATGGTGCTATCGGTGACAGAGCCGGGTGGCGACACCAAGGCGGATGTCCCGAACATTCAAAACGCTTTGTCGATGCTGCAGGAAAAATCTCTTGTCTGGAAGGCTTCGCGGGGCGTTTACTCGCTGGAGGAGTCGAGTCTGGCCGACCTGATGAGGGAAGAAGGATTGCTGGACATGGTTCCTGCCGCAGGACCACAAAAACGAGGCGCGGAAAAAGGCTGACGCTTGTTTGGTGCGCGCATCCTGGCAGCGAACGGTCGCGATACTTCTGTCGGGTGCGCTACCTCCGAACGCACATGCAAGGCCGGGCGCTGCACCAACCTCATCGCGGCGCCGATGCCAAGGTCGGCCTGACCTCATTCAATAGCCTGATCACTGTCGCGGCCAGATAGGCGTCATACCCGGATTTTGCAAAGGCGTTGTCGAACGCGCTCTTCTTGATGAATCGCTGCATTTGCGCTCTGAAAGCGCCGCCTGCTGCGATGTCCGGAATTGCCAAAACGGCGAAATCCAGCAGCTTCTCGATGGTCTCGATGCCATAGTCGTCGATCTTGGCGTTGACCATGTTCGTGTCGAGTGTCGCGCCCCGTTCTGTACGCCACGCGATGTCCCAAATGTCTCGGTGGCGAATCCGTGCCGGCGTGGCAAGCGGGTGGCCGGCTTCAATTTTGCAAATCGACGTCGGCAACGCGACCAGCTTGTCGGCCAGAACCTCGTCGATTTTCTCGGTGTTCACGATCACCGTGCTCATTTTTTCATCACGCTTCGGCCACGTCAGCCAGTTCGTCGGGATCAAGCATGTCGGTGTTGCGGCCGACCCTCCGCAAATCCTGAACCGCTGCGCGTTTTTTCGCGATGCGCAACGGCCGCCCCTTGACGAAAACGGTTCGGGCCAGCAGCTCCGGACGGCTTCTCTTGGTATGGGTGAATTCGATCACGCCGTAGGGCGTTGTATGCGTTCCGCTGGCGCCGGTCGTCATCACGGTCAAGCGGCTGATAGGAATTTGCGAGATCACGCCATGCTCGGAAAGCATGCTTTCCAGGCTGACATAAGAAAGCTTTCCCGGCCGCAAGGCCTTGGCCACTTCTTCGATGGTCCATCGTGGATTGCGCGAGGCTGCTGCCGGATTAACGTAGACGCCCCTGGCTGCCTTGACAAGCAGCCTGTCCCTGACCATGCGCCGCAGCGATTTTTCCATCGACTTTTCGGTCTCGTCGGGGAAAAGTTTCTCGATATCTCGTTTCGCCACGACGAAGATGCCACGCCGCTCCAGTTCCGCAAGCTGATGCAGCAAATCCAATCGATTCATATGTTAAATATATCCCTAACAAATGATAGGGTTTGTACAAACATACTATCCGCTTTATTGGTATCAAGGGCAATACGAGCTTGGTTATCAGGCAACATATTCCAGGCTCACCTTCCACATAAGACGTAAGTGGTATTATGTAAACTTTTGTGTTTCACGAACAGGCGAACCATGCAAAAAAAGGTCACGATCTCGCTCGATGAGGCGGTTTACGACGGCTTGAGCACCTTGGTTGGGCGCGGCAGAATCAGCAAGTTCATCGAAGACCTGGTGCGACCCCATGTGCTTGGTGGTCAACTTGATGCCGGCTACCGGGCCATGGCGGCTGACGCCGCGCGAGAAGGCGAGGCGCGCGAGTGGATTGATGCACTAGCAAGCGACAACGCCGATGAAGCGCGGTGAGATCTGGTGGGTTGCGTTCGAGCCTGCCCTGGGCAGCGAGGTCCGCAAAACCCGACTCGCCGTTATCGTGAGCAATGACTCCGCCAATCTTCATCTTGCGCGGGTGGTGGTGATCCCGATGACGTCGAACATCGAACGCGTGTATCCAGGCGAAACCCTGGTTGATGCAGTCGGCACCCAATCGAAGGTCATGTCCGATCAAATCATGGCGGCCGACAAATCGCGCCTCAAAACGCTGATCGGGCGCTTGTCGCGCACGGACATGCGCAAAGTGGAATCGGCGCTCTCCTTGCACCTTGGCCTTCCCCGTTAGCTTCTGACCCGGTTGGATGGCCTGAAGCTGCGGCGGCTACGCCGGTTTGTCGCGCGCAACGACCAGGCGCTGACATCGCGGGTTTGACCGCACTACGCCGCTCGGCACACGGCGAAGAATGCGCTGTGCCACGCAGTCCTCATTCGACTCCCGCTTTCGGCTTGGCGTGTCGAAACGCAGTGTTTTCGCTGTGCTATCATTTTCGATCGATCATTCGACTTATCCCCAATGGGTTCGCGCCTCCCGATAGAAATCGCAAGTCCAACGCCCGCCGCGATGACGGTGCTGTGGGAAGCCTTGTGCGTCGACCCTTTGCTCGCTGATCTGCCTTATAAGGTCGAAACAAATGAACGGGGACAATTGCTGATGAGCCCGGCTGGCACGCCTCATAGCCGCTTGCAGGCGCGGGTCACCCGTACCCTAGGATCGATGATCGATGCGGCCGGTCTCGGCGGCGAGGTGTTGACCGAGTGCGCCGTACTTACCGCACAAGGCATCAAGGTACCGGATGTCGCCTGGATATCGGATCAAGCATGGGACAGACGCACCAACCAGAGCCTCCTGATGGTCGCGCCAGACATTTGCATCGAGGTGATGTCGCCCTCGAATACGGCCGCTGAAATGGCGGAGAAGGCCGCACTCTATTTCGCAAGCGGCGCCAGGGAAGTTTGGATTCTTGACCCTGCCGGGCAGATGCGGTTCATGCGCGCACAAGGTGCGATCGCAGAATCGGGGATCATTCCAGGATTTCCGGATGCTGTCACGCTGCGGTAGCTGATTGGCCGGTTCCGCAGGCGGATGGCGAGTGCCAGGCTGGTGCGCACGCTCAGGCAGTGGCTTATGGCAGCGCAAATATTTCAGGGATTGGCGAATTCACGCGGATTCGTGAGGCGAAAATTGGCGTAAGACACCGTCACCGCGCATACAATGTTTGATCTGACTTCAAGGTGCCGCCATGTCTCCCGACAGCCTGATCACAGCCTTTGACCGCATGTTGCGCGCCACCACATCGGTCACACCGGCTGCCGCCATGCCGGCCGACGCCCGCGCGGAAGGCACGCCGCTGACGCCCGCCGAAAAACGCGAGGCCGCCGCCCTGATGCGCGTCAACCACGTCGGCGAAGTGTGCGCGCAGGCGCTGTATCACGGCCAGGCGGCGACCACCAGCACCCCCGCGGTGCGCAGCCAACTGGAGCGTGCCGCCGCCGAGGAGGGCGCGCACCTGGCCTGGACCGCGGAACGCATCGCCGAACTGGGCGGCCGGGTCAGCATTCTCAACCCGCTCTGGTACGCCGGTTCGTTCGCGCTCGGCGCACTGGCCGGGCGCCTTGGCGACCCCGCCAGCTTGGGCTTTGTGGCCGAAACCGAACGACAGGTCGAGCAGCATTTGCAAGGCCATCTGGAGCGCCTGCCACCCGGCGATACCCGCTCGCGCGCGATTGTCGCCGCCATGCAGGCTGACGAGGCCCGCCACGCGCGCGAAGCGCTCGCCGCCGGGGGTGTGGAACTGCCATTGCCGGCACGGCTGGCGATGCAGTTGATGGCGAAGGTGATGACGACGACGGCCTATCGCCTCTGAGTCTGCCAGGCTCGGGTTCGCTGCACTGGCACCGGGTGTCGACTGTCCGATTGCTGGGGCGGGAAATCGCCTGGCGAAGCGGCGGTTCCTGTTTCATCGGTGCCGGCCAGGCCGGTTTTCGCTGTGATATTCTTTTTCTCTTGCCAATAGAATGGTCGCCGTCATGGGTTCGCGCCTGCCAATCGAGATCAGCAATGCCACGCCCGCCGCGATGACAGCGCTGTGGGAGGCATTGTGCGACGACCCGATGCTGGCTGATCTGCCTTACAAGGTCGAAACCAATGAACGAGGGCAATTGCAGATGAGCCCGACCAGCACGCCGCATAGCCGTTGGCAGGCCGAGATCACGTTCAAGCTGCGCTCGATCGTTGACGCGTCCGGCCTGGGCGGTCAGGTGTTGACCGAATGCGCTGTGCTCACCGCGCAAGGCATCAAGGTGCCCGATGTCGCGTGGCTGTCGGATGAGTCGTGGAATAGCCGGACCAACCCGAGTTTGTTGATGGTTGCCCCGACAATTTGCATTGAAATCATGTCGCCTTCGAATACGGCGGCCGAAATGACGGACAAGACCGCGCTCTATATGGCCAGCGGTGCGCGCGAAGTGTGGATTCTCGACCTTGCCGGCCAGATGCGGTTCTATCAAGCCGCCGGCGAAGTTCCCACTTCGGCCATCGTCCCTGCGTTTCCAGTCAAACCGCAGTAGTCGCGCCGCGCGCAACAGGGCGTGGCCGAGCCACCATCAGTCGCTGGCGCGTCACCTGACGTTCATTTGCCGTTCAGCGCCCGCAACTTCGCGTACTTCATCATGCTGTTGAAGCAACCAATGGCGATATGCACCAGGCCCGGCACGCCATCCATGAAGCCGCGCCGAAACACGTAGAACTTGACGAATCGCGCCAACGGGCTGAGCGTGATGCGGGCCCACCCCGCGCTGTTGCCGGCGGCGGCCAATTGCTGCGCCTGTAGCGAGGTATAGCGGTTCTGCTTGGCCAGATAGGCCTCGAGCGACTCGGCGGACTCATGCAGCAGATCGCCAGCGAGGGTGCCGACCGTCTGCTGGGTCAGCACTTTTTCGTGCACCGGGTCGGTGCTCCAGTGCGCGTGGCCGCGGTGAAACAGCCGCAGCGACCAGTCCGGATAGCCTTCGCCATGGCGCAGCACGCGCCCCATGAAGCGGTTGGCGCGCGCCATTCGCCATGCCAGGTGGGCCGGTGCCGTTCCGCCCAAGGCCGCTTCAATCGAGCGCCGCAAGGCCGGGCTGACCCGTTCGTCCGCATCCAGGCAAAGCACCCAGTCGTGCCTTGCCAGGCCCACGGCCCTGTGCTTTTGCGCGCCATAGCCCGGCCAGTCGCCTTCGACGACCCGTGCCCCAAGTTGTGCCGCCATGGCCTGGGTGCCGTCGCCACTGCCGCAGTCAAGCACCACGATCTCGTCAGCGAACGCAGCGCTGGCCAGGCACTCCGCCAGTTGCGATGCAGCATTCAAGGTGATGATGGTGACCGACAGCGGAATGCGCGCCGGGATCGGGGCTGGAGGCGGGAGGGCCATGCGGCGGATATAATCGGGGCTTGTCTTCAGAGTGCAATCATGCGTCGGAACCGCCGCTTGCATCGCGGCGGATTGTAAGCGATGGCGGTTATTCTCCTCCGTAGGCGAACGTTGAACCGGCAGCGACCGGGTGGCCACAGATGTCCGGCGCTGTCACCCAAGATTGCTGCGCCGCATGACTGGCGCGGCGCCAGCGGCCACCAACCCCGCCCGCATTTGCCCGGCGCACGCCGAATCACCCAGGAACTGAATGCAGCGCATCTTGCTGGTCAAGACAACCTCGCTCGGCGATGTCGTGCACTGCCTGCCGGCGGTCACCGATATCGCCGGCTTGTTCCCGCAGGCGACGATCGATTGGGTGGTCGAGGAAACCTATGTCGACATCGTGCGGCTTCACCCTGCAGTGACACGGGTATTGCCGGTAGCGGTACGACGCTGGCGCAAGAGCCTGACGGCGCGCCGGACGCGGCAGGAATGGGCCGCTTTTCGCCACTCGCTGGCGCCGGCCGGATACGACCGCGTGATCGACGCGCAGGGACTCGCCAAGAGTGCCTTGCTGGCACGGATGGCGCGCGGCGAGCGCCACGGCCTGGATCGCGTCAGCGCACGCGAGTGGATCGCTGCGCTTTTTTATGATCAGAGCCATGCCGTGCCCTGGACCCTGGACGCGGTGGCGCGCAACCGTAAACTGGTGGGTGACGCGCTGGGCTACGTGCCGCGCGGCGCGCCTGACTACGGTATCTGCGCGGCGCCGGCGAGCTTCGAGTGGCTGCCCGCCGAGCCCTACTGTGTGTGCCTGAGCGGCACCACCGATGCCGCCAAGCTGTGGCCCGAGGAAGGTTGGGGTTTGCTCGGCCGGCAACTGCGCGCCGCCGGCATGGCCTGCGTCTTGCCCGCCGGCACCGCCGCCGAGCAAATGCGCGCCGAGCGGATCGCGGCGGCCATCGGTGGTGACACGGTGGTGGCGCCGGAGTTGGGCCTGGGATCGCTGGCGGGTGTCCTTGCCGGGGCGGCGCTTGCGATTGGCGTCGATACCGGTTTGACCCATCTGGCCGCCGCGCTCGGCCGCCCTACCATCGGCATCTATTGCGGCACCAGTCCGGGTGCCACGGGGGTTATCGGGGCCTGCGTGCGCAATGTCGGCGATGTGGCGAAAACGCCTGCGCCTGCCGCGGTATGGGAGGCGGCACTGGCGCTGACCGGCGACCTGGTTTCGGTTCCTGCCTGAAGGGCCGACGCCGACCATGGCGCGCCTGGCCTACTCCCTGGTGTTGTGGCTGGCGCTGCCGCTGGTGCTGGTCCGCCTGCTGTGGCGCGCCCGCCGCCAACCCGATTACCTGGCGCACTGGGGCGAGCGCTTCGGGCGTTACGGCCGTCGACCCACGCGCCCGGTGCTGTGGCTGCACGCGGTATCGGTCGGTGAGACCCGCGCCGCGGCGCCGCTGGTCGACGCGCTGATCGCGCGTTACCCGGAGCACGAATTGCTGCTGACCTGCATGACGCCGACCGGACGCTCGGCGGCGCTTGCGGCCTACGGCGGGCGCGTGACGGTGGCCTACCTGCCATATGACTATCGGTTCGCAGTGCGGCGCTTTCTCGCACATTTCCGGCCACGAATCGGTTTGCTGCTGGAAACCGAAGTCTGGCCAAATCTGCTGGCCGTCAGTGTCGAGTACGAGGTGCCGATGGCGCTGGTCAACGCGCGACTCTCGGAACGATCTGCAAGACGCTATCGCCGCGCAAATGCGCTGGCACGCGGCGCTTTTGGCGCGTTCGCCCGGGTCGCCGCGCAAACCGCTGCCGACCGCGTGCGGCTCATCGCGCAGGGTGCTGCGATGGTCAGTGTCACCGGCAACCTGAAGTTCGACGCCACGCCTGATCCCGTGCTGCTGGCGCTGGGTGCGCAATGGCGGGCCGGCGTCGCCGGCCGGCGGGTGGTGCTGGCGGCCAGCACGCGCGAGGGCGAGGAGGCACTGCTGTTGCCGTGGATCAGGGCCGTGGCGGCCGCCGGCCATCTGGCGGTGCTGGTTCCGCGCCACCCGCAACGGTTCGACGAGGTTGCACAATTGGTGGCGGGTGCGGGCTTGCGACTGGCGCGCCGCAGCGCAGGTGCAGCCGTGCCGCCCGCCACCGATGTCTGGCTGGGCGACAGCATGGGCGAAATGGCGGCGTATTACGCGATGGCCGATTGTGCTTACGTCGGTGGCAGCATGCTGCCCCTGGGTGGGCAGAATCTGATCGAGGCGGCGGCCTGCGGCTGTCCGGCGCTGATCGGGCCGCACACATGGAATTTCAAGCAGGCCGCCGATGCGGCTGTGACCAGTGGTGCTGCATGGCGCGTCACCGACATGGCGCAGTTGTCGGCGGCGGTGTCGTTGCTGCTGGCCGACCATTCCGCGCGTGACCGGATGGCGGAGGCGGCACGCGCCTTCGCCGCTGCGCATCGCGGCGCCACTGCGCGCACCATGGCCGTGATCGAACCGATACTGGCGCGAAAGCCGTAGCTCCCTGTGCGCCTTGCCCGACGATGCGCTGGGGCCAGCGCCCCGCGGCAGGCCGGGTCAGCGTGCCAGAAGTGAATTGACGGCCGCGATGTCTTCTTCGTTGAGGCCGCCGGTGGCGGCTTTCAGGCGCAAGCCGTTGACAATGGTGTCGTAGCGCGCCTTCGACAGGTCGCGCTGGGTGGTGTAGAGCTGTTGCTGGGCGTTGAGCACATCGATGTTGATCCGCACGCCGACTTCGTAGCCGAGTTTGTTCGAATCAAGCGAAGTCTTGGACGAGGTCAATGCCGCTTCGAAGGCTCGTACCTGGGCCAGGCCATTGGTCACGCCAAGAAAGAACTGGCGCGCGTTTTGCGCCGCGGTGCGTTTCTGCACTTCGACATCGGCCTTCGCCTTGTCCTGGTTGGCGATCGCCTGCCGCACCCTTGAATCGACCGCGCCACCGGCGTAGATCGGGATCGCCAGCTGCAGCCCGATCGCGCTCGAGGTGGAATCGCTGCCGACGTTGTTGGTGGTATTGCCACTCGAACTGTTGCGGCTGGCCGAGGCGGTCAGGTCGAGCGTCGGGTAGTGCCCGGAGCGCTGGATCTCGATGGCCCGGCGCGCCACTTCGGCCGCCGCTTCCTGTGCCTTGACCGCATAGTTGCCGACTTCGGCAGCATCGACCCATTTGTCGATTTGCGCCGGCTGCGGCGCCGGAATCGCGACCTCGGGGCGCAACGGCGCCAACACGCCTGCGGGTTTGCCGATGATCAACAGCAATGCGGTCTGCTTGACCGCAAGGTCGTTCTGCGCGGCGATCTCCTCGGCGATCACCAGGTCATAGCGCGATTGCGCCTCGTTGGTGTCAACGATGGTCGAGGTGCCGACTTCGAAATTGCGCTTGGCCTGGGCCAACTGCTCGGAGATGGCGACCTTCTTCGATTGCGCCACCTGCAGATTGTCCTGCGCGTTGAGGATGTCGAAGTAGGCCTGTGCCACGCGCACGGCGAGGTCTTGCCCGGCCTGTGCAAATACCGCTTCGGACTGCATCACCGAAAGCTTGGACTGTTCGTAGGTCTGCCAGTTGTTCCAGCGAAACAAGGGCTGCGACAGTGAAATGCTGTAGCCGTTGGTATTGAAGACCCGGTCGCCGCTGGGGAACGCGGTCGGCGACCTGAAGGTGACATTGGCCGCATTGCGTGTGGTGTTGGCAGTCGCGCCGATGGTCGGCAACAGGCCCGCAAGTCCCTGTGGCAGGGCTTCCTGGCCGGCTGCCAGGGTCGCCTTGGCGCTCGAATAGCTGGCGTCGTTGGCCAGCGCATCCTTGAAAATCGACAGCAGGTCGGCGCCCCATACGGTCGGGCTGAAGAGGGCTGCCAAGGCCAATGCCGCGGACATTCGACTTAAGCGTAGGGCATTCATGAATTCTTTATCCTTCATATACTTACAGCGCAAACCTGCGAATATTCTTGCATAAAATTGCGGCCATTCCAACAACAATTGTGCAAGTACCCGTAATCTGCCGGCTGCAGCGGCTTTCAATAGCGCGGGACGCGCGGGTCGATTTCGCGCGACCACGCATCAATGCCGCCAGTCAGGTTGTGCACGGTCAGTCCCTGGCGTTCGAGAAACATGGCGACTTGCATGCTGCGTGAACCGTGGTGGCATACCGCAACAATTTCACTCCCGCTGTCAAGTTCACCTGCGCGCGCCGGAACCTGTTGCATCGGAATATGTGTAGCACCGTCGAGGCTGGCGGTCTGAACCTCCCAGGCTTCACGCACATCGAGCAAAATCGGTCGCGGCCGATCGCTGTCGGCGAGCCATTGCGCCAGGGTTTGTACGCTCAGATGATTCATTGAAGACTGCTTCGCATGAAAGGACGGGCACCGGAAGCCCGTCAATTGGACGGAAATGTTCAAGATCGTTGTGCGGTTTGAGGGCTGTTGCATTCACGCAACACTGATCCCTGAAATCGGGCTTCAGAACCTGAAGCGCGACGGTTGCGCGGCATTGGTCAGGGGGCCCAGCACGGTTTCAAACAAGGTGATGGCGGCGACAGCGCCATCGGCGCCCTTGCTCACCAGGCGCGCTTGCATCGCCGGCGCATCGCCGACGACCGCGAACAGGCGTCCGCCGGGGTTCAGCTGGTCAAGCAGGCTTTGCGGCAGGACCGGGGTCGAGCCCGACAACACGATGATGTCGTACAGGTCGCGGCCATACCCTTGCGCGCCATCGCCTTCGATCAGCCGGACGTTGGCGATGCCGGCGCTCCGCAGATTTCGCTCGGCGAACGCCTTCAGACCCGGCACGATTTCAATCGAGGTGACCAGACGGCAGCGGTGCGCCAAGAGCGCCGCGAAGTAACCGGAGCCGGTGCCGATCTCGAGCGCGCGGTCATGCGCCTTGGGGCCGATTTCCTGCAACACACGTGCTTCGAGCTTCGGTGGCCACATTGCGCAGCCGGCGGCGCCCGCCCCCCCGGCCACGTGCCGGGGGATCACGAGGTCGGAGAATTCAACCTGGCGGTACGCCGCCCGGACAAACGTTTAGAGCATGACCA
>JANPGJ010000041.1:0-35967 GCA_031423955.1 Burkholderiales bacterium
GCCCGGGCGCACAGTCTAACCAAAAAAAAAAATTACTATCGACACTATAATAATAATTGATTGGTTTGATCGTGGTCCTATTTTTATACTTCGTGGGGTAATCAATCTCCATCCTCGAAAGGTAAACGACCATGTCAAGCGAAGCAAAATGCCCGTTCGCAGCCGGCGCCGGCAGCCACACTGTGGCAGGCGCCCCGGGCAATGCCGGCTGGTGGCCCAACCAGCTGAACCTCAAAATGCTGCACCAGCAGTCGTCGAAATCCGATCCGATGGGCGCGGCGTTCAACTATGCCGAGGAGTTCAAGACCCTTGACCTGGACGCGGTGGTCAAGGACTTGACCGCGCTGATGACCGACTCGCAGGACTGGTGGCCGGCCGACTACGGCCACTACGGCCCGTTTTTCGTGCGCATGACCTGGCACGCTGCCGGCACCTATCGTATCGCCGACGGTCGCGGTGGCGCCGGCACCGGCGCGCAGCGCTTCGCGCCGCTCAACAGCTGGCCGGACAACGGCAACCTCGACAAGGCGCGCCGCCTGTTGTGGCCGATCAAGCAGAAGTACGGCCGCAAGCTCTCCTGGGCCGACCTGCTGGTGCTCACCGGCAATGTCGCGATGGACTCGATGGGTTTCAAGACCCTCGGTTTCGGCGGCGGCCGCGCTGACATCTGGGAACCGGAAGACGCGATCTACTGGGGCCCGGAGACCAAATGGCTGGGTGACGAGCGCTATAGCGGCGACCGGGTGCTGGCCAACCCCCTCGGGGCGGTACAGATGGGCCTGATCTATGTGAACCCGGAAGGCCCGAACGGCAAGCCCGATCCGCTCGGCTCGGCGCGCGACATCCGCGAAACCTTTGCCCGCATGGCGATGGACGACGAAGAGACCGTGGCCCTGGTCGCCGGCGGCCATACCTTCGGCAAGGCGCACGGTGCCGGTGACACCGCGCATGTCGGTCGCGAGCCGGAGGGTGCAGGGATCGAGGAGCAGGGCCTGGGCTGGAGCAGCAGCTTCGGTAGCGGCCGTGGCGTGGATGCGATCACCAGCGGCATCGAAGGCGCCTGGACTCCCAACCCGATCAAGTGGGATCACGGCTACTTCGAGACCCTGTTCGGTTATGAATGGGAGCTGACGAAAAGCCCGGCCGGCGCACACCAGTGGAAGCCGAAAGACCCGGCGGCGGCGACGGCCGTGCCGGACGCGCATGATCCGGCCAAACGCCACGCGCCGATGATGACCACCGCCGACATGGCGCTGCGCATCGACCCGGCCTACGAGAAGATTTCGCGCCGCTTCCTGCAAAACCCGCAGGAATTCCACGACGCCTTTGCCCGTGCCTGGTACAAGCTGACCCACCGTGACATGGGGCCTCGCGCGCGCTACCTGGGCAAGCTTGTGCCGCAGGAGACAGCGATCTGGCAAGACCCGATCCCGGCCCTCGACCATGCCCTGGTGGATGAACATGACGTCGCCGGCCTGAAGGCAAAGCTGCTCGCCTGCGGCCTGTCGATTTCACAACTCGTGAGCACCGCCTGGGCGTCGGCGGCGAGCTTTCGCGGCAGCGACAAGCGCGGCGGTGCCAACGGTGCGCGCATTCGTCTGGCGCCGCAGAAGGACTGGGAGGTCAACCAGCCGGCCGAACTGGCGAACGTGTTGCCGGTGCTGGAAGGTATCCGCAAGGCGTTCAACGACGGGCAGTCCGGCGGCAAGAGGATTTCACTGGCCGACCTGATCGTGCTCGGCGGCTGCGCCGCGGTCGAGGCGGCGGCACAGAAGGCCGGCGTCGAACTGAAGGTGCCGTTCGCGCCAGGTCGCATGGATGCCTCGCAGGATCAGACCGATGTGGAATCGTTCGCCGTGCTGGAACCAGCGGCTGATGGTTTTCGCAACCACGTGCGCAAGGGTCTTGAAGCTTCCGCTGCCGAACTGCTGCTCGACCGTGCCAATCTCCTGACCTTGACTGCGCCGGAGATGACGGTGCTGATCGGCGGGCTGCGCGTGCTCGATGGCAACGTCGGCCGGGCCAAACATGGCGTCTTCACCCGGCGCCCTGAAACGCTCACCAACGACTTCTTCGTGAACCTGCTCGACATGGGCACCAAGTGGCAGAAGAGCGCCGCTGCCGGACTGCTTGAAGGGCGCGATCGGGCCACCGGTGCGGTTCGGTGGACCGCTACGGTGGTCGATCTGGTCTTCGGTTCGAACTCGCAGTTGCGGGCTCTGGCAGAGGTCTATGCATCGAGTGACGCGCAGCAGGCGTTTGTGCATGACTTCGTGGCAGCCTGGAACAAGGTGATGAACCTCGATCGCTTCGACCTGGCTTGAAGTAGCGGTACCGGCCTGCACCGACCCGTAACAATCAGCCTCGACCTGGCACCGGCGTTGCCGTGGCAGTCGAGGCTGCTTCATTTTCTGCCGCTTGCCGCGATCACGCGGCGGGCTGGCCGATTGCTGTTATCTTCGCCGCTCATTCGCGCCGTCCCGCCTCATGCTCCTGTCCATCCTGCTTGCCCAGATTTCCTTCGGGCTGATCGCCATGACGATCTGCCTGCCTTCGATGCAGGAGTGGGGCACCCTGTTCGGTGCCAGTCAGGCGCAGGTGCAGTTGACCTTCAGCGGCTTCGTGCTGGCGTTTGGCCTGTTCCAACTGGTGTGCGGTCCGCTTTCCGACCGTTATGGCCGCAAGGCGGTGCTGGTGAGCGGGCTACTCCTGCTGGCCGCCGGCTCCCTGGTCGCCGCCCTGGCGCCCGGCCTCGAGGTTCTGATTGCCGGGCGGGTGTTGCAGGGCATGGGCAGCGCCGCCGGCACGGTGGTCGGGCGCGCCATGGTGCAGGACCGGTTTGAAGGATCGCAACGCACCAAGGTGATGGCCTATGTCGGCATGGCGATGGGACTGTCGCCGCCGTTTGCGGCGGTGATCGGCGGGCAACTCCATGTGCGATTTGGCTGGGCCAGCAACTTCATGCTCATCACGGTGGTGGCCCTGGTCATGCTGGTGGCGGCGTGGCGCGGCCTGCCGGGCCGCGCGGCCGCGATCCGGCCGGGCGGGCACTGGCATGGCGGCATGCTGTCAGCCTATGCAAGCTTGCTCCGGCAACGGTCGCTCCTGCTCTACGTGCTGATCCTGTGCATGAGCACGGCGGCGTTCTACGTGTTCCTGTCCGGCGCACCGATCGTGCTGCGCAGCTACGGCGTGGGGCCAGACGGCATCGGCTGGTACATCATGGTCGTGCCCTTGTCGTACATGACGGGCAATTTCCTCACCAGCTGCCTGATCCACGGCAAGGGCGAGCGCCAAATGATGGCACTGGGCCAGTTGGCCACCCTGGCAGGCCTTGCGCTGATGCTCGGCCTGGCGCTGCTGGGACTCGACTCTCCACTGGCGTTCTCGGCACCGCTCATGCTGCTGGGCATCGGCCACGGCTTCCTGGTGCCGCCCAGCCTGGCCGGCACGGTCGGCGTGGTTCCCGCGCTGGCCGGCTCTGCCGCGGCGCTGGCCGGCCTGATGCAGCAACTGATGGGCGCACTGGGTGGCTACAGTGTCGGGCTGGTGTCGCACCAGGGTTCTCGCAACCTTGGCTTGCTGATGCTCGGCTTCACCCTGTGCGGGCTGGCGGCACACCTTGCACTGCGCCGCCAGCGCGATGATTGATTGTTGCCAGCAAGAAGGCAGGCTTGACGAAGGCCTGTTGTCGCCTCGATCCTTTGCAATCCTCAAGCATCGGCCCGGATGTCGAACCTGATCCGCGTCAGGTCGCACGCACCTCGGGGTTGACGTGGCAGTCGAGCACCAGCGGTACGCTCGCCGCTGAAGCCAGCCAGTCGGCGATCACCCCCAGGTCACGGATCGATCGCACCGTCGCCGCCTGCGCGCCCATCGCGCGGGCAATCGCCTCGAACGAGGGCGCGGCGATTTGCGCCTGGCTGGTATCCATGCCGAGCGCCGAAAGCACGTTGACCTCCGCGCCCAGCGCGGCGTCGTTGCTGACCACCACCAGGATCTTCAGGCGCAGGCGTACCGCTGTTTCAAGGTCGCCCACCGACATCATCATCGCCGCATCGCCGGCGCACACCACCACCAGCTCACCCGGCCTGCCGACCGCGGCGCCGACCCCGGCGCCCATCGCCAGCCCGATCGAGCCGGCTTCAACCGCCTGCATGAAATTGCGCGGTGCGGCGACCCGCAGGTTGCGAATCGCGAAGCGTGCGTGCTGGCCGCCGTCGATGCAAAGAATGCGCCCGGCGGGCAACAGCCGGTTCAGTTCCAGCATCAGGCTGCGCGGGTCGAGCAGACCCGGCTTGCTGCGATCGACATGGTCGGATTCGGGGATGAACGAGGCGATGGTGGCCTTGAATTCCGGCGTGCGAAAGCCTGCCTGCGCATGGCCGCGCTTCTCGAGTTCGGCCACCAGTGCTTCGGCGACGGCACGCGCGTCGCCGGCGATGCCGAGGTCGATGTCAAGGAAACGGCCGAGCGATTCCGGAGCGGCGTCGACCTGGATCACGTGGGCGCGCGGGAACAGGGTGTTGTTGTAGGTGGTCCACGGGTTCAGGGTGGCGCCGAAGGCCAGCACGCAATCGACCTGCGGGATCAGGTCGGAGGCCAGTGCGGTCGAATAGGTGCCGCAGACGCCGATGTCGTAGGGTTCACCGTCGAACAGGGCCGACCCCGGCAGGCTGGTGGCGAGCAACGCGCCGGTGAGTTCGCCCAGCCGCTTGAGGGCCGGCCCGGCGCCGCTTGACATCGCGCCGCGGCCGGCCAGGATCATCGGGCGACTCACCGCCCAGGTTTCGCCCAGCAGGTCGGCGAGCGATTCGATCGACTGCGCGTCGGCAATCGCGTGGCGCGGACCATCGGCTGCAACCGGTGCGGCCTGGGCTGACGACTCGACCTTCTCAAGCAACAGTTGGCGACCCAGCACCAGCACCACCGCGCCGCGCTGGCCGAGCGCGAGGGCTTTGCGCGTCGCCGCCGCGGCCGCCGTGCCTTCGAGCGGCTTGACCACCGGGATGCCGAGCAATTCCAGCGCGGCCGCCTGCGGAAACTGCTTGAGCCAGCCGACCGGCGACGCCTTGCGGGCGAACTCGCGCTCGCGGTCGTTTTCCGCCGGGTTGCCGGCGCCGGCCAACACCACCACCCGCGAACCGGCGCGGTGCGCGGTGTGAATCGCGGTCAGCGCGTTGGAAAAGCCGGGACCGCCGGTCACGGTGACAAAGCCGGTGCGTCCGGTGGCGCGCGAGTAGCCGTCGGCCATCGCCGCGGCCTGGTTTTCGTGCCGCGCCGCGTGGCAGACAATCCCGAGCGCCGCCGCCGACACCACCAGCGGCGCGGTGTCCTCACCCATCACGCCGAACATGCATTCGACGCCGGCATCCTTGAGTTGCTGGGCCACGATTTCGTGGACTGGAGTGGTCGTCATTTTCTGGGTTGTCCTTTCAATTGGGAAGTCCGCGAAAATCGCTGCGGCGAGCAGTTTAATGCGGAAGCAGCGACGTCGACCGGCGGCATTGCGCGCACCAGGACACTGGTCGGGTTTCGATAAACAAAAAGGCCTGTACGATTGGGCATCCCGACACGAAGATGAAGAAATGCGCCTCGTACGAAAAGCCATTGTTATCGCGGTTTCCGCCCTGTCCAGCCTCGGTGCCTGGGCGCAGGCTTACCCGACGCAGCCGATCAAGCTGGTGCTGCCGTTTGCCGCGGGCACCGGCACCGAAGCGGCCCTGCGGATCATCGCCGAGCGCCTTGGTGCCGTCCTCAAGCAACCGATCGTGTTCGAGAACCGGCCCGGCGCGGGCTCCACACTGGGTGCCGACCTGGTGGCCAAGGCCGCGCCTGACGGCTATACCCTGGCGGCTACCTATAACTCGTCGATCGCACCCGGGCCCCTGATGTTCAGGAAGGTGCCTTACGATCCGATCAAGGATTTCCATCACATCGCGCTGATCGGCCTGTATCCGCAATACATCATCGTCAGGGCAGATTACCCGATCAAGACCATCCAGGAATTCCTGGGCTTGGTAAAGAGCAAGCCGGGCACCGTCAATTACGCTTCGGCCGGTGTGGGCACTTCGGGTTTCCTAGCGGCCGAGTTGCTCAAGCAAACCCTCAACCTGAACATGACACACATCCCCTACAAGGGGCCGTCGCCGGCCATCGTCGACTTGCTCGGCGGCCGACTCGACATGGTGCTCACCGCCAGCGCGGCCGAATTGGTGAAGGCCGGCAAGGTCAGGGTGCTGGCGGTGACCAGCGAGAAGCGCATGGCCACCGCGCCGGAGGTGCCGACCTTGGACGAGATCGCGCCTGGCGTGCAGGCGGTGTCGTGGGTCGGCATTTCGGCGCCGGCGCAAACACCCAGGGCGATCACCGCGCGGCTTGAGAAAGAGTTGCTGGAAGTTCTCGGCACGCCGGACATGCAGGCGCGCCTGAGTGATCCGATCCTCGGCCTGACGCTTTCTGCGCGCGGCTCGGACAAGTTTCTCGAGTTCATCCAGAAGGAAATGCGCGTCTGGGCGCCGGTGATCAAGGCCGGCAATATCCAGGTGGAGTAGGGAAAGACTGAACCGGTCAGCAGATTACCTGTTGATGCTTACCAAAAACACGTCAGCCTCCCCAGAGGCATGTTGTTGTCTCAAATTCTGCAATTCTCAATACGTCGCCCTTGCACGGTGTTGATACGAAAATGCTCCTGGTTCGCCAAGCCGTATTGCAGGGAATTGTTCTGCATATTTTCGGGAAGAAGTGCAGGCTGCCTGATGGCACGACAATGTGCACCTTGAGACGTAGAGCCCATGAGCGAGAATGAGAAACCGCCAATTCTGGCGCGCAAGGTCTACGGCTCGGCGTCGGTGTTCACACCGGAGAGCCTGCTGCGCGAGGCGCGGCGCCAGAAAGCCGCGGCGACCGAACCGGTGCCGGAGATATGCCTGCTTGACCCCGACGGCGACATTGTTCGCCAGTTGCAGGCGCAGGGCCGCGCCCGGCGTCACCAGGGATGGGTTTGCTACCACACCGATCTGCACGTCTTCGAGATCGACGGCCTCACCGTTGGTGTCGTCGGCTGTGCCGTCGGCGCCTCGTTCGCGGTGCTGGTGGCCGAGGAACTGTTCGCCTCGGGCTGCGGCTTGTTGCTGAGCGTCACATCCGCGGGACAGCTTGCGGCGCGTGAAGCGCCGCCTTATTTCATCCTGATCGAGCGCGCCTTGCGTGACGAAGGTACGAGCTACCACTACGTGGCGCCCGCGCCTTACAGCGAAGCGCCCGCAGACCTGATCGGCGCGCTCGACGGTGCGTTTGACGATCTCGCAATCCATGTCTTGCGCGGCGCGACCTGGACCACCGACGCGCCGTTCCGCGAAACCAGGGAGGCGATCGACTGGATGTGCGAGCAAGGCCTGCTGGCCGTCGAGATGGAGGCTGCGGCACTGTATGCCTTCGCCCGTGCCCGCGGCAAAGCCGTGGTTTGTTTCGCCCATGTGACCAACCAGATGGGGCAGGTCGAGGGCGACTTCGAGAAAGGCGATGCCAACGGTGCTTCCGATGCGTTGGCGATCGTGGCGCGGGCCGCTGCCTGCCTGAAGCAATAGTTTGAGTCAGCCGGGCAACGACCGCCGCGCCAGTGTTTCGAGCGTCTGATCCGCGGCCGTCAGTGCCTGCCACGCCATCGCACACGTCACCCGCAGCGCGCGACGCATTTCGTCATCGTGCACCAGATGCGGCAGATCGTCACCGGAAAGAATCGCATTGACGCGCGACTGCGGCCGGTCGAATCCGGCCAAGAGGCGCAGTGCCGGAATGCCGTGGGCGGCGAAGTTGGCATGATCGGAGTTGGGCATCAAGGGCAGGTAGTGGCCGACGGGCATGCCTGTGAGTCGCGCGCTCTCTTCAACAAAACCTGCCAGTTGCGGAAAGCCGCTGATCAGCGCGGTGAGGCTGTCGTCGCCGGCCACGGTGTCGAGGTTGATGTTCAGGCGCAGCGTCTGGCGCTCTGCCGGCGCCATGTCTGCGAGGTAGCGCGCCGACCCGGCCAGCGCCCATTCCTCGGCGGAAAAGAGGCACACCCGCAAGCCGCGCGTCGCCGGGCCGATGCGCGGCGCCAGCGCGCGCGCGGCGGCCAGCGCGACGGCCACGCCGGTGGCGTTGTCCAGTGCACTTTGCCCGAGGTCGTGGCCGTCGATGTGCGCGCTGATGACGATGCGCTCATCCGAGCCGCCGGCAATGTCCAGCACGCCCACGTCCGCCAGGGAGCCGGGCAACTCCTCGCCATCGATGACCAGTCGCACAAGTGCAGGGGATGGGGCGCCGGCGATGCGCTCCGCCGAGGCGTGGTCGATGTAGGCTGCCGGGATGCCGGCACTGCCGAACGGCCGCCCGGACGAGCCCGACATCAGACCGCCGCCCGGCCACGGGTTGGCGATCAGGAAGCCGATTGCGCCGCGCGCCACCGCGAGGTCGTATTTGCGGCGACGATGCATGTGCCGGGGCGAGAAGGGGTACTCATGGCGTACCAGCGCGATCCTGCCGCGCACCTGGTCGCCGGCGGCATCGAAGTCTTCGGTGCGGCCCTGGCCGAGATCGATCACCTCGCCGATCAGGCCGTCTTCAGGTGTGCTGATCGAGCGCAGCAGGGGTTTGCAGGCCAGCGGCGTCTCCGGTGCCTCCAGCAAGGCCAGGCTCGCCCGGCGACAGCGCCAGCCGGCATAGGGCACTTGCAGGTGCGATACCGCGCCGCCGATGGCATGCAGCCGACCCAGTGCCCAAGCCATTGCGGCCACCTCCTGCCCGCTGCCGGCCAGGCGCCCGCCGAACGCGCAGAGCGCCGCAAAATCGGGCATCAACGCCAGGTCTGCCTCGGTGGCGCCGAGAATGTCTTCCATCAGGTATGCCCGTCGTCAGCCGGTCTCATCGCAGCAAGTTGAAAATCACTCGGGCTCTCAAGCGGCAACAGTAATACCGGCGGCATGCGCGCGGCGCGCCGGTCGCACGATGATCTCGACCTGCTGATCGAGCGATACCAGTGCCTGCATAAGGCGTTCAAGCGAGATGTTCTGCAGCTTGTAGCGCCGCACTTGAGACACCTTCGGTTGGGTCATTCCGGTGATGTTGGCGGCCTCGGTCTGGCTGAGACCACGTTTGTCGATCAACTCGTTGAGCTTGACAGCGAGAACGGCTTTTGCCGACAGGTCTTCGGCATCGTCCAGACCAAGATCGGCCAGCACGTTGTCGGTGCCTGGATGGATTTTGTGCGACATCATGATCTCCCGCCCGGCCCGTACCGGGCGAGCACCGCTTTCAACCGCTTTTCGATCAGATCCACCTCTGGTTGCGGGGTGGCAATTCCGGACTTGGACTTCTTTTGAAACGCATGCAGGACATGGACGGCATCGCCGACACGCACCGTGTAGACGGCACGAAACGTGTCACCACGGTGATCTTCGACCAGTTCGTACACGCCTGAACCGAGACCTTTCCAGGGTTTCGCGGATTCGGGAGTTCGCCCCAATTGCACGACGAAGAGTGCGACGCCCAGATCCTTCTGTACCGGAATCGGAAATTCCTTGAAGTCAGTCCTTTTTCGAGGAACCTTCCCAGTATAGAAGTTTGCGTTTCTCCTTCATGAATTATATCCGTTCGGATATTGAATCACTCGTGGCCCATGCGCCGCGGCCGCGCCTGGAAAATCCCGACCGCGAATTTGCGGCGCGAATGCCCTGCATCAATCCACCTTGATATTGGAACGCTGGACCACCTCCTGCCAGCGCGCGACATCGGTCTTGATCAGCTGCTGCAGGGCGCCCGCACTGGTGTCCTCCGGAATGCTCACCCCGGTGCCTTCCATGCGCGTGCGTACGCCGGGCAGCTTGATCACCTTCGCCATCGCCTCACGCAGCCGCGCCAGAATCGCCGGGCTGGTGCCGCTTACGGCCACAAGCCCCCACCAGCTTTCCACGTTCATGTTCGCCACGCCGCCCTCCTGGAAGGTCGGCACCTCCGGCAGTTCGCGCGTGCGCCGCGCGCTGCCGACGGCGATCGGCTTCAACTTGCCCGCCTGATACAGCGCGCTCGCCGTCGGCATGGTGGTGAAACTCGCCTGCAACTGCCCGGCCGCCAGGTCAAGCACGGCGGCGGACGCGCCCTTGTAGGGGATATGCACAAGCTGTGTGCCGGTGTTCATCATGAACAATTCCGCCATCAGGTGCGTGAGCGACCCGTTGCCGCCGGAACCGATCGACACCGTGGCCGGCTTGGCACGGGCCATCTGGACCAGCGCCGCCACGTTGGTGCCGGGGAGCGAGGGATGCACGAACAGGTAAGTTGGCGCCAGGCCCAGCAGCACGATCGGCGCGAAGTCCTTCTCGACGTTGTAGCGGGCCCGCGCCTTGTAGAGCGCCGGCACGATGGTGAAGGGCACATCGACGAGCAGGAGCGTGTAGCCGTTCGCGGGCTCGCCGGCGACGAACTGGGTGCCGATCATCGAGCCTGCGCCGGGGCGATTTTCAACCACGATCGGTTGACCCAGCTCGCGGCCCAGTTCCTCGCCGAGGGCGCGGGCGAGGACGTCGGAGCTGCCGCCGGCGGCGTAGGGGGCAACGATCTTGATGGGTTGGTCGGGGTAGGCGGCGTGGGCGGGGAGGCTCACGAGGGCGCAGAGGAGGGCCGTTGCAAGGAGATGTCTCATCGAGGTGACCAGGTTGCGTTATGCGGATATGTAGGGACCGATGGTCCCGCGACGGAAGCACTCCGGGATTTCAGGGTAAGCGAAGATTGCCATTGAAGCAGCGTCATGGGCGGCCATTGATGGGCAGGGTTGTTGTTCAGCAACCAACACACGGGGCTACTGGCTGACCGGGCTGAATTTGTGGATGCGCCGGCCGCGATTCTCGCTGAGATAGACATTGCCCTTCGAGTCCACTGCAATGCCATGTACCTGGTTGAACTGGCCGGGGAAACTGCCGGGGCGGCCGAAACTGCCAAGTCCCTTGCCGGTCGCGCGCTCGATGATCTCGATCTGCGCATTGTTCTGGTTGATGACGAACATCAGCCTTTGTTCCGGATCGGGCGAAAAATCAACGGCGACCGCGGAGCCGCCAGCCTCCTTGATCACCCCGTTTTTTGGCGGTGTCACGGGCTTCCACGGTACGGCAATGGTTCGCTGCAGCCTGCCCGTCTTGTCGTAGATCCGGATCGCCGATCCGTACCGGTTGCAGACATAAACGGTGCCGTCGTTGGCGATGGTCATGCAATGGACGTTCTCCATGTCTTCCATGATCCACTGACGCAGGAACTTGCCGGTGGCATCGAACACGGCGATGCGGCGGTTGGTACCCGCGCCTTCGCCGTCGGAAACATAGACATCTCCGTTGGCCCGGTCGACGGCGATGCTGGAAGGCATGAAGAAGGTGGCGGCGGGTGAATTCAGCGGCTTTCCCTTATCGGTGCCGTCCGAGGAGTCGAGCTTGCCCTTGGTGCCAATCTGCATGAGCAGGCGCTTGCCGTCATGCGTGTACTTTTGCACCATGCCGGACGGCGCGCTGGCGATCCATACATTGCCGTCCTTGTCGAAGTGACACGAGTGCAGGCGCGGATCGAGCAGCTTGGGGTCACCCCAGGAGTTGACGACATTTCCTTCCGGGTCGAACTCGATCAGCGGCGGCGCGAGGTTGCCGGCGTGCAGGTCGCCGTCGATGACGTCCTGCCGGTTCAAGATCAGGACGTGGCCCTTGGCATCCACACAGTTGCCACCGAGGCCGCCCAGGACCCAGCGATTCGGCAGGGGCTTGGGCCAATGGGTGACGGCTTCGTAGCGGATCACCCCTTGTGCTGCCGATGTTGACGGGAATGCGATCACGGCGGCAACAGCAAGTGCGGTACGAGTGGTGAACCGGCGAATCGCGGTCATGTGCATGTGGGGGCCTTTCCGAAGATTGGGGAGTCGACAAGCAGCAACCATGGCGGGCTGCTTAAACGCGGTCCGTCGCAACTGTGCGCAGGTGGTCTGGCGCCGATGGCAGCACAGCCACGTTGCACGCTCAGTTGGCAAGCCGATCCGTGCCGAGGGTCTTGATGCCGTTGGAGAACAACTCGTTCTGGTTCCTTAAATACGCTGCATACTCGTCCGGGCCGAGCAGCCTGATTTCGGCACCGAAGACGGCAAGGCTGCCGGCGATCTGGTCGCCGTTCTTCTCGGTTGCTTTCCTGGCTGCCGCGTAAATGGCATCGACCACTTCCCGCGGCGTACCCCTGGGCGCGGAGATGCCGTAGAGCGTCGGGCTGCCCAGCTTGTAACCCAACTCCTTGAAGGTGGGCACATCAGGGTAAGCCTTCAGTCGGGTGTCGCCGAAAGTGGCCAGTGCCCGCAGCGTGCCTGCCTTGATGTGCGCCTGCGCCGGGGCGATCGCGGTGGACGCCATGTCCACGTGGCCGCCCAGAAGCGCTGTGATCGCCGGGCCGCTGCCCTGGAATGGAATGTGGTTCCACCGTATGCCGGCTTCCTTGCTGAAGATTTCGGCCAGCAGGTGGGTGATGCCCATGGCGCCGGACGTGCCGAAACTGACCTTGCCCGGATTCTTCTTCGAATAATCGACCAGGTCGCGCACGGTCTTGAAAGGCCCGCTGGCGGGCACCACCAGCATCAGGCCTCCTTCAGAGAAGGCGGCCACGGGGGTGAAGGCGTCGGGCGTGTACTTGGCGTCCTTGTTCGCCAGCGGCACAACGACGATGGAACCTGGCGAGGTACCGACCAGCGTGTAGCCGTCGGGCTTGCTGGTCGCCACGAAGCCTGCTCCCACACCGCCACCGGCGCCCGGCTTGTAGTTCAGCACTACCGGCTGGCCCAGGGTTTCGATCATCTTGTCGACGAAAGGGCGCAGCATGTTGTCGGTGTCACCGGGGGCGAAGGGAATGACCAGCTGGATGGGCCTGGAGGGAAAAGTGTCTGCTGCGATGGCGGGTGTTGTGGCTGGCCCGAGCACTCCCAGTGTTGCAACTGTGAGTGAGGATAGGAATTTTCTGACTTGCATGCTTTGTCCCCTGTTCTTTGAGATGAATTTCTTTGTGAATGCTTACGGCATGAAGCGCGCGACGAACGCTGCGGGTGTGAGGATTGGATAGGGTCCCGCCAGGACAAGCAAGTCGCGGTCTCCGGTGACGAGCCAGTCGGCGCAGGCACACAACAGTGTGGCCAGTATCGGCACGTCGTTCGGGTCACGAAGCCCGGTCGCCGCGGCGCTGGCCAAGCCGGCAACGTCAAGCTGCACCAATTCGCCGCGCAGGGCCAGCGTATCGAGAAAATCGCTCAGGTCGGAGAGCGTCTGCTTCAACCGTGGCGCAAGGCGGTGCCAGACACGTGTGATCTCGTCGATCATGAAGTCCGACAGCACCAGATCAAATGCGCCGCCTCGCCACGCGTCCACCAGTTGCGAGGGCGGGCCACCGGGAAAGAGCAGGCCCGATATCAACACATTGGTATCGAGCACGACTCGCACGGGCCGCCCTTAGCGTGCGGTCCGTCGCGCCGGCTTCGCTTTGGCCCGGGTTTGCTTCGTGGCGGTAGTCGGCAGGTCGGCAGCCTTGCGCCGGGTGTAGGGCTTGGCGGGCGGTTCCGCCACTTGGCGCGTCGGCGCGCCAGCAACGGCACCTTGCAGCGCAGGTAGCCTTCCCGCAACCCGCCACGCATCCCCGGTTTCGCGGCGTGCGAGCGAGGTGGCCTGTTCGATCTCGGCCAGCGCCGCTTCTTCCGGGACACCGTCATAGGTCTTTGCCAACCGGTTACACAGCGCGTCGAAGCGCTCCTGCATGCGCCGGATGCGCTCAAACAGCTTCGCGTCGATTAAGGCCGCCACCGGCTTGCCGTCCTTCTTGATGAGGACGCTGTCGTTGCGGTACTGCACAAGATTGAGCATTTCGCCCAGGTTTTGGCGAAACGCAACGGCACTGGTTTCAGTGATCATGACCGACTCCTATGACCATAATGGTCAGTATGATCAAGACTAGCACACTGCTGGTAACGCACGAAGAATTTGAGCAAAAGAAGGCGGCCGGTGATCGCTTTATCACCAGCATCCTGGCTAAGCCGATGCTTGTCGCGAAGGGGGAATTACCAGCGTGAGCCTGGAAAATCTCAGTCAAGATCGGCAAGCTGGAACAAGAACCCACTGACAGGGATGAAGTCGCTCGCTTTCTGGGCAAGATCGATCAGCGGATCACCGATGCCGCAAAGCGTGCGGTCGGGTTGGACAGCACGTTTGATATTGCATATGAGGGCGTATTGCAAATTTCGATTGTCGCGTTGCGTGCTCTCGGATATCGCATCAAAACCACGCCAGGCCATCAACAAACCGCGATTCAATCGCTGACCCTGACGCTCGGCCTTTCCGGTCCCGAAATGTTTGTCTTCGATGTTTATCGCAGGCATCGCGCGATGAGCCTTTATGGCGCGGGGCACGAACCCACCGAAAGTGAAGTCGTGGCGTTCATTGAGTCCGCAAAAGCATTGCAGAAACTCCTTCTCAACTGGCTGGCGAAAGAGCATCCCGCGCTTCTCTAGAAAAATGCCGCTTCAGCTTTCGCTGGAAGCAGCATGTCTTCAATGCGCTTGCGACGACAGGGTTTGAACCTGCTCTAAAGCCCTATGCGCCCGCCGTGAGGGCGTCCGATAGTACCCGCGCCACATGCACTGCCTCCCGCTTCGCCCCATCGGCAATCTGATGCCGACAACTAGTCCCATCCGCAACGATCAAGGTCTCCGCATCCGCCTTGCGCACCGCAGGCAGCAATGACAGTTCGGCCATCTTCATCGACACATCGAAGTGCTCCTTCTCGTAGCCGAAGCTGCCGGCCATGCCGCAGCAGGAGGACTCGATCAGTTCCACCTTCAGGTCGGGGATCAGGCCCAACACTTTCTGGATCGGGGTAACCGCATCGAAGGCCTTCTGGTGGCAGTGGCCGTGGAGCAGGGCTTTCTTTTGCGGCAGGGCTTTGAATTTGGCCTTGAAGCGGCCGGCGTCGATTTCGCGGGCGATGAATTCTTCGAAGGTGAAGGATTCGAGGGCCAGGCGACCGGCAGCGGGGCCCAGGTTCATGGCCAGGAATTCGTCGCGCAGCGAGAACAGGCACGAGGGTTCGAGGCCAACGACGACGGCGCCTTTGTCAACTAGCGGCATCAGGTGGTCGATCGCGCGTTGGGCTTCGGCGTGGGCTTGGTCGACCTGGCCGGTAGCCAGATAGGTGCGGCCGCAGCACAGCGGGCGTTCGCCTTGCGGCACGCTCACGCTTACCTTGTAGCCGGCGGCTTCGAGCACGCGTTTGGCGGCGGCGAGGTTCTCGGGTTCGAAGTAGTTGTTGAAGGTGTCGACCCAAAGGATGACGTCGCCGGAAATGGCGGAAATGGGGTCTGACCCCATTTTTTTGAACGGCGTTGTCGTCCATCGCGGGAGGGTACGGCGCTCTGAGAAGCCGGTGATTTTTTCGGACAGCTTGGCAAGGCCTGGGATGGTGTCGCGCAGGTTCATTGCCCAGGCGAAGGTGGAGGCCCACGGTGCGTAATGTGGCAGGTTGGCGATGAGTTTGTCTTTGAGCGTCAGGCCATGTTTCTTGTTGTAGTGATGAAGATGCTCGATCTTCATCTTGGCCATGTCGATGCCGGTCGGGCAGTCGCGCTTGCAGCCTTTGCAACTGACGCAGAGTTCCAGGGCTTCGTGTACTTCCTGGGAGGCGATGCCGGCGTCACCCAGTTGGCCGCTGAGGGCCAGGCGCAGGGTGTTGGCGCGGCCGCGCGTCAGGTGCTGCTCGTCTTTCGTTGCGCGATAGCTCGGGCACATGGTGCCGGCGTCGAACTTGCGGCAGTGGCCGTTGTTGTTGCACATATCGACTGCCTTGGCCAGGCCTTGCGCGGGGTCGTGGCCGGTGCCGGGGATGGTCTCCACGCCGGTGAGCGGATCGCGCTTTACGTCGTGGATGCTCCAGTCGAGCGCGGTCTTCAACTCCTGCACCTTGTAGCCGGGCTTGAAGCGGAACAGGGTGGCGTCGTCCATCTTCGGGGTGTCGACGATCTTGCCCGGGTTCATCAGGTTGTTCGGGTCGAACAGGGTCTTGATTTCGCGGAAGGCTTGGCCCAGACGTGGGCCGAATTGCCAGTCGACCCATTCACCGCGGCACAGGCCGTCGCCGTGTTCGCCGGAATAGGCGCCCTTGTATTCGCGCACCAGGCTGCTTGCTTCTTCGGCGATGGCGCGCATTTTCGCGGCGCCGCCTTCATTGCCGGGCCGGCGCATGTCGAGAATCGGCCGCACATGCAGGGTACCGACCGAGGCGTGGGCGTACCAAGTGCCTTCGGTGCCGTTCTTGTGGAACACCTCGGTGAGCCTGGCGGTGTAGTCGGCCAGGTGTTCCAGCGGCACGGCGCAGTCTTCGATGAAGGACACCGGCTTGCCGTCGCCCTTCATGCTCATCATGATGTTGAGTCCGGCCTTGCGCACTTCCCACAGCGCCTTTTGCGGGCCTTCGTCGGGCATTTCGACCACGCTGCCCGGGAGGCCGAGGTCGGCCATCAGTTCCACCAGCTGGATCAGGCGGTGCAGTTGTTCGGCGCGCTCTTCGCCGGCGAATTCGACCAGCAATATCGCCTGCGGTCCGCCGGACGCCATGTTCAGCAGGGCACGGTCGATCACCGGGCGAAAGGCCGGGTTTTCACGCGCCAGGTCGATCATGGTGCGGTCCACCAGTTCCACCGCCACCGGTTTCAACTTGACGATGTGCTGCGCCGACTCCATCGCCTTGTAGAAGGTCGGGAAGTTCACCACACCCAGTGTCTTGGCCTTGGGCAGCGACGCCAGTTGCAGGGTGATCTGCCGGGTGTAGGCGAGTGTGCCTTCGGAGCCCACCAGCAGGTGCGCCAGGTTGACGCTGTTGTCGGCGGTGTAGGGCCGTTCGGACATCGGGTGAAAGATGTCGAGGTTGTAGCCGCCCACCCGGCGCAGCACGCGCGGCCACATACGCTCGATCTCGCCACGTTCGCGCGACCCCAGGGTGAACAGGTCGGACACCATGCGGCTCATGCGCGGCGAAAGCTTCTTCTTCGCGCTGGCGCCGAAGTGGCCGAAGTGTTCCTCGCTGCCGTCGGCCAAAATCGCGTCGATCGCCAGCACGTTGTGCACCATGTTGCCGTAATGGATGGAACGGCTGCCGCAGGAGTTGTTGCCGGCCATGCCGCCCAGGGTTGCCTGCGCACTGGTCGATACGTCCACCGGGAACCACAGGCCATGCGGCTTGAGGTAGGCGTTGAGGTGGTCGAGCACCATGCCGGGCTGCACGGTGACGGTCATCGCCTCGCGGTCGAATTCCACCACCTGGTTCAGGTACTTGGCGTTGTCGATCACCAGGCACTCGCCCACGGTCTGCCCGCATTGCGAGGTGCCGGCGCCACGCGGCAGCACCGGCACGCCGAGATCGCGCGCGATATGCAGCGCCATGCGCGCGTCGTCCGCGGTTTTCGGGATGCACACGCCGACCGGTTCGATCTGGTAGATCGAGGCATCGGTCGAATAGCGGCCGCGCGAGGCGGCGTCGAACAACACTTCGCAGCCGCTGTGCCGCTTCAGCAGGCCACCCAGCTTGCTGCGTTTCAACAGAGCATCTGAGCCGGCTGGTGCCAGCGCGGATTTCGGGGCAGGGGCGTTCATCGCGGGGTGTTGCCGGCGGTGGGTGAGTCGGGCGATGCGCTAGGTTTCTTCTTCGGCCGAGGCTTCGGCCTGGCGAATGGCGTCGAGCATGGTGGCCGGCTCATGTGCGCCGGACAAGGCCACCTTGCGGTTGAAGATGAAAAACGGCACCCCTTCCACCCCCATGCCGCGCGCCTCCTCGTCCGCAGCGCGCACTTCCTCGACCGCACCGGGGTCGTCCAGCCGGGCTTCGACTTCGGCGCGGTCCAGGCCCGCTTCCACTGCCACATCGATCAGGTTCTGGCGCTTGGTGAAATCGAGGTTGTCGACGAAGTAGGCGTTGAACATGGCTTCGACCACCCGGTCCTGTTGCTCGCCTGGTTCCGCCAGGTCGATGATGCTGTGCGCCGGCAGCGAGTTGGGCTGCTGGTCGATGCCGTCGAAATCCATCTCCAGGCCTTCGTCGGCGCCGACCTGCGCCACCCGCTTGTAGTTGTTGCCGTTGGGCCCGAACTTGCGGCGGATGTACTCCTGGCGCGGTATGCCTTCGAGCGGCATGTCGGGGTTCAGCTGAAACGGCCGCCAGCGGATTTGCGGCGGCTCGGCATCCGGATTGTCGATCGCGTATTGCTCCAGTGCCTGCTCCAGGCGGCGCTTGCCGATGTAGCACCAGGGGCAGACAACGTCGGAAATGATGTCGATGGTCAGTGGCATGGGGCTCTCCTTGCAATTGAAATGGGGGTGTTCAGGCGGCTTCGTCTTGTTGCCGCGCCCGAAGTTCAGCCATGATGGTGGCACGCTTGTTGTGCAAATGGGTTTCCAGCAGCAGCCGCAGTTTCTTGCCGTCGCGCGCTTCCAGGCATTTGAGCATGTCCGCATGCTCGGCCACCGCCTGGTCCCAGCGCTCGGGCGTCAGGTTGGAACGATAGCGGGTGGCGAAGATGCGGGTATTCAAGCGTTCGAAGGTTTCCGCCAGCACCGGGTTTCTTGCGGCGGCACTGATACAGGCGTGAATCCGCATGTTGGCGCTGAAGTAGCCGGGCAGGTCACGCCGGGCGTGGCTGGCCAGCATCTCGAACTGCAGGGCGCGAATTTCGGTGAGTTCACTCTCGGTGATGTGCTTCGCCGCCAGTTCGCCGGCCAGTCCTTCGAGCGAGGCGATCACCGTGAAGGTGGCCTCGATGTCGTCCAGCGCCAGGCGCGCGACCACCGCGCCGCGGTTTTGCTGCAATTCGATCAGCCCGACACCGGCCAGGAGTTTGAAGGCTTCGCGCAGGGGCGTGCGGGACGCATCGAGTTGCTCACACAGCACGCGTTCGTTCAAACGTGCGCCGGGCGGCAACGCGCCTTCGATGATCATCGCCTTCAGGCGCGCGGCCACCGCCGCATGCAGGGCGGAGCGGTCAATGCTGGTGACGATGTCGGCGGTGGATGCAGGCAGCATGGATAGATTGTATGCAAAAAAGAGGTGATGTCAACTATTTAGAGGAGAGATCGGTATTGACAGCACAGATTTACTCGGATAAATTGCATACAAAGTGATTTCCCGTGCGCAAATCAGGTGCATCGGCCGCTTTGCCTAACCCACGAAGGACCCGCAACCATGTTCAAGTACAGCAACGCCAAGGCTGGCCGCCACTTCCTGCAGATTCCCGGGCCCACCAATGTGCCGGACCGCATTCTGCGCGCCATCGACCACCCGACCATCGACCATCGCGGGCCGGAGTTCGGCGTGCTCGGCAAGAAGTGCCTTGCCGGCATGCAGAAGATTTTTCAGACCGAGTCTCCGGTGATCATCTACCCGGCCTCCGGCACCGGCGCGTGGGAAGCGGCACTGGTCAACACCCTGTCTCCGGGCGACACGGTGCTGATGTACGAAAGCGGGCAGTTCGCCACCCTGTGGAAGAACATCGCCACCAAGCTCGGCTTCAAGCCGGAATTCATAGAGGGCGACTGGCGCCGTGCCGCCGTGCCCGAGGCGATCGAGAAGCGCCTGCGCGAAGACAGCGGCCACACCATCAAGGCGGTGGCGGTGGTGCACAACGAAACCTCCACCGGTTGCACCGCACGCATCCCTGAGATCCGCGCCGCGATCGACCGTGCCGGGCATCCGGCGTTGCTGCTGGTCGATACCATTTCATCGATTGGCTCGATCGACTACCGGCACGATGCCTGGGGCGTGGATGTCACCGTCGGCGGTTCGCAAAAAGGCCTGATGTTGCCGCCCGGCCTGTCGTTCAACGCGCTGTCGGCGCGCGCACTCGAAGCGGCCAAGACGTCGAAGTCGCTCAAGTCGTTCTGGGGCTGGGATGAAATGATCGCCGCCAACAAGAACGGTTACTTCCCCTACACCCCCGCTACCAATCTGCTGTACGGCCTGCATGAGGCGATCGACATGCTTGTTGAAGAAGAAGGCCTGCCCAACGTGTTCGCACGCCACCAGCGCCATGCCGAGGCCACCCGCCGCGCGGTGCGCCGCTGGGCCGAGGCCGGCGCGATGGAAATCCTGTGCCAGGACGAGCGCGAGCATTCCGGCGCGCTGACAGCGATCCTGCTGACCCAGGGCCATAACGCCGATGCGCTGCGCCGTGTGATCCTGGAAAACTTCGACATGTCGCTGGGCCAGGGTCTGGGCAAGGTGTCCGGCAAGGTGTTCCGCATCGGCCACCTGGGTGACTTCAACGACCTGACGCTGATGGGCACCTTGAGCGGCGTCGAGATGGGCTTCGAGGTGGCCGGCGTGCCCTACGCCAAGGGGGGCGCACAGGTGGCGATGGATTACCTGGCCGAGTGCGCGAAAAAGCCGGCCTTGCGGGCGGTCGCCTGACCGGTTTTGCAGCGACCGGCCGGCGCCGCCGCGGTGCGCGGCACGGCGCGTTGCGGGCGCGACCAGGTACCCGCAACCAGCTTTCCTATTGCGCCGCCGACTCGATCGCGCGGCCGTTGGCCATGAGCTTCGCGCCACTCCAGGGCTGACCCTCGAACCACAGCGTCAACGTACCCTTGGAGGTGGCCACCACGCGCGGATGCGTCGCATCGCGATTGGCCGCGATCGTCTCCACCGCGCCCCAGCTGGCGCCGCCGTCCCGCGAGCGCGCCATGCGCAGCGGCGAGCCGCGGCCGCCACGGTCATCCCACACTGCCGTAAGAGAGCCGTCCGCGGCAACCGCTAGATCGGCGTTTTTCGCTTCTTCGGTACCAAGCCGGCGCGGCTTGCTCCAGGCGCCGCCGGGCAGCAATGAGGCGTGATACAGACCTTGCACCTCATCCTTGCCGGTCCACACCAATGCATGCAGCATCTGACCCTGGACCGCAAGCGCGCCACCGACGTGCGGGCAGGCATTGACCCGCCAGTCGAAGCCGCCGATCGACACCGGTTTCTGCCACGCACTGCCGTCTTTCGAGGCCATGTGCAGCATGTCGCGCGGATCGCCGCCGCGATACAGCACCGACACTTCGCCATCGGGCCGGGTGGCGATGCTGTTCCAGCAGCAATCGCAGGTACGCGGCGCCAGCGCCACATCCTTCGCCCAGGACTTGCCACCATCGGCCGAGCGTGCATAGCGCAGGCCCTGGTGACCATCGCGACTGTCCAGCCACACCATGTGCAAGGTCGTTCCGGTAGCGCTCATGCGCATGAAGGTCTGCGAGCCGGCGGCATCCTCGAAAGGGGCCGGTCCCGGCGTCCAGGTCGCACCGCCGTCGTCGGACAACATGGTGGCGATCAGGCCGCCGCGCCGCGCATTCGCGCGCGGTGCGCTCCAGGCCACCACCACCCGATTGCCGGCGGCCACGATCGACGGGTTCTCGCCCGGATGATGCGCCGACAGGCGGTCGCTATCGCGATTGACCCTGACGGGCTTCGTCCAGGTGGCGCCGCCATCTTTCGACACGCGGTGAAACAGCGGAATCTCGGCCGCCCCTTTCTTGCCCTGGCCGGTCAGCAGATGAATGGTGTCGCCACTGCTTGCGGCATCGAAATGCGCAAAATCGGCTCCTTGGGCATGCAGCAATTGCGGTGCGCAGAATGCCATGCACAGCAGCAGGGCATGGCGAAACGGCGAAAAGAGCTTGGTCATCGGCTTGTGCTCGTGGGCGTGTAAACCGCAATGCTACCGTGTTGCCGGATCCTGTCCGGCCGCGCGACCTGCCAGAAGTTGCCGGCGCGCCTTCACTGCTACACTTCAAAGAAAATCATGCGGTAGCCGGGCCAACCGTTCGGCAAGCTTCTTGCATAAACTTCAATCGCTGTCCAGACTCCAGGAGATTGTTCATGTTCAGACTGTTTTCGCTCGTCGGTGCGCTCGCCATTGCCTGCGCCCCCGCCCTGGCCCAGACCAAGCTCGACATCAGCTTGCCGTGGGGCCCGACCGAGTTCCACACCATCAATGCGCAGAATTTCGCCAAGCGCGTAGGTGAGGTGACAAAGGGACAGGTGGTGCTGACCGTCCACGCCGGCGGCTCGCTCGGCATCAAGGCCAACGAATCGATTCGAGCGCTCGAAGACGGCACCGTCGGCCTGGCCGAGTTCGCCGGTTTCCAGAACGTCGGCGAAGTCCCGCTGCTGGGCATCGAAAGCCTGCCGTTCCTGGTTGATGACTATGACCAGCTGCGCGTGATGCACGGCTTCGCGCGCCCGGCCTGGGAGGCGGCGCTGGCCAAGCGCGGCAACAAGGTGCTGTATGTGGTGCCGTGGCCGAGCCAGAATTTCTTCCTGAAGAAAACCGCCAAGGGCATCGATGACCTCAAAGGCGTGCGGATTCGCACCTACGACCGCGTCACCGCCGAGATGGTCAGCAAGATGGGCATGGTGCCGCAGCAGATGAACAACCCGGACATCGTGCCGGCGCTGGCCTCCGGGCGGCTCGATGCGGTGATGACCTCCGGCACCACTGCGGTGTCGCAGAAGTACTGGGAGTTCCTGAAGCACACCTACAACACCAACCACCTGTGGGCTTCGAACCTGATGGTGATCGGCAGCGGAACGTGGAACAAGTTGTCGGCCGAGAATCGTGCGGCGATCGAGCGACTGGCGCGCGAGATGGAACCGGAGTTCTGGAAAGTCAGCCAGGGCGAACACACAACCCGCATGGAGGAACTGCGCAAGAACGGCATGACGGTCGAACCGGCCTCGGCCGAGATGTTGGGGCGCATGCGCGCGGTGACCCGCCCGATGTGGGACGAGTTCGCCAAAGCCAACGGCGCCGAGGGCACGAAGATTCTTTCTGACTACCGCGCCCGTACCGGCAAACAGTAAGCGGCGTCAACCCGGTCTTTCGGCGTGACATCAGCACTCAGCCGCCTGTGCGCGGCGATCGACCGGGCCAACGAGTGGGGCGCCTGGTTCGCCGCCGCCTGCTGCGCACTGCTGGCCGCCATGCTGATCGTCGAGGTGGGCGTCACCTCGAAGGTCGGCTGGTCGCAACCCTGGGCGGTCGAATACGCCTCCTACCTTTGTGCGGTGACCCTGTTCGGCGGTGCCGGCTATGCGCTGCGGCATTCCTCGCACATCCGCGTCGCGGTGGCGCTGGAGTATTTTCCGGGGCCGCTGGTGCGGGTGCTCGATTTTGTCTGCACCGCCGGGGCGATTGCGATCACCGGCATCCTCGCCTATGGCTTCTACGACCTTGCCGCGCGCAGCTTCGAGCGCGGCAGCAAGTCCTACTTCACCATGCAGACGCCGCTGTGGATTCCGCAGGGCATGCTGGCGATTGGCGTGTTCCTCTTGCTGGCCGCGCTGATCGCGCGCGCGATCCGCATCCTGATCGGTGAGGCGCCGGATCTGATCGAAGAACGCGCGGCGGGCGAAGGCGCGGCGGAATGAGCGCAACCGGCGGAATGAGCGCAAGAGGTGCAATGGGCGCACCAGACGGAACCAACGCACCAGGCGGAGTGAACGCGCGATGATGGGCCCGTCGATCTTCATCCTCACCGTGATGATGATCCTGCTGATGTCGAGCCTGTGGATCGGCTTCGCTCTGCTCGGTACCGGGATCATCGCGCTCGAGTGGTATCGCGACATGCCGATTCACCGCGTGCTGTCGCAGGATGTCTGGGGGCGGATCAGCGCCGATGAACTGGTGACCCTGCCGCTATTCATCCTGATGGGCGACATCCTGTTTCACACCAAGCTCTCGGAGTCGCTGTTCAAGGGCCTGGCGCCCTGGGTCAGCCGCCTGCCCGGCGGCCTGATTCATGTCAACGTGCTGGGCTGCACCCTGTTCGCCGCGGTCTCGGGCTCGTCGGCCGCGACCACCGCGACGGTCGGCCGCATGACCCTGGCCGAGTTGCTCAAGCGCGGCTACGACCGCGATCTGGCAATGGGCTCACTGGCCGGCGCCGGCACCATCGGCCTCCTGATTCCTCCCTCGATTCCGATGGTGGTCTACGGCGTGCTGGCCGAGTGTTCGATCCTCGACCTGTTCATCGCCGGCATCATTCCCGGGCTGATCGTCGCCGCTTCGTTTATCGGCTGGATCATGTTCCGCGCACTGACCGACCCGACGGTGGCGCCGGCCAACCGCGAGGCGGTGACCTGGGGCGACCGCTTTCGCTCGATCAAGGACCTGGTGCCGGTGCTGTTCCTGATCCTGTCGGTGATCGGTTCCATGTATTCGGGGCTGGCCAGCGTGACCGAAGCCGCGGCGATCGGCGTGGGCGGTGCGCTGGTGGTGGCCGCGGTACAGCGCTCGCTCAGCTGGCACAACATGAAGCGGGCGCTGCTCTCGACCATCCGCACCTGCTCGATGATCGGCCTGATCCTGTGCGGCGCACTGTTCCTTGCCAAGGCGATGACCACGCTAGGCATCCCCAACGCGGTCGCGGTATGGGTGAAGGGCATGGGCTTGTCGCCTTCGATGCTGATCCTGATGCTGCTGATCGTCTACCTGATCCTCGGCACCGCGCTCGACGGCCTGTCGGCGATGGTGATGACCCTGCCGGTGGCCCTGCCGCTGATCGCCGCCGCCGGCTTCGACAAGGTCTGGTTCGGCATCTTCCTGGTGGTGACCATCGAACTTTCGAACGTTTCCCCGCCAGTGGGGTTCAATCTTTTCATCATCCAGCAGATGACCGGGGATACCCAGGCGCGGGTGGCCTGGGCGTCGCTGCCGTTCTGCATTCTGCTGCTGCTGTTCGTGGTGGTGATGACGATCTGGCCCGGGATGATCATGTGGTTGCCCAACTCGATGAAGGGTTGAGCGGCGCCCCGCTGCGGCGATCGCAACTTGCAGCAGGCGGGTATCTCGCCAGCGCGTTTTTCACCTCTCCCGGCAAGCGCAGCCGCCGGTCCCCAGTTCATCGAACCATCGAAAGCGGAAATGCCATGGATCAACGAACCTTACCCAAGACCGCCGGCTACGTCGGCCTGAATGCGCAGGTGCCGGCACAACGCCTGGCCACCGTCGAGGGCCGCGGCGAGGCGCTCGACGTGACGGTCAAGCCGCTGCTGGTAGGTGAAGAAGGCCTGCTGCTGGAGATCATTCAGGCCAAGGGCGTATTGGTGCCCAAGCACCAGCACGATGACCACGAGTCGCTGATCTACCTGGTGCGCGGCCGCATGCGGCTGGTGATCGATGGCACCGAGACCGTCGTCGGCCCGGGCGACGCCTGGATCCACCCGCGCGGTGTGCCGCATTACAGCGAGGCGCTGGAGGAGTGCGTGACCATCGAGGTCAAGACGCCGCCTAAAAAGACCTGGTGAGTCCATGAGCGGCCATCTCTCGTCGGCAGCGATTCGCGCCCGCCTCGGGCACCCGGTGATCGACGGCGACGGCCATCTGGTCGAATGCCCGCCGGTGTTGATGGATTTCCTGAAACAGGCCGGCGGCGCCAAGCTCGCCACCCGCTATGAAGAAACCATGCGTCGTGGCGCCTGGGGCACCTGGCGTGACTTGAGCCCGGCCGAGCGGCGCGAGCGCGGCATCATGCGGCCGCCGTTCTGGGCCATGCCTGCGCATACCCACGACCGCGCCACCGCGCTCCTGCCCGCCCTGATGCGCAGCCGGCTCGACGAATTCGGCATCGACTTCCAGATCATCTACCCGACCATCGGCATTCCCTTCATTTCCGGCGCGATCGACGAGGAGATGCGGCGCGGCATGTGTCGTGCGCTCAACCTGATGTATGCCGACATCTTTCGCGATCACGGCTCGCGCATCACGCCGGCGGCAACTATCCCGATGCACACACCGGCCGAAGCGATCGAGGAACTCGATTTCGCGGTCGGCACGCTGGGACTGAAGGCCGCGATGATCGCCGGATCCGTGCAACGTCCGCTGGCCGCGGTCGCGCGGGCGATGCCGGAATTGGGCGCCCAGGCCTTCTGGATCGACCCGCTGGCGATCGACTCGGCCTACGACTACGACCCGCTATGGCGCCGCTTCGTCGAGCTCAAGGTGGCGCCGGCCACGCACAACAATTCGATGGGCTGGGGCACGCGTCGCTCAAGCACCAATTTCGTCTACAACCACATTGGCCATTTCGCCGCCGCCGGCGAAGCGTTTGCCAAGGCGCTGTTCCTGGGTGGTGTGACGCAGCGCTTCCCGACTTTCAAGGTGGCGTTTCTCGAGGGCGGCGCCGGCTGGGCGGCAAGTCTCTACAACGACCTCTGCGAACACTGGGAAAAGCGCAACCTGGCGGCGCTGCACAAGAACCTGGCGCCTTCGCTGGTCGATCGTGCCGAATTGCGCCGGCTGTTCGAGCAGCATGGTGACGCGCGTTTCCGCGCCAGGGCGGCCGAGATCGAGCGCGGCTGGGACAACACCCTGGTCTCGGCGGAAGGCGACGAGGCGGTGCCCACCGACGAGTTCGCTGCCTGCGGCATCAGCACCTCGCGCGACATTTGCGAGCGCTTCGTGCCCAACTTCTATTTCGGTTGCGAAGCCGACGACCGCATGACCGCGGTGGCCTTCAATCGCCGCCTGAATCATCACGACGCGAAACTGAAGGCCATGTTCGGCTCGGATGTCGGCCACTTCGACGTGACCGACATGTCAGGCGTGCTCGCCGAGGCCTATGAACTGGTCGAGCATGAACTGCTGAGCACTGAAGATTTCCGCGATTTCACCTTTGCGCATGTGGCCGAATTGCATGGAGTGACCAATCCGCAGTTTTTTGACGGGACGGTGGTTGCGGAAGCGGTGCGCGGCAGTTTGTGATCAAAGCTTGTCGCACATGCTGACGTTGTTGCAAGGTGACGTTGTTGCAAGGTGACGTTGTTGTAAGGGCTGATTTTCAATTTTGCCGAGAATTGTGCGTGATTGAGTTGCGGGGGCAGCCAATCGTCCAGGCGATCATGACATCCTGTTATGATATGACCATCCAGATGATCATCGGAGAAGTCTCATGGGTGCTTACAGCATTGCCGAGGCCAAGGCGCACCTGAGTGCGTTGATCGAGCAGGTCGAACGCGGCGAGGCCGTGACCTTGACCAAGCGCGGCAAGCCCGTGGCGCGCCTCGTGTCATTGGTTGAGCCTGCGCGGAAACCGAAGATCGATCTCGAGGAACTGCGCAAGTTCCACGCGACCATGCCAAAGTCCAAGATCGATTCCGCCACCATGATCCGCAAAATGCGTGACGAAGAAGACGGTTGGTGATCTACGCCGACACCAACATTTTGCTGTCGATCTTCTGCCCGGATGCGCTGACCGAGGCGGCCTTTCTCTGGTATCGGCAGTCCGATGCGCCCGTCGCGCTAAGTACCTGGACTGTGATGGAGTTTCGCGCCAACATTGGAATTCGCGTGCGAAAAGCCGAGCTGTCGCGGGCTATCGGTCTTGCCGCCATCGAGCGTTTCGATGCCGCAACAAAGTCCAACATGCGCCTGCTGACGCCTTTGGCGGAACACTTCGACATCGCCAATCGATGGTTGGCCAAACCGGATTGCGCGCTGCGCAGTGGCGATGCGCTGCATCTGGCGATCGCCATCGAGCGGCAGTGTTCGCAGCTGGTCACGTTTGATCGCTCATTTGGATCGGCCGCGAAGAAGCTCAAGTTGCCAGTGGTGGTGCTCAAGCCATGACGGCAGTTGTTCGAGCGAGCATCGTGAGAGCCTGGTCGAACGCCACGCGAATCGCCAAGGGTGGCCGCCGGACGCGTGAACCCGCGTCATTGCAAGGGTTCGGAATAGTGCTCATTAGGAAACCTTGTGACTGATTCGATCTTGTTGTCCCGCATTGGCGCCATTGCCACCATCACTCTCAACAAGCCCGAACGCATGAACGCGCTCGACCGCGGCATGTGGCAGCGCATCGGCGAGTTGATGGCCGAACTGGGTGCTGACGAAAGCCTGCGCTGCATCGTGCTGCGCGGCGCCTCGATGCCGGGCAAGCCCAAGGCCTTCGCGGCCGGCGCCGACATCGCGGAATTCGACAGCGAGCGTGCCGATGCGAAGCAGGCGGCCGATTACGGCAACGCGATCCACCATTCGATGCAGGCGGTGCGCGCCTGCCCGCATCCGACTGTCGCCTTGATCGAAGGCGCCTGCATCGGCGGCGGGCTGGAAATCGCCTCGATGTGCGATATCCGCATCTGCGGCGAATCCTCGCGTTTCGGCATCCCGATCAAGAAGCTCGGGCTGACCATGGCCTATGGCGAACTGATGGGCCTGCTGGCGGTGGCCGGGCCGTCGGCGGCGCTGGAGATCCTGCTCGAGGGGAGGGTGTTCGGCGCGCAGGAGGCCCTTGCCAAAGGGCTGGTGACGCGTGTGGTGCCGGATGATCAGGTCGAGGCCGAGGCGATGAAGTCCGCCAACAGCATCGCCGACGGCGCGCCGCTGGTGGCGCGCTGGCACAAGCAGTTCATCCGCCGCCTGACCTACGAGGCCAAGCTTTCGCAGGAAGAGTGGGCCGAAGGCTTTGCCTGCTTCGATACTGCGGACTACAAGGAAGGCGTGGCGGCGTTTCTGGCCAAGCGGGCGCCGAACTTCAGCGGCAAGTAGGGAGATTGCACCGGCGCAAGATTGCCGACCTGCGCTGCTCCCTGGCGCCGGCCCGCGGCGCAGTGCGGGCCGCACTTCCGCAATCGTTGCAACAAAAGGTTGAAGCGGACGCCGCGCCTGCGTTCGCCTTTGTCCATCACGCCATCGCGCGACGGCGCCCGGATGCTGCATCGAAGGTGAGATACTCAATCGCGTCGCCAGCGGCATGCCGCGCAGATCGATGGTCACAGGAGCTGATTCATGCAATGCATTGAATTTCTTCGCTACCGGCGTTTGACAGTGCTCATGTTGTGCTGGGTTCTGGCGTCCGGCTCGTTCGCGCAATCCGCCAATCCGGTCAGGCGCCTGACTCCGGAGGTCGCGAAGGCCTTGCTTGAGGATGCCGATTCCGTCACCCGCATCACCGCCGAGGCGAGGATCTCCGCTGCCACAACCCCATATACGGGCACCTGGAAAAGCAACCAGTCTGTTTCGTTCCAGCTGAGCGAAAAGGGCAATTTCCGCGAAGCGGTGCGCGCCGCTGGCGCCTCGATATTGCAAGGGGAAGCAGAGGCGGTGGGGCCGCCGGCGCTGGCCCTGGCGAAGATCGACATGGCGCGGGCGTTCAGTTACGCGGGCAACCTGGAACTCGCCGAAAAATTCGCCACCGAGGCGCTCGGCCACAACGCCGGTCAGTGGTACTACGCGCTGGTGCGGGTTTCCGCCAACAAGACCCTCGGTGATGTGGCGCTGCGCCGGGGCGATTTCGCCAAGGCCATCGAAGCTTATCGCGAAGCGGACAAGAATACCTCGGTCGACGGGCGCATCATCGTGCGCACGGCGCTGGCCAATGCGCTGATGCTGGCCGGGCGAATCCCCGAAGCATTGGCGATGTATCAGGAGGTCAGGTCGTACTCGAAGAGCCCGATTCGCGAAATGATCGCGCGCCTGGGCGGCGAACTGGCGCTGCGTCAGGGCAATCATGACGAGGCGGTCGCGCGCTTTCGCGAATACGGGCAAGGCGCAACTGGCGAGGATGGCGCCTATCACCGGGTTTGGGCACGTGACGGCGAGGCGCGCACGCTGTTGGCGAAAGGCGATCAGCAGGCCGCGATCAAGCTGCTGCTCGAGGCGACCACTGCAGCCAGCGGGCTGCGGGCGCGGTTTCACAGCGAGGAATTCCGCACCGGACTGTTCGGCGAGATGGAGGCGGTGTTTGCGCGCGCGGTCGCCGCCCTGATCGACAGCGGCGACCATCAGCGCGCATTCGACGTCGCCGAAGCGTCGCGGGCGCGAGCGCTGAGTGACCAGGTACGGGATCGCGTGCCCGCAGGCAGTTTCGCCAAGACCGCGCCTGCCATCGGTGCCGACGGCAAGAGCGTCAGCCCGGCCGATGTTGTCGGAGCCACTGAAACACTGGTGGTCTATTTCGTTGCCCACGACCGCACCGTCGCCTGGGTGCGCGACAAGGGCGGCCTGCGGGCGGTCAAGCTCGCGATCACCCGCGACCAGCTGCGGCAGGACGTGCAGCGCATGCGCGCGGCGATCGTCGAGCGCTCACCGCAGGTTCGGGAACGCAGTGCGCGCCTGCATGAGGTTCTGGTCAAGCCGCTTGGGCTGCCGGCAGACAGCAACCTGATCGTCATTCCGCATGATGTCCTGCATCATCTGCCATTCCAGGCGCTGTGGAACGGCGAGCGCTACCTGATCCAGAGCCACGCCATTGCCTATGCGCCTTCCCTGGACTCGCTAGCGCACATCGTTCGCACCCGCGATGCAATTCGCTCGATGAAAATCGTGGCATTCGGCAATCCTGACCTTGGCAGCGACTCGCTGGCCTTGCCGGGCGCCGAGCGGGAGGTCAACAACATCAAGGTTGCTTACCCCGACACCCTGACTTTTCTCCACGCCGAAGCCAGCAAGCCGCGCTTTGTCGCGGAGTCGCCACGGCACGCGATGGTGCATATCGCCGCGCACGCCGAGTTCGATGCGCTCGACCCGCTGTACTCGCGGGTCCGGCTTGCGCCCGAAAGCGGTGTCGCAGGTGCGGTCGAGGCGCACGAAATCTACAAGCTCGACTTTTCGAACACCTCGCTCATCACCCTGTCGGCGTGCGAGTCGGGAATGTCGCGCATCACGCGGGGCGACGAAATCTGGGGTTTCACCCGCTCATTCCTGGCCGCCGGTGCGCCGGCCCTGGTGCTGTCATTGTGGCCGGTGGCCGACGAGTCGACCGAGATCATCATGACCAACTTCTACAAGGAGATGCGCGCGGTCAATCCGCGCGAGGCGATCCGCCGGGCGCAACTCGCGGTCAGCCGCGATGCGCGCTTCGAGCATCCTTTCTTCTGGGCGCCATTCAATCTGGTTGGCGACTGGCGCTGAGAAGCAGGTGGCGGTTCACGCCGGGCTCTGCCGCAGCGCACAAGGCCGCTGCGGAATAGATCGGTTACATTCGCGGCGCAAGCGCGAGGCGTGGGCATTGCACGCAGCGAAACCAGGAGGCCAGGCGCGGTGGACCAACAGGCGTTGCTCAGTGTGCAGGGAGTTGGCGTGCGCTTCGGCGGCATCATCGCGCTCGATGCGGTCAGCTTCGAGGTGGCGCCCGGCATCGTGTGCGGGCTGATCGGCCCCAACGGCGCCGGCAAGACCACCCTGTTCAATTGCCTGTCGCGCCTGTACGAACCGGCATCCGGCGACATCCTGTTCGAGGGGCAGTCGCTTCTCAATCGCCCGGTGCATGCGATCGCCGGCCTGGGCATCGGTCGCACGTTCCAGAACCTGGCGATGTTTCGGACCCTTTCGGTGCGCAGCAACATCATGGTCGGTGCCCACAGCGGTTCGCATGCCGGGTTCCTGACCAGTGCCCTGCGGCTGCCGCGGGTGCGGGTCGAAGAGCAGCGCCTGGCCTCTGATGCCGACCGTGTGCTCGACCTTCTGGACCTGACCGCGGTAGCCGATCGTCCGGCCGGCGATTTGCCGTTCGGCGTCCAGAAGCGCGTCGAACTCGGGCGTGCGCTCGCATCGAAACCGAAACTGCTGTTGCTCGACGAGCCTGCCGCCGGGCTCAACCATGAGGAACTGGACGGCCTTGCGAGCCTGATCAAAAGCCTGCGCGACAAGTTGAAGCTCACCGTGCTGCTGGTCGAGCATCACATGAGCCTGGTGATGGCGGTGTCGGACCATATCGTTGCGCTCAATTTCGGGCGCAAGATCGCTGAAGGCACGCCGGCCGAAATCCAGGCCCATCCGGAAGTGATCGCAGCCTATCTGGGCACACCCAGGAAGCATGAGGCGGCCAATGCCCAGGCTGCTTGAAGTGCGCTCGCTGGAAGCTTTCTACGGCGCCACCCAAGCCTTGTTCGGCATCGATTTCGATCTGGAGGAAGGCGGCATCACCGCGCTTCTTGGCGCGAATGGCGCCGGCAAGACCACCACCTTGCGCGCCTTGTGCCAGGCGGTGAAAACCCGCGGTTCGATCCGCTTCGACGGCAAGCAGATCGATGGCCACGCCACCGAAGATGTAGTGCGCCTGGGCGTGGCCCATGTGCCGGATGGCCGCGGCACCTTCGGCGCGCTGTCGGTGGAGGACAACCTGCGACTCGGCGCCTACACCAGGCGCGACAAGGCGGCCGCCGGCGCCGACATGGAGCGTGCCTACCAGCGCTTCCCGCGCCTGAAGGAACGGCGAGCGCAGCAGGCCGGCACCTTGTCGGGCGGCGAGCAGCAGATGCTGGCGATCAGCCGCGCGCTGATGTTGAAGCCGCGCCTGCTGCTGCTCGACGAACCCTCGTTCGGTCTGGCGCCGCTGATCGTCGCCGAGATTTTCGAGATCCTGGCGGAGATCAACCGTGAGGAAAAAGTCAGCATGCTGCTGGTCGAGCAAAACGCCTCGCTGGCGCTGGAGTTGGCCAGCCACGCCTACCTGCTGGAGACCGGGCGCGTCGCGCTGTCCGGCCCGAGCGACGAGATCCGCCGTGACGAGGCGGTGCGCAAGGCTTACTTGGGATATTAGTTGAGCCGACAAAAGTGAAAACCTACTTTTGTCGGGACTGATTTGCATGAAATCGCTGGCGGAGCCAGGCGATTTCACTTTCAAGGGCTACGAAAAGGCGGGCATCTGGTTATGAGGCAATTATGGAAGCGCTGATGCAGCAGGTTCTTGCCGGCCTTGCCAGTGGCGGCATTTACGCTTCGGTGGCGCTGGCGCTGGTGATGATCTACCAATCGACCCACCACATCAATTTCGCACAGGGCGAGATGGCGATGTTCTCGACCTACATCGCGTGGGCGCTGCTGCAGTCGGGCTGGCCCTACTGGTGGGCATTTCTGGCCACGGTGCTGATCTCGTTTGTCGGCGGGCTGGCGATCCAGCGCATCATCCTGCGGCCGGTCGAAAAAGCGCCGGTCCTGACCAACGTGATCGTGTTCATCGGCTTGCTGGTGATCTTCAATTCGCTGGCCGGCTGGATTTTTGACCACACGATCAAGGCTTTTCCCAGCCCGTTTCCCAAAGCTGCCGCCGCCGGCGGGCTGATTTCGCGTCACGACCTCGGTTCGGTCGCCGTCATGCTGGTGGTGCTCGGGCTGCTCTATTCGTTCCTGCGCTTCACGCCGATCGGCCTGGCGATGCGCGCGGCGGCGCAGAACCCGGAGTCGGCACGCCTGGTCGGCATCCGGGTGTCGTGGATGCTCGGTCTGGGCTGGGGCATGTCGGCGGCGATCGGTGCGGTCGCCGGCATGATGGTGGCGCCGGTGGTCTACCTCGACCCCAACATGATGGGCGGCATCCTGCTCTACGGCTTTGCGGCGGCGCTGCTGGGTGGCATCGACAATCCGTGGGGAGCGGTGGTCGGCGGCTTCATTGTCGGGGTGCTGGAAAACCTGCTCGGTGCCTACGTGATCGGCACCGAACTCAAATTGACGATGGCGCTGATCCTGATTGTCACGATCCTGACGGTCAAGCCCAACGGCCTGTTCGGCAAAACCGTGGTGACCCGCGTATGAACGCGCCGTCGAATCCGGCAGTGGGCGGCAATCAGCGCGTCGGCCTGCCGCGCAGCGCGTGGATCGCTTTGGTCCTGCTGGGCGCTGCGGTGCTGGTGATCGCACCGTTCCTGGTCAAGAACTACCGCGTGTTCCAGTTCAATCTGGTCCTGATCTACGCGGTTGCGATCCTGGGTCTCAACATCCTGACCGGTTTCAACGGCCAGATCTCGCTGGGCCATGGTGCCTTCTATGCCGTCGGCGCCTATTGCGCGGCGATCATGATGGACAAGTTCGGCCTGCCGTACTGGAGCACCCTGCTGCCGGCGGCGCTGGCGTGCTTCGCGGTCGGCTTCCTGATGGGCTTCCCGGCCCTGCGTCTGGAAGGGCATTATCTGGCGCTGGCCACGCTGGCGCTTGCGCTTGCCACGCCGCAACTCTTGAAGCACAAGAAAATCGAAGACTGGACCGGCGGCGTGCAGGGCATCGTGCTGACCAAGCCTGAGCCGCCATTTGAGTTTGAACTGTTCGGCACAGCGCTGAACGATGATCGTTGGTTGTACTTTGTCAGCCTGGGCGTGACCCTGCTGATGTTCCTGATCGCCTGGAACCTGTTGCACGGGCGAGTCGGGAGGGCATTGATCGCGATCCGCGACCACCCGGTGGCGGCCGCCGCGATGGGCATCAACCTGCCGGTATTCAAGTCGATGGCCTTTGGCGTATCGGCGGCATTCACCGGCGTGGCCGGCGCCATGAGCGCGGTGGTGGTGGCCTTCGTCGCCCCCGACAGCTTCTCGTCGTTCCTGTCGATCACTTTCCTGGTCGGGTTGGTTGTTGGCGGGCTGGCGTCGATTCCCGGTGCGATCTTTGGCGCCATCTTCATCCAGTTCGTGCCCAACATCGCCGACCAGATCTCGAAATCGGCGCCGTGGGCGATCTACGGTGTATTCCTGATCGTCTTCATGTACGTTATGCCGGGTGGGGTGGCCGGACTGGGGCGCAAGCTGTGGTTGTGGCAAGGCAAGGCGCGTGCGCGGCGAAAGTGATCGCGGCGTCATGGTTTTTCATATCTTCAAAGGAGAGCATCATGAGACAAGGCACTCGTCGTACCGCACTCAAACTTTCACTGGCCGGTCTCGTCGCCGCGACGCTTGGCGGGCCCGCGCATGCGCAGAAGAAATACGATCCCGGCGCCACCGATACCGAGATCAAGATCGGCAACATCAATCCCTACTCCGGACCGGCTTCCGCCTACGGCGCGATTGGCAAGGCGATTGGCGCCTATTTCGACAAGATCAACGCCGAGGGCGGCATCAATGGCCGCAAGATCAAGTACATCTCGGTGGACGACGGCTACAACCCGGCCAAGACCGTCGAGATGGCGAGGAAGCTCGTCGAGGAGGACGAGGTCCTGTTGCTGTTTCAGCCGCTGGGCACGCCGCCCAACTCGGCGATCCACAAGTACATGAACTCCAAGAAGGTGCCGCAATTGTTCGTTGCCACCGGCGCCACCAAATGGGGTGATCCGAAGAATTTCCCGTGGACCATGGGCTGGCAACCCAACTACCAGTCTGAAGGCAAGATCTACGCGTCCCATCTGCTCGAGACCAAGCCTGGCGCAAAGATCGGCATCCTGATGCAGAACGACGACTACGGCAAGGACTATGTCAAGGGCTTCAAGGACGGTCTTGGTGCCAAGGCCAAGACCATGATCGTCTCCGAGGTCACCTATGAGGTCACCGACCCCACGGTGGACAGCCAGATGGTGAGCCTGAAGGCCTCGGGCGCCGACACCTTTTTCAACGTTACCACGCCGAAATTCGCCGCCCAGGCCATCAAGAAGGCCGCCGAGATCGGCTGGAAGCCGCTGCATTACCTCAACAGCGTTTCCAACGCGGCCGGGTCGGTGATGGTGCCGGCGGGTGCGGAAAACGGCATCGGTGTCATCTCGGCCTTCTACCTCAAGGACCCGACCGATCCGCAATGGGAAAACACGCCGGAATACAAGGAATGGCTGGCGTGGATGGGCAAGTACCACCCGCAGGGCAACCTCAAGGACAACTTCAACGTCTACGGTTATACGGTGGCGCAGACGCTGGTGCAGGTCCTGAAGCAGGCAGGCAACACCCTCACGCGCGCCAACGTCATGAAACAGGCCGCCAGCCTGGACATGGTTTCACCGATGCTGCTGCCCGGCATCCGCGTCAAGACCGGACCGAATGACTTCTATCCGCTCGAGCAGGAACAACTGGCGCGCTGGAACGGCAAGACCTGGGATCTGTTTGGCATGGCCTACGGCAAGTTGGAGGATGGCTCGCCGCGCGCCGGCCGGCGCGCGGCCTGTCGATTCAGGTTCAGTCCAGTTTCAGCGGCCGCGCCGCGGCGCCCCAGTGCTCGTGCTC
>JANPGJ010000042.1:0-48821 GCA_031423955.1 Burkholderiales bacterium
TGGGCGGTCTCTTGGCTTGGTAACCGGAGACTCCCCCAAAGGGTCCGTTTGTTCAAGTACCCTGAGGGGGATCACCCCACATCCATCACGTTGCTTGACCAAAATCCAACCTAACACCATCACAATCTGTGATCGTGCTCACCTGAAGGCGACAAGTCGCACACGGCCTGTCTGACGTCCGCTCGCGATGGAAGCAATGCGCGGCGCGAGTCAGTTCGGCAGGTCCCGTTAGCTTGGGGCAGGGGCAAGCTGCCAAAAGCGTGCGCGACCTCACCCCTTCCCCTTCCGCCCACGATCTCTTTGGTCTAAAGGCCTGACGATCATCGCGATGATCGTTAGAACTTGTACAAGGCTTGCAAACCGAAAGAGTGGGCGTTGTTACGCCCGGTGACGCCATCGCGGTCGAGAAACGACGCGACGTTCGAGCGGTCACGGCGTACTTCCGCACGCAACTCAATCGGCTTCGTCGGCAACCAGGTCACCGAGAGCGTCGCCTCTTTCCATTTCTGGACAACGCCAGTCCGGTAACCATCCCGGTCGTTAAAATCTTCAGCTCGAACCGAAAGCTTCCACTTGTCGTTGAACTGATAGTTCAGGTAACCGGCCCAGCCCGACCAGACAGCTTTCGACGCACCGGACGGAGCGAAGGTAGCGGCATTCGCTTGTGTCCCGTGATCATAGTTGACGACGAATGTCAGCTTGTCTGTGGCGTTGACGGTAACCACCAGATCGAAGAGATTGCGAGTCCCTTCCGCCCCGTTGCTGACCAGTCCGCCGACGCGCTCCTTGCCGCTGTGAAACATCGGATGGATATTGATCGCCTTGGTCGGGGAATAATTGAACCCGATCTCGTACGCCTTTGACGAGTTGGTGTCAGAGATAACGTCCCAGCCTTGGTTGACGCCACCCATCAACTGAAAAGTATCGGTGACGTCGTAGTACACGCGCGCTCCCGTGTGCGCGAAAGGGATCGCGTAGCCGAACAGGATTGATCGTGAGAAATTCGTGTTGGCGGTGCTCTGGATCACTTCCGCACCAGCCCACGTGACGTATTTCCCGGCCATCACGCTGAAAGGTCCAGCCCCATACTGCACGAACGCCTGCGTCACATCAAAGCGGTCACGGCTGCACTTGGTGCCGTCGGCGTTCAAGCCCGTGACAACGTTGCACCCCCTGCCGTTGCTTGGGTCGGTCTTGTAGGACGCGACGAGATCGGCGTCCTTACCCGCTATCAGGTTGATCAGGCCGCCCAGTCCTTCCTTAGGCTGATGTGCGAATGTGACGGCAGCTTGCCGCAAGGCGAATCCGTTGCGCTCGATGTCGAACACACGGCTCTGCGTTCCGCTGGTGAAGAGCGCACTCCGTGAAAGGTTGTTGTACGACGCGTCAAGGTAGCCGGAAACGTCGAAGATTCCGAGTTTCAAACCTTCATCTTTTGCTTCGGCCGGTGCGACGGGCTGCTGTGCGCCGACGAGGCCAGGGGTAGCAATGGTTGCAGCGAGCAGGATCTGCAGAATCGTCTTATGCATGGCAATGAGATCTCTTTGAATGTGGGTTGACGTGAATCGTACTTACTTTGACCTCGATGATTGAGGCGAGAGTTCGGGAGTTTGAATTGGCACGGAGACGGCTGGCCAACGATGGTTACGGTGCTTGTTGCCAGAATATTTTCCCTATCGGAGAAAAGCAGTTTCCATGCCAACCACATGGCGCGGGCGCCACGCGGAATTGTGACGCAGCCGCTTTGTGACGCAGCCGCTTTGTGACGGACGGCGCAGCGTTGTCGCCCCAAAAATGGGCGATCGCACCGAAATTGCGCAGTAAGCACGGAGTCCCGCGAGAAAGAACCACCCAGGACGGCGCCTCGACGGGTATCAAGCGTTTAGAAGGTCTTGGTTACAGTCAAGACCAAGGTGTCGTTGCGCAGGTTTTTCGTGTTCGTAGGCGTCACGAGGCGGCCACCGTCGGCACCAGTGTAGAACGCCGTTTTTGCATTGTTGCCGACCAGTGCCGCTTCGAGGGTGAAGCCGCTGCCGAAATCCTTGGTTACGCCCAGCCTGTAATCGGTGTAGTTATATTCGCTGAAATTCTTGACGCGCAAGACGCCGACGTGGCCGTTGATGCCCCAGCCGCCACCCAGATGATGGGCCGTTGACAGTTCGAGATAACCCGTTCCGCGTGAGCCACCGCGATTGGTGTCGATGCAGCTGCCGGTCAGGCCTGCGAGCCCACTGGTGTTGCCGGTGGCCTGGCCTGCGGAATTGGTGCCGCAGAAAGTGGCATTCCCGGCGAACGCGGAGCCGAAGTTCGCACGGAACAAGGTCCCGGTGTTCAGGCCGAAGTAGTCGCTGGTCGCATAGTTGTACTTGACCGTGAACCACCTCCAACTTGCGCCAATGTAGATTTCGGTGTAGCTAAATTTCCCGGAAGGAGTGTTGCCGCCCGCGCCCGCACTGTTGTAACGCGCTCCGGGATACCAATAGGACAACAAGCCCATGTCAAGCGTGAAATTGGTGAGCAACTCCTTCTTCCAACCACCGTAGAAGTCCCATTCCAGACCCGCGCCATTGGTAAACTGGTTGCCGCTGACGTTCGAAGCCCAGGTGCCTGCGTACAGCCCGCTGGAATGGGAATAGTCGAAGCCGCCTTGCAGGGCAGGCCCTTTGTATGTCTGCGAAATCGAACGGAAACGATAGTCGCTGGTGAACGATATGTTGCCGGTCAATGTATGCGGTGACCCGGGCGCTGCAGCACTTTGCGCGTGCACTGTCGTGCTGGCCAACGGGAAAAAGAACACAGCGGACATAGCCGTGGCGAGTAGAAGCTTGCGCATCATATTTCCTTGCAAAGTGGAGAAAGTAACTACAAATTTACGGGCGATACGCTGCATGCCAATTCGCACGCGCTCCATCAAGTCGCTCACACCTCGTTGGACAAGACTGGCATTTGCACTCTCATTTCGAGTAGCTTAAGCTTGCATACTTGTCCATCGTGATTCTCTTCTTCGTGTGCTTGGCGGCTCACGTTTCGAAGTTTCGCTGATGGACTACTTGCGTAAACGTCAAACTTTTTCGGTCTCCCCGGCAGAGTCGGGGAGACTCTCATCTTTATCTAGCCTAAAGCAGAATTCGCATCGTACAGGGGTATCAAATGAACGCCAAATTTATCGAAGACCTGAATGCGCGCATTGTGTCGTTTCTGCATCAGACACCGGCAGTCGAGTTGCAGGCGGGGATCAAGACCCTTGTGAGTTCATCCTTGTCGCGGCTCGACCTGGTGACGCGCGAAGAGTTCGATGTGCAGTCGCAGGTTCTGGCGCGTACCCGCGAGAAGCTCGCCAGCCTCGAAGCCCGTGTGGCCGAACTCGAACGCTCGGTCAGTTCGGACTAACGTTGCCGCCCAAGGTGATCGCAGCCATTGCTCAAGCGTTGGCAAATACATGAGCCTCGCAGTCCTGAAGTCGCGTGCGCTAGACGGCATGCTGGCGCCGGAAGTTACCGTCGAAGTGCATCTGGCCGGCGGCTTGCCGACTTTCACCATCGTCGGCCTGCCCGACACCGAGGTCAAGGAATCGAAAGACCGCGTGCGCGCAGCCTTGCAAACCGCGCGCTTCGAGTTTCCCTCGCGCCGCATCACGGTCAACCTTGCACCGGCCGACCTGCCGAAGGAATCCGGGCGCTTCGATTTGCCGATCGCGCTCGGTATTCTGGCGGCGTCCGGGCAAATCCCGGCGGACCAACTATCCGCCTACGAGTTCGCCGGCGAACTGTCGCTGACTGGCGACCTGCGGCCGATTCGCGGCGCACTTGCGATGACCCTGAACGCCGGCCGGGCGGGACGCGCATTCGTGTTGCCGCGCGCCAGTGCCGCCGAGGCGGCCCTGGCAGGGACCGCCCGGATCCTGCCGGCCGATTCGCTGCTTCAGGTGTGCGCCCATCTCGCCGGGCAGGCAGCCCTTTCGGAACAACAGGCTTCCATACCCGCCTTCCCGGCCAGCTATCCGGATCTGGCGGATGTGAAGGGTCAGGCACAGGCCAAGCGCGCTCTGGAGATCGCAGCGGCAGGCCGCCACTCGATCCTGCTGTCGGGCCCGCCGGGTACCGGAAAATCGATGCTCGCCTCACGCCTGGCCGGTGTGTTGCCGGCGATGAGCAACGAAGAGGCTGTGGAAGCGGCGGCGGTGCAGAGCGTGACCGGGAACTTCCGCATCGAGTCCTTTGGCTTGCGGCCGGTCAGGAACCCGCACCACACTGCTTCGGCGGTGGCCCTGGTCGGCGGTGGTGGCCATCCGCGCCCGGGCGAAATTTCACTTGCGCACCACGGCATCCTGTTTCTGGACGAACTGCCGGAATTCGAACGCAAGGTGCTCGAAGTGCTGCGTGAACCGCTTGAATCCGGCCGCATCACGATCTCGCGGGCCGCGCGTCAGGCCGACTTTCCGGCGCAGTTCCAGTTGGTGGCAGCGATGAATCCGTGCCCCTGCGGATATCTCGGGCACTTTTCGGGCAAGTGCCATTGCACGCCCGATCAGGTGGCGCGTTACCGCGGCCGCATTTCCGGCCCCCTGCTCGACCGCATCGACCTGCAGATCGAGGTGCCGGCACTGCGTGAGAATGAGCTGATCGCACCTGCCGCCGGGGAATCCAGCGCGACGGTCCGGAGCCGGGTAGCGGCAGCCGCCGATTTACAGGCGGTGCGCCAGGGCAAACCGAACAGCCGGCTCGAGGTTGCCGATATCGATCGCCATTGCCGGCCGGATGCCGCGGCGGAAAAGCTGCTGCGCCAGGCGATTGAACGCCTGAACCTGACCGCACGCGCTTATCATCGCGTCCTGAAGGTGGCGCGCACCATCGCCGACCTGACCGCTACCGATGCGATCTCGGCGGCACATGTGGCCGAGGCGATCCAGTATCGCCGCGGGCTGGAAGCCGCGTGACCCTCGATCACAAGCTCAAGACATAGACCAGGCACGGAGACCCCACGATGGCTGACATCCACATTGCGCGCACCCATGCGATGCCGCTTAAGAAGGCGCGCGAAGCCGCCGATCAATTCGCCGATCAGTTGGCCGACAAGTTCGATCTCGAATCGGAATGGCAGGGCGATACCCTGCACTTCAAGCGCGCCGGGGTCAACGGAACCTTGACCCTCGGGCGCGCTTCGGTGGAGATCCACGCCAAGCTGGGCCTCCTGCTGTCCGCCTTCAAATCGTCATTTGAAAGCCACATTGAAGACAATCTTGACCGTGTCTTCGGCGGGCCGGCGCCGGCGAAGAAAGCCGCGAAGAAAAAGGCCTGACGGCGCTGGCGCAACAGCGCATAGTCAGGCGCTGCGGGCAATCACGTTCGTGCGCGCCTACTTGAGCGATTCGATCAAATCGATGTATTCCTGCATCGCCTCATCCGCACTCTTGTCCTTGACCGCTGCCCAGGCATCGAACTTCATGCGCCCGACCATGTCGGTGAAGCCGGGCCGCTTAGCCGTCGGCTCGCCCTCGGTGGCCTGCTTGTACAGGCCATAGATTTCGAGCAGGGTCTTGTTGTCCGGCTTTTCCGGCAATTCCTTCGATTGTGCTACCGCTGCTTCGAAATTCTTCTTGAGGTCGGACATGCTGTCTCCTGACGGTGGTTGGGTGCGGACGCTTCGGTTGCAGCGCGCGTCTTGGCGCCTGGACTGCCGCCTTGCGACGGCTGTTGCAACGGGTCGTCGAAACGGTGCGGCAGCGTTGAGCGTGTTTGCGAAAGTTTAGCCCAACTGGCGACCAGACCGGCGGCGCGCGCGGGCGCCTTTCGCAGCGCAGCTTGCTGCTACCATGCCGCGACGACAAATTCGGCGGAAGACCCCGGCAAATGACAGTTCTCGAACAAGTCCTCAAATGGGCTGGCAACCTGCCGCTTGACCGGATCGCGCAGTACCTGCCGCTGGACCGTGACGTTCTCGAAAAGCTGGCCGGCAACGCGATGGAAATGGCCGGCGAGATCAAGAATCGCGAGCGCATGTCGAGCGTCGATACCGCTTGGTTGCGCATGGATGCGCCAACCAACCTGATGATGATCGTTGGCGTCATGATGTTCGCAGGCCCGATGGACATCGCGCGCCTGAAACGCACACTGACCCACCGGCTGTTGCGTTACAACCGATTCCGCCAGCGCGTGGTGCAGGACGCCTCAGGCGCTTACTGGGTCGATGACGAGCATTTCGACATCGACAATCACGTGCACAGCGTCAACCTGCCGGCGCCCGGCGGCAAGCCGGCGCTCGAAGGCCTTGCCGCGGCGCTGGCAACCCAGTCACTCGACCACAACAAGACCTTGTGGACCATGACCGTGGTCGAGAACTACGAAGACCAGGGTGTCAGCGGCAGCGCGATGATCATCCGCATCCACCATTGCATCGCCGACGGCATTTCGCTGATCGGCGTGATGTATTCGCTCACCGACGAAGCGGTGGATGCGCCGGAAGAAGGGGTTGAGCCCGCCGCCATGAAGCGCGCCCGCGAACGGCGCGCGGCGCGCCGGGAAGCCGACGGCGAGCGCGACCTGCTGGCAAGCCTGTATGAACCGATCGGCGACGCCGCCGCGCGCGCTCTGGCGATGTCGAGCGACTTCTGGGGCAAGTACCAGGACGTGTTATCGCACCCCGACCGCATCGCGGATGCGGCGAAGGTCGCCGCCGATGTGACCACCGAGTTGGCGGCGCTGGCCTTGCTTCCTGCGGATTCGGTCACCCGTTTCAAGGGCAAACCTTCCGCGGTCAAGCGGGTGGCATGGAGCACGCCGATGCCGCTGGCCGATATCAAGTCGGTGTGCAAGGTGCTGGGGGTTTCGGTCAATGACATCCTGCTGTCCTGTTGCGCCGGCGCGATGGGCGCCTATTTGCGTGCCAAAGGCGAATCGACTGATGGCGTGGAGGTGCGCGGCATGGTGCCGGTGAACCTGCGGCCGCGCGGCCAGGAGCACAAGCTCGGCAACCACTTCGGGTTGGTGCTCCTGACCCTGCCGGTGGGCATCGAGAACCCGTTCGTGCGCCTGTTCGAGGTCAAGCGCCGCATGGATGAATTGAAAAACTCCTACCAGGCGATGATTTCGATGGGCATCCTGGGCGCGGTCGGCTTTCTGCCGCGACCGATGCAAAAGCAGGTGCTGGACATGTTTTCGACCAAGGCTTCGGCAGTCATGACCAATGTGCCGGGCCCGCAACAGCCCTTGTACATGGCCGGCAACCTGCTTTCGCAGCAGATGTTCTGGGTGCCGCAATCAGGCGACATCGGCATCGGAGTGTCGATTCTTTCCTACAACAACCAGGTGCAGTTCGGGCTCATCACCGACCGCAAGTTCGTGCCGGAACCGTCGGAGATCGTCAGCGGCTTTCTGCCCGAATTCGAAAAGCTGGTGTTTTACCTGCTGCTGCACGGCGCTGCGCCGGCCGACGCGCAGGCCGCCAGGCAAGCCGGTTCGGATGCGGTCGACCCGGCAGCGCCGGCAGCAACGAAAGCCAGCGCCCGAAAACCACGGGTCAGGCCCGCACCCGCTGGTAAAACCGCTATCGCTGCGCCCCCGGCCAGGCAAAAGGCTGCCGCGAAATCGACCAGGCCGCAAACGGTCAGGCAAACAATCGGCGAACCAGCCGCGAACGGCGCGCCGCCACCCGGCATTCGCAAAGGCGGCATGCTCAAGCGCCTGCGGGCCTCGGGCGGCTGACCGACTCGAAGTCAAGGACTTGTTTGGCGCGCACGGCTCATGACCAAACCTGCGGCACCCGAACAATTGCTGTTCGTCTACGGCACTTTGCGCCAGGGCGGCAGCAACGACATGGCACGGTTCCTGCCGACCGCCGTCAAGGTGGCGAATGCACGCATGCGCGGCCGCCTGTTCGATCTGGGCAGCTATCCGGCGCTGGTGACCGATGCCGCCGCCGGATGGGTCAATGGCGAGCTCTATGCGATTCCCAAGGCGGGCTGGGTACCGCTGCATGCGCTTGAGGAAATCGCCACGGCGGCCCATCCTGCCGGCGAGTACTACCGCGTCTATGGCACCGCTCAGGTGATCGACGGCAACTTGATCGAGTGCCAGGTTTACGTTGCCAACCCGGCAGTGATGAAACTGGATCGCCCGATCGCCACTGGCGACTGGATCGCGTTCGCCGCAACAACCGGCAAATGATTGCGGCAAGTGATTGCGCCGGCGGATCGCCGGATCGCCAGCGGGCGCGGCGTTGGAGGCATGCACCGGTCGCAAGCCTGATATTGCGCGCCCAAGGGGAGCGGTTGCGCGAGCCGCGCGGAGAACATCGGCACAATGGGCACGCCGGACTGGCTTTTGGACCGGCAACGCAAATGTTCGCGCCCTGGCTCGCACGCGACGTTTGTCAGTCCTCGAGTTCGGCCTTGGCCGTTTCCACGTCGAGGCGCTCCATCGCATCGACCGGCTTGCATTTCGCCGCATCGGCGTACAGCTTTTCGGCTTCTTTCATCTTCGACTTGCCGAACATCATGATGAGCCCGTTGGCCATCTCGATGCGGGTGATCGCGGAATCCGGATTGAGCTTCAACGCGGCCTCGAACATGGCAAGCCCGGTTTCCTTTTTCGCGCCGTAGGTCAGGCCGCCAATCATCGCGCCGACCTTGTCGATGATCTCCGCATGGTAAGTGCCCAGGCCGATATGCGCGTCAGCGTGCTTGGGTGCCAATTTGATTGCTGTCGTCAATGAATTCTTCACTTTCTCGCCAATGCCGTCTTTCAGGGCCTTGACGATCGAAATGCCCTGTGCATAGCGCCCGAGCGCGTAGGCATGCAGGTAATGGGCGTTGATGTTCTTCGCATCCGCCTTTTGCTGCGCTTCGCAGCGGCCCGCCACCTCTTCATACAGCTTGAGTTTTTTCTTGTCGTCTTCTTCAAGGTAATTGGCATAGATGCAGGCCGCCTTGTTGGCTGCGGTCAAGCCGGGGCCCCCGGCTGCCAGGCCGGCTTCGATCGCACCGCCGAAATCACCGGCGTGAAACGCGATCCACGCGTCAAGCGCAGCGGCGTCCTTTGGCAGCGGTTCACAGTCGCCACGATGCAGGCGCTCCCATGCCTTCCTGATCGATGTGGCCGAGTATTCATAAGCCTTTTCGGGATACGGAAACGCGGCCCAGCCGGATTTCTTCGCCATCGGATTGTCTCCAGGTTGTCAGGCTCGCGCGGCTCGATGCCACACAAAGCCGGGGTTCAAACAGTCAGGTATTCATGCGACAGCTTTTCAAACAGCAGTCGTGCATCGCCGGCAAGGTAGGGCGCGACCATGCTCATCGCATGATACGCACCGCGGCCCATGGCGGCGCCATCGATCGGCCTGCGCGGATTGCGCACGTACTCGAAACTCAGCCAGTAGGTCGCCACCAGCACGATGGTGTTGGCCAGCGCCAGCAATTCGGCGTCAGTCGCGTTGAGTTCACCCGAATCGCGCATGCCCTGCACCAGCGACAGTGCGACCTTCAGGCTGTCTTCGAGGATACGCTTGAAATGGGTTTCGATCAGCCGGTTGCGCGACAACAAGTCGTTCAAGTCGCGGTAGATGAACCGGTATTTCCAGATCAATTCGAACACCAGATGCAGGAACAACCACGCATCTTCAACCGAAATCCGGCGCTTCACCGGAAGCGCCAGCAGGGTATCCATTTCACGTTCGAAATCGTTGAAAATAGCGTTGAGGATTTCATCCTTGTTACGAAAGTGGTAATAGAGATTCCCCGGCGAAATGTTCATCTCGTCACCGATCATGCTGGTGGTGACATTGGGCTCGCCGAAGTCATTGAACAGGCGATGTGTGAGTTCGATGATCCGCTCGCGGGTGCGCCGTTTTGGTTTGCGCTCCATGGGCCTCCTCAGTGGTCGTGCAAGAATAGCATCCGTTGCGAAAAAGTGACATCAATCTCAAATTCAAGCCTCAAACTATCTATTTTTCAGTCAGTTAGGTAGACTTTCTGATCGAGTTTCACCGCAACACAACCATCTACGCCAACACTGAGCAAGACCATGACAACGTCGTCACCAAGACTCTGCGCCCTTGCCGTCCTCGTCGCCAGCCTGTTCGCCCTGCCGACAGCATCTGCCCAGGATGCAACCCTGGACCGCGCCAAACAGCTGATTGCCGATCAAAAAGGCAAAGGAAGAGGCGCATTCGAGCTTCTCGCGCCACTGGAAGAGCAACGCGCGGGAAATCCGGACTTCGACTACCAGCTCGGCTTGGCCGCGATCGATGCCGGCGAATTCACCCGCGCCGTATTCGCCCTTGAGCGGGTGCTCGGGGTGCAGCCGGATCATCCGCAGGCGCGCGCCGAGATCGCCCGCGCGTATTTCCTGATGGGCGAGAACAAGGCGGCGCGCGCCGAGTTCGAGGCGGTCAAGGCGGGCAAGCCACCGGCGGAAGTCGCCGCCACCATCGATCGCTTCCTGAGCGCTTTGGACCAGAGGCAGGCGGGCTTGGGCAGCCAGCGTTCCGGCGTCACCGGCTATCTCGAGGCGGGCTTCGGCTACGACACGAACGCGAACACCGCCACCGGCGCGAGCGGTTTCGCGGCCCCGGGGTTCGGTTTGTTCACCCTGAGCCCGGGCGCCAGCAGCCGTTCCGACACCTTCACGGTCTTGAACGGCGGGATCGCCGGCCGCTACGTCCTCAACGACCAATGGTCGTTGACCGGCGGCGCGAATATCAACCGGCGCTTCAACTCCGTCGCGGGACGCGGCGAAACCTTTGTCGGCGCGACCAGGATCGCCGGCATCGATACTTTCGATACCGGGTCGATCGACGCCAATGCCGGCGTCGTGCATGTCCGCGGCGACCACGAATTCTCGGCGGCGCTGCAGGCCCAGACATTCGACGTCGACAACACCCGTTTCCGCGATGCCTTCGGCGGCCTCTTGCAGTGGCGCTACGCGGTAACCCCGGCGCAGCAGGTTGTCGGCTACCTGCAGTCGAGCCGCCTCGTCTATCCCAACCTGGCCACCACGGCGCCCGGCCCCGGGGTTCCGGCACAGACCGACCGCAATGCCTATCGCAACTTGGTCGGCGTGGCCTGGGCCAACGCCATCGATGTCAAGTACCTGCCGACGGTCTACGCCGGACTGTATACCGGCGAAGAGCGCCTGATGCAAGACACCTTCCCGGAATTCGGCCACAAGATGTTCGGCGCGCGCGTTGGCGGGCAGATGACCTTCTCACCCGCCTTGACGGCCAACGCCAACCTGTCCTATGAAGACCGGCACTACAGCATGCCGGCGGCCGCCATCAACGTTTTGCTGTTCGGAAACAATCCCCGTCTCGACAGGGAATGGAACCTGCGCGTGGGCGCCAGCTACGCCTTCGCCAAGAACTGGTCGGTCAATCCCAGCTTGACGGTGACCGAAAACAAGTCGAGTTGGGCGGTCAATACCTTCCGCCGCAACCTGTTGATGGCCACGGTGCGATACGATTTCCGCTGAACGGCCGCCGGCATCCGGCGGCCGCGTGACTTTGTTTTACTTGCCGCCGCGCATATGCAGAGATTAGACTTGAAGCATCCTGCCGATCCGCTTGTATCGGCACTTGTTTTCATGGGAGGCAAGAATGCCTAACGACCTCGATTTTCCCAAACGCCTGCTCGCGGTTGCGCTGTCAGCGGCGTTTCCGGCCCATAGCTTCGCGCAGACCGCGGCGCGGGTCGATTTCGCCAGCGGCAACGTCACCGCGTCGACGCCGGGCGGCGGCAGCAGGCCCCTGAGCCGCGGCGCCGAAGTGCGCGTCGGCGAGACCGTCAGCACCCAGAACGGGCGCGCGCAAATGCGCTTCACCGACGGCGCGTTTGTTTCGCTGCAGCCGCAGACCGACTTCAAGATCGACAACTACGTCTTCGAGGGTCGCGGCAGCCAGAACGAAAACGCGGTAATGAGCCTGCTCAAGGGCGGCATGCGCACCATCACCGGGCTGATCGGCAGGACCAATCGCGACGGCTACAAACTGCAGACCTCCACCGCCACCGTCGGCATCCGCGGCACCGAGTATTCCATCACCTATGACGAAGGCGGCAGCGTCACCATGTTCGTCGCCGGCGGCTCCATCGCCGTCACCAACCAGACCGGCACGACGGTGGTTCCGGGCGGGCGCAGTGTCAGCGTCGGCAGCCAGAACTCGACACCGCAGACGGTCAACGAAAAGCCCTTCCTCTCTCCCAGCGGCAGCACGCCGACGGTAATCGCGACCCAGACCAATGTGGTGCAGGACGCCCAGACGCCCGCGCCGGCGATTCTCACCGGCATGGTGCCGAATGCGGGCATCGCCGCGGTCACCAACAGCATTGACAAGGGATATTACGGGGCGTGGTATGACAATCCACAAGTACTGACGCCGTTGGCGCCGAACGAACAGACCTCGGCGACCCTGAACGGCGCGGGGGCGTTGACGTCTTATTCGTCGATTTATTCCGCACCCGGTTATTCGTACACGGATACCATTTCCAGCGGCAGCGCGTCCGTCCAATCCGCCGGCAACGACGGCGTGATCGCCTGGGGCGGCTGGTCCGGCGGTGTCGCGAAATATACCTGGAGCAACTCGGAAGGGGGCTCAGGCAGCGAGGACATCGACCTCACCAACCGCAGCCCCTGGTTCTATGTGGTCGGTACGCCGGTGCCGGTAATGCCCACCGCCGGATCGGCGACCTACAACATGATCGGCGGACTCGCCGCTTGCGCCGTCGGGGCATGTTCCAGCGCATCGGTCGTTGGCGCCCAGCTGCAGGTGGACTTCGGCAACCTGGCGGGTGCCCACGCGACGACTTTGAAAGTCAATGACGAAGTGGCCGAATTTCGCGGCCCTTTGCAGTTCGGGTATAGCAGCAATAATTCCAACTTCGCCGCGCTGTCCAACGGGCCCACATCGCCGGTCAACGCATTCACCGCCAGCGCCAGAAGCTACTTGCAGAACTTCGGAAGCCTGTACTTTCGGGGTGAAGGCTTTTTCGCCGGCAACAATGCCTCGCGCGCCGGCATGGCGTTCACCGTGTCCGAGGGCTCTCCTTTCGCCGAGGGCTACTCCAGTGTCGTCAATGGCGTGATCGCCTACGCCCAGGCCGGGGCATCCGGAGCACCCATGTTCAGCAGCATGTACGACCCCAACCCCACGCTCAACACCGGCGCAGCAAGCACGCTTTTCCTCTACCCCGAGGTTGCCGGCACATACAACGGCAGTCTGAGCCCCACTTTCTCTCCGGGCAGTTCCCTGTCGGGTGGAAACGTGCAAATCGGCCCGAGTGGCGGAGTGTTCGGTTTCGAGGGATATAGTTTCTTCCCCAATCCATGGGCTCAGACGAAGGGCACCTCGACCGTACAGGGGGAAGGCAACGACGGCATCATCGCGTGGGGGCGTTGGGTCGGTGGCAGGGATAGCAATGGTCGCGACCTCTCCGCCAACGGCCCGTTCCACTATATCGTCGGCCTGCCGGCTACTGCCCTTCCCACGAGCGGCATTTATGAATTCTCGCAAATCGGACATACCGCGTCGTGTGCGGTGATATGCAACACTGCAAGTGTCGACTCCAGGCTGACCGTCAATTACGGAGCCATGAACGGGAATCTCGACGTCAGCGTCAAGCTCGATAACGCCGCCACCTACAATGCGTCGATCGGCGGCTTCTATGTGAGCAACTCCAGCTTTAGCGCCTCCGGGTCGATGTCTGGCGGCCAGTCCGGGACGAACCTCAATTTCGAAGGACGCGGCTTTCTCGCCGGAAACCAGTCTTCGAATGCCACCGCGCGAGCCGGCATGGCGTATTCGGTATCGGGGACGGTTGTCGGCAACAACGGCCCTGTCAACGGCTCTGTCAACGGCGTGATCGCCTATGGCGCGCGCAAGGACGTAACTCCCAGGTAATTAAAGGGATTGCTGGGTCTTTCGCCGACACTCGCTGGTCAACGCGTGCATGGCTGACGCGCTGCCGATCTCGACCGTCGTGCCCGAGATCGGCTGGCCGGCCGTGCCGTCGGCGGCGGGCCAGGCCCTGTTGGCGCTGCAGTTCCAGCTGCACCGCTCGCAATGGTGGAGCGCCGAGATGCTGGCGCAGCATCAGTTCCGTCAGTTGCGCGAGTTGGTCGGCCACGCGGTGGCCGGCGTTCCTTTCTATCGCAGCCACCTCAGGCGCGCCAGCATCTTCGCCATTGGCGGAGTCACGCCGACGAGCTTCGCGCGCTGGCCGATCCTCACCCGCGCCGAGGTGCGTTCGGCAGCCGACGCCCTGACCGCGACTCGCCTGCCGCCCGGCCATGGCCCGGTCACCTGGAACAGCACCACCGGGTCGACCGGGCAGCCGGTAAAGGTTGCCAATACCGAAGCCGGCCTGCTCTACCACGCCGTCGCCGTCCTGCGCAGCCAGCTCTGGTACGGGCTCGACTTGCGCGCCAGGCTGGGCGCGATCCGGCCAGCGGCCGAGCACGCCACCTTTGCCGACTGGGGCCCCCCGACCAGCCTGGCGTTCGACACCGGCGCCTCCTGCACCTACAGCATCACTCGCGACCGGGCGGAGCAGTTCGACTGGCTGTGCCGCGAGGAACCGGACTATCTGCTGTCGCTTGGCCACAACCTGCGTTCCCTGATCGAGGAAAGCGTGCGCACTGCGCGCCGGCCGCGGAAACTCAGGGCGCTGCTGACCTACGCCGACAAGCCGCCGCCGGACCTGCGCAAGCTTGCGCGCGAGGTCTGGAACGTGCCGGTGTTCGACACCTACAGCGCGGGCGAACTGGGCCCGCTGGCGCTGCAGTGCCCGCAGCACGAGCACCTGCACGTGCAGTCGGAGTCGGTTCTGCTCGAGATCCTGCGCGACGATGGCACACCCTGCGCCGCCGGCGAGACCGGACGCGTGGTGGTCACCGACCTGCACAACTTCGCCATGCCCTTGATCCGCTACGAGCTCGGCGACTACGCCGAGGCGGCAGCGCCCTGCCCCTGCGGTCGCGGCTTGCCGGTGATCGGCGCGATCGCCGGTCGGGCGTCGAACATGGCGGTCGACCCGACCGGGCGCCGCTTCTGGCCGCTGCTCAGCCCAAAATTCTGGCTCGACACGCCGATCGCCCAACGGCAACTGGTGCAGAAGACCGCGTCGCGCATCGAGGTGCGCTACGTCGCCGCGACCGCGCTGACCCCCGAGCAGGTGGCCGCGCTGGCGACCGGGCTGTCGCGCACCCTGCGATACGAGTTCGACTACGACTTCGTGCGCGTCACCGAAATCCCGCGCGCGCCGGGCGGCAAATACCAGGAGTTCGTCTCCGAGATCGTCCGCTGATGCGTCACCAGATGATCGAACCCCACCCGTGGATTCCCTTCCCGGGCAGCACCGCGTTTGCCTGGCCGGCCCTGCCGCCGACCGACGGCCAGGCGGTGCTCGCGATCCAGTTCCAGCTCGATGTTTCGCAGTGGCTCGCGCCTGCAGCGATTGCCGCGCAGCAGTTCCGCCAGTTGCGACGCCTGGTGCGGTTCGCGACCGAGCGCGTCCCGCATTACGGCGGACACCTCGAACGCAGCAACATCGGCGACCCCGACGCCATCGATGCGCAGAGTTTGCTGCACTGGCCAGTGCTCACGAAAGCGGAGATCCAACATGACGGCGAGCGCTTCCTTTCCCAGGGCCTGCCGCGGAGCCACGGCGGCATCCATTGGGTCAGCACCTCGGGTTCCACCGGTCGACCGCTGCGCGCCGCCGATTCGGGCATCGGGGTCTACTTTCAGCAAGCGCTGTGGCTGCGCGGCCACCTCTGGTACGAACTCGATCCGCGCGGGAAATTCGCGATCATTCGCTCCATCACCGCCAGGACCGTGAACCCCGACTGGGGCCCGCCGGCCAGCCTGGCGTTTCGCACCGGTCCGTTGGTCTCCCTGGCATCGATGGAAAGCCATCGCGCGCAACTCGAGTGGCTGCGCGGCGAGGCGCCTGCCTATCTGCTGGCGAACAATACCAACCTGCGAACACTGATCGAACTGAGCCGGCGTCAAGACCTCGCGCCCACCAGCATCCGCACAGTGATCGGGTTCGCCGACATAGCCCCGCCGGATATCGGCAGTCTTGCTAGAACCCACTGGAACGCCCGCTACTTCAATACTTACAGTTGCGAAGAAATGGGCGTCCTTGCGCTGCAATGCCCGATGGCCGATCACTTGCACGTGCAGTCGGAGAATGTGCTGCTGGAGGTCCTGCGCCCCGACGGTTCTCCTTGCGCGCCCGGCGAGATCGGCCGGGTGATCGTGACCGACCTGCACAACTTCGCGATGCCGTTGATCCGCTACGAGCTCGGCGACCAGGCGGTACTCGGCCCGCCATGCGCCTGCGGACGCGGACTGCCGGTGCTGAAGATGGTCGCCGGGCGCACCCATGACCTTGCCGTCGACCCCACCGGCCGCAGCTTCTTCGCCCATCTGGATGGCGGTTTCTGGACCATGATCACGCCGATCCTGCAACGCCAGATCGTGCAACGCGCGCCGGACCGGCTTGAGATCCGGTACGTCGCCGAGCGCGACCTCAGCGCCGACGAAATCGCAGGCCTGGTCAGGGAGATTCGCGCGGCGATGCGCTACGACTATGCGATCACCTGCACGCGCGTACCGTCGATCGCTCTCGGTCCGAGCGGCAAGTTCGCCGATTTCGTGTCCATGATCGGGCGTTGATGCCGTGACCGCCGCGCACTGGATCGCGTATTCCGGCGTCGCCGGGCTGGTCTGGCCGGCATTGCCGCCGGCGCCAGGCCAAGGCGCATTGGCCATCCAGTTCCAGCTCGACCGTTCACAATGGCTCGAACCCGGTGCCATTGCTGAGCAGCAGTTCCTGCAATTGCGCCGCCTGCTGCGATTCGCAGTTGCGCATGTCCCCCATTACCACGAGCACCTCGAACGCGCGAATCTTCATACCCCCGACAGGATCGATGCGGCAAGCTTTCTACACTGGCCAACACTGAACAAGGCCGAAATCCAGAGGGATGCGGACGCTCTCCTTGCCCGTAACCTGCCCGCGAGCCACGGCGGCGTGGAATGGATCGCCACCTCCGGTTCCACCGGTCAGCCACTGCGTGCCGCGAACTCGGGTCTAGGCATCTTGTTTCAGCATGCACACCTGCTGCGCAGCCATTTCTGGTATGGACTTGACCCGCACGCCAAGTTCGCCATCATCCGCGCTGTGGCGCCTACGGCCGTGAACCGCGATTGGGGCGCGCCCCACAACAACGCATTTCGCACCGGCCCCTCCGCCACCTTCAGCGCGTTCGAGGATCATCGCAGGCAACTCGAATGGCTGCGCGCCGAAGCGCCAACCTGCCTTCTGACGCTCAACAGCAATCTGCGCGCGTTGCTCGAACTGAGCATGCGCCACGACCTGGTACCGACCGGTATCCGCACGGTGATGGGCATGTCCAACATCGCCGCGCCGGACCTCGCGGAACTGGCGCGCACCTACTGGAACGCACGCTACTACCAGAGCTATGCGTGCAGCGAGGCCGGAAGCATCGCCCTGCAATGCCCGCAGCACGAGCACCTGCATGTCCAGTCCGAGCATGTCTTGCTGGAAATCCTGCGCCCCGACGGCTCGCCCTGCGCCTTAGGCGAGATCGGCCGCGTGGTCATCACCGACCTGCACAACTTCGCCATGCCGCTGATTCGCTACGAACTCGGCGATCAGGCGGCTTTCGGACCCCCTTGTCCCTGCGGCCGCGGGCTCCCGGTGCTGCAGGTGGTCGCCGGACGCACCGGCGATCTGGCTGTTGATCCCACCGGGCGAAGTTTCTTCGCCCACTTGGCGCAGGGCTTTTGGGCCACCGTAGCACCCATCCTGCAGCGACAGATCGTGCAACTGGCCGCGGACCGACTCGAGATCCGGTATGTCGCGGAACGCGATCTCACGCCGGAGGAGATCGCCCGTCTGGTGGCCGAGATTCGCAATGCGATGCGCTACGACTATGCGATCGACTGTGTCCGCGTGCCGGAGATCCTGCCGGGGCCGGGCGCGAAGTTTGTCGATTTCGTGTCTATGATCAAGCGATGACGCCGCAACCGCACCGCAACAGCCACTACCCGCGGATCGCCGCACCGCGCCGCACCCCCTGGTGTTGCGGCAGGTTCGGCGCATCCTGATCCGCCGGCGGCCGCAGGATGTCGAGCAATCGCCGGGCGTAGGCCGGGCCGAACCTCTCCCGCATGTCGCGGCGCGCGGCCTCCCCGATCCTGCGGCGCAACGCATCATCACGCGCCAGATGCATGATCGCCTCGAAGGCCTGATCCTGCGTGTCGACCAGGAAGCCATTCTCACCATCAACGAACAGGTCGGCAAAGCCGCCGGGGCGCACTGCGACCACCGGCAGCCCGGCAGCCATCGCCTCGGCGACCACCAGCCCGGACGGTTCGACGAAACTGCCTTCGCCCGCAGTGCGGTAGAAAAAGATGTCGATGCCCTCCAGGTAGGCATCGACCTGCATCGCGCCTTCGCCCATGAGCTCGATCTCCGCACGGTCGTGCAACGCGCCGGCGAGCACGGTCGCACCGAGCAACCGCACGGCGAGTCCCTCGGCTGCCAGCGCCCGGTACAGCAGCGGATCATCGGCATGGTGCTTCTCGGGCACGTCGCGGCTCACGCGCCCGACGACCGGCGGGTTGCGCACAGCCTGGCGCGAGATCGTGAACATCGGAGACAACCTCGCCGTCGGGTACACAATGGGGCCGTCGATAACCGACGCGGTGCGCAACAGCGTTGACACGTGCACGACGCAGGGGTCGGGCAGGCCCGCGGCCCTTGCCTCGAGCACCTGGCGATACAAGTTGGCGTAGTTGAACAATTCGTTGACGATCACCAGGCGCTCGCAGCGCGAGGCTTGCAGCCAGACGCCGGGACTGAAATGCGTGCCCCAGATGAGCAGGATGCCGCCTTTGGGGAAGCGTCCGGCGAACGGCTGGATGGTCTGCACGGCGATGCCCCAATCCGCGGCGAGCGCTTGCAGCGCCGGTGGCGGCGGCAGCGTCGACCAGACCGTGGTCGGCTGAACTGGCTTGAGCAAGCGCGCGGCTTCGAGCGCTGCCCGCTCCGAGCCGCGGGTCGCGGATTCAAACGCGTTGATAATGTGCAGCATCGTGGTCACCGGCCGATTATCGGCGCAAGCGACGCATGGACACAACCCTCGACGAGGCGGCGCGCCACCTGCAGGCGGGGCGCTTGACCGAAGCGCTGCGCCTGGCGCTCATCGCGCGCACCGATGCCGCGCGCGACGCGCGCGCGCCGGCGATCGCGGCCGCGGCGAGCCACGCGCTCGGCCGGCCCGAGGACGGCATGCGCTGGTTCCGCGAAGCGATGGCGCTCGCCCCCGAGGACCCGGAGCTTGGCTGCGGCCTGGCGGCCTGCCAGTTCGACCTGCGGCTCGCCGCCGCCGCGCGCGCGACCCTCGAGGCCTTGCTGCGCGAGCATCCGACGCACGTGCGTTCCTGGTGCAATCTCGCGCTGGCTTGCGAGGAAGTCGGCGACACCGCCGCGGCCGCATCCGCGCTCGAGCGCGCCGCGCGTCTCGCGCCCGGCGACGCGTCGACGCTGCGCGCGTTGGCGGCTTACTCGCTACGCGCGGGTCGCGCCGCCTACGCCTTGCGCATTGCCGAGGAACTGCGCACATTGCAAGGCGACAGTCCGGAAATCCTGCACCTGGTCCTCGAGGCTGCGCTCAAGGCATCGCTTTCCGAATCCGCCGCGGCGGCAGCGCGCGAGATCCTTGAGCGGGATCCAGATGATGCCTACGCCCGACGCGGACTGGCGGCGGCACTCGCCCTTCGCGGCGACCTCGGCGCGGCGGCGACGCAAGCATCGCAGGTGCCGCAGGCGCTGATGGCCGGGTTCGACCCGCGCCTGGCCTTCCTGTCCGCCGGTGCCGAGGCCCTGCGCCGCTGCGAATGGCACGGCCTCCCCGCATGGCTGGAGGCCGCCGCCAGCCTCGCGCGCGATCCGCAGGCGCGGCTGGATGCTGCCGAGTTCCCGTTCCAGGCGCTTGCCGCAGGCCTCGATCCGCGCCTGTGCGACGCCCTGTTCGCCGCGCATGCACGCGACCTCGGCGACCGCCACGTGCCCATGAAGTGGCCGCGCCCGGCGCGCGCGAGCCGCGAGCGCGCGCGCATCGGCTACATGGGCGCGGGATTCGCGGACCACCCCTCGGCCATGCTGGTCAATCCGATCCTCGCGGCCCACGACCGGACGCGCTTCGAGGTCTTTGCCTACGCGCTCACCGGCGACGACGGCAGCCGCTGGCGCGCCGAGAGCATCGCCGGGGCCGATGTCTTTCGCGTCGTGGCGCACATGGATGCCGCGGAGTGCGCGGGCCGGATCATGGTCGACGACATCGACATCCTGGTCGACCTGTCGGGCGTGCTGGCGGCAGGCCGGCCCGGCGTGCATCTGCATCGGCCGGCGCGCGCCCGGCTTCTCCTGTACGGCACGCCGGCGCCGCTCCAACTGCCCGGCGTGGACGCGTTGATCGGCGACGACGTCGTGCTGGCTCCCGAGGACCCCGGCCTGCGCCTGCCCGGATGCTACCTGCCGATCGATCCGCGCTGGTCCGTCTGGGCCCGGGAAGGCGAAGCGCCATCCCGGCGCGATCATCACCTGCCCGAGGAGGCGCCAGTCCTGTGCTGCATCAACGCCGCCTACAAGATCGAACCGCAGGCCTTCGGCGCCTGGATGCGCATCCTCGCGCACGCCCCGGATGCGGTCCTTTGGCTGCTCACCGAAGACGCCGCGGTGCGCGGGAACCTGCGCGCCCACGCAGCGGCGGCGGGCATCGATGTCTCGCGCCTGGTATTCGCCGGCAGGCTTCCGCTCGAGGACCACCTGAAGCGCTTGCGCCTGGCCGACGTCTTCGTCGACACGTTTCACTACGGCGCGCACGTCACGGCTGTGCAGGCGCTCGCGGCCGGGCTACCGCTCCTGACCATTCGCGGCGACCGCTTTTCAGCGCGGGTCGGTGCGAGTGCGCTGATCCATGCCGGGCTTGCCGACCTGGTGGCCACCGATATCGACGACTACGTCGAGCGCGCACTGCAGTTTTGCCAACGTAGCGCCATCGCCGCGGGCTGGCGGCGCCGCACGCAAGCCGCGTTCGCGCCAGAGGCAGCGATACCGCGATTCGCCGCCTACGTGCAGGCGCTGGAAAGCCTTTATTTGCAGGCCCTCGAGCAGGCGGGCAGGCGCGCTTAGTCGATGGCAGCCGCGCGCGCCAGGCGACCCGGGCTGCTTCGCGCGACTTGATCGCGCCGGCGTGCCGCCTGGTGCGCCTGCGCCTGTGCAAGGTAGCGTCCGAGGTCATCGAGGGTTTCGCCAAGCCTGTTGGTGATCCCGCTCACCGGAAGCGGCGCCCGCGGTTCCGGCTTGCCCACACCGTCGACCAATGTCCTGCCGCGATCGCGCAGTACAGCCAGATCGAGCGCAATGCCGTGGCGGGCCAGCAAGGGCGACAGTTGGTGGCGGCGCTTCCAGAGTTCCACACGGGTCTTCTGATACGCGTGTTCGCACAGCCGGCGGCGGCTGGAATAGCTGAACATGTTGGCGAAGAACATTTCCGCATCGGCGCGGTCGGGCTCGAACAGCAGCACGTCGGCGTGCGGATAATCGTCCCCGTACTGCCGCATGCCGATTTCCATGCGTGAATGAATCACCGCGCGAATGGTCTGCAACACCACGATGGGCAAACCCCCATCAACCAGGCGCCGCGCACGCCCGCCGGATTCGATGACCGCCTGGTCGTCATACGGCACCAGTGGATTGAGACACAACACCAGGTCCGCCCCTTCCTTGAGCGCAACGGACGCATGGAGGGTGCGCTTGAGGGCGCCATCCACGTAATGACGACTGCCGATCTCGACCGGCGGAAACAGGCCCGGCAGGGCCGAACTTGCGGTCGCCGCCAGCGAAATCGGGACATCATCGTGTCCCGCTGCGCCAAACTCAACCGATTTTCCGGAATCAAGATCGGTGGCGATCAGACGCAGGCGCGCTTTGAGCGCGCGAAAGTCATCGCTGCGGCCGGGTTGATTGAATATCTGCGCCAGTAATTTGCGCAGTGGTTCGTTGGAGAACACGCCGGTCGGCACCGCTTGCAGCAGGTGCTCCGCCGCACCAAGCATGGCCCCCGGGCCCTTGCCCCGGCGCGCGGTCGCATAGCGCCATGCCGCCCGCATCGCGAGCGGCGGCAGCTTGCGCAGGCCCGCCCAATACTCGGCCAACGCCGGCCGCATCAACATTGACGGATCAAACGGCTCGACACTGGTCGCATCGTCCCCGCCTACGTCGGACGGGTCGATGAACATGCGGCACATTTCGCGCGGCGTGATCCCGTTGGCCAGGCCCGCGCCGAGTATTCCGCCGGCCGAAACGCCGACATAGATGTCGAGACGCCCGAAGTCAATCCCGTCGAGCGACTCGGACAGCGCCGCGAGTGCGCCAATCTCGTAGATCGCACCCAACGGGCCACCGCCAGCCATCGCCAGCGCGATTCTTGAACGACGTCGCGTTCCGCGCGAACGCGCGACAGCACCCGCCCGGTTGGCGAGATTTGCCGACTGGTCCGTGAGAGGCTTGCCTGGACGCATGGGGGCTTCGATTCCGGTTGGCAACACGATCTTCGACCTCGGGCAGAGCCCGCGAACTGCGGATTTCTGCCCGGCAGCCACGACTGTTGAAGCCCGTCGCGGCCCCGGCCGGCATCGCGGCGGCCAGCGCCGCCGTCACGCCTTCGAAATAACGCGGCTAGCGCGTACGCTTGGCAACCGCTTTCTTGGCAACCGCTTTCTTGGCGGCAGGCTTTTTGGCTGCCGCCTTGGCCGGCGCCGCACGCTTGGCGCCAGACAGCGAATGCACGCTGGCGGTGAGGTCCTCGACCCGCTTGGCGAGCGTCTGCACATCGCGCTGGGTCGGCACCCCAAGCCGGTTCAACGCGCGCGCCACACGGTCTTCAAACACCTGCTCAAGCTTGTCCCACGCCTCGGTGGCCTGGGCCTGCGCCTTCGACGAGAACTGCGAGGCGACCTTGCTCACGTTGCCGGTGACTTCATTGATTCGCCCTTCGGCGATCGAGCGGGTCTTCTTCGACAGGCCTTCGCCTTCCTTGACCAGCATCTCGAACATTTTCGTGCCCTCCTGTTGCGCCTTGGCGAAAGCGCCCAGGCCGGCTTGCCAGATTTCCTGCGCGGATTCACGCACCGATTGCAGAAGCTTGCTGTCCGACGACGACTTTGCTGCGAGTTGCTTGAGTTTCTTGGCCATGTCATTACTCCTTGAAAAGATTGAACCGAACAGGTCGGTATTCGGTTCGCTCGCCTGCATTAGCGCAGATCTTGCCAACCGGTATGCATCGCATGTTATGCACCTTGGCTAGAGGAAGCACACTAAAGCACGACGTTGCGCTAGAGGCATGTCTCTAGCCGCTGACCGCCGCCTGCAACCCTGCGGCAAACGATGCACGAATATTCGATCCGGGAACCCCGCCGGGGCACCAAGGTATTGGGACGCGGCATCGGCGCCCAGGTTGGGCCGCTTTCGCATTTGCGTTTCAGATCCCCGGTGAACCTGCCTCGCGAAGAGACCTGCGATATAGTGCGTCGCCCCGCCAATGCGCCAATCCCCGCCTATAGCCGGAAATCGGCATCGACGAGGAAACACAATGACCACCAGAGACAAGGCCCTCGACAACTGGAAACACCACGTGGCGGCATCGGTGCCGTGCGACCCCGCAGCGATGAACCTGCGGATTGCCCGATTCGCCGAGATTCCCGCCAGCCCGCGCGCCTTTGTTGAAACCTGGATCGACGGTGCCGGCGGCCAGGCGCATACGGTCGTTCTCAACCCGTGCGACACCATCAGCGTGCCGCCCCGTGTGCATCGCTCGTTCCGCAGTCTCGACGGCGATGCCGGAATGCTGATCTCGATCCTCGGTGGCAAGGTGCCGGATCGTGTCAAAAGGCACAGCGGCCTTGAACAAAGGGCGCGCGCCATCGGTGCCGGTTTCGACGATGACGGCAATGCCGTGAAATTCGACTAGTCCGCGATGCGCGCCGGCCCCGACCGCATTCTCACCACCCACGTGGGTTCATTGCCGCGTGACCAGGCGGTGGTTGACCTGCTGGCGCGCAAGGAAGGCGGCGCGGCCTACGATGCGGGCCAGTTCGACAGCGTCATGGCGGCCGCCGTGCGCGACATCGTCGCGCGGCAACGCGCCAGTGGCGTGGACCTGGTGAGCGATGGCGAGCAAAGCAAGCCCAGCTACGCCACCTACATCAAGGACCGGCTGACCGGGTTCTCCGGGCACAGCAAGGCCATGCGCGGCGCCGACCTCGACGAGTTCCCGCAGTTCCTGGCACGACTGATGTCGCGTCGCAGCGCCTCGATCAGATTGTCGCGCCCCTGCTGCACCGGACCGATCGCGCTAAAGGACCGCGCGCCGCTCATCGCCGACCTCGCGCGCTTTCGTGCCGCGCTCGATGCAGCCGGCCTCGAGCAGGGCTTCATGAATGCGGCTTCGCCCGGCGTCATTGCGGTGTTCCAGCCCGACGAGTACTACCGGTCGCCGGAACGTTATCTCGGCGCGCTGTCCGACGCCATGCAGGACGAGTATCGGTCGATCGTCGAGGCCGGCTTCATTTTGCAGATCGACTGCCCGGACCTGGCAATGGGCCGGCACATCAGCTTCAAGCACCTGAGCGATGAGGACTTCCTGCGTCAGGCCGAGGTCCAGGTCGAAGCACTCAATGCCGCGCTCGACGGGCTGCCGGCCGAGCGCATGCGCCTGCACTTGTGCTGGGGCAACTACGAGGGCCCGCACCACCGCGACATTGCGCTTGACAGGCTGTTTTCCATCGTCATGAAAGCGGCGCCGCAGGCGTTGCTGTTCGAGGCGGCGAACCCGCGCCACGCCCATGAATGGCGGGTGTTTTCCGAGCGCCGAGCTGAAATCCCGGATGACAAGGTCCTGATTCCCGGTGTCATCAGCTCAACCTCGAACTACATCGAGCACCCGGAATGGATCGCGCAGCGCATTCTTACCTTCGCCGATATCGTCGGCCGCGAGCGGGTCATGGCCGGATCGGATTGCGGCTTTTCGACCTTCGCCGGTGACGGGCTGGTCGACCCTGATATCTGCTTCGCGAAATTGCGCAGCATGGCCGAGGGTGCGACACTGGCGAGCAAACGTCTCTGGAACCACTGAAAATGGGCAAGCAATGACCACTTCCGTCGGCCTGATCGGCTTGGGCGCCATGGGCCTTGGCATGGCCAAATCCCTGCGCCGCGCCGGCTACAACGTCCATGTCTGCGATGTGCGGCGCGAGGCAGCCGCGGATTTCGCGCGCGATGGCGGCGTCGCCTGCGCCTCGCCGGCCGCAGTGGGCGCCGCGTGCACGGTGGTTTTCTCGGTGGTGGTCAATGCCGATCAGACCGAGGCGGTGCTGTTCGGCAAGGACGGCGCGGCGGCGGCAATGCAGTCAGGCAGTGTGTTCGCCATGTGCAGCACCGTGCCGCCGGCGTTCGCGGTGGGTCTGGAACAACGCCTCGAAAAATTGGGACTGCTGTTCCTCGACGCACCGATCTCCGGCGGCGCCGCGCGCGCGGCTTCCGGCGAGATGACCATGATGACGGCGGGCAAGCCGACCGTGTATGTGCGCTGCGAGGCCATGCTCAACGCGATGGCGGCAAAGGTTTACAAGCTCGGGGAGTCGGCCGGCAACGGCTCCAAGGTCAAGATCATCAACCAATTGCTGGCCGGCGTGCACATCGCCGCAGCGGCCGAAGCGATGGCGCTGGGCATTCGCGAGGGCGTGGCGCCGGACGCGTTGTATGAAGTCATCACCAACAGTGCCGGCAATTCCTGGATGTTCGAGAACCGCATGGCGCATGTTCTGGCCGGCGACTACACGCCGCTGTCCGCAGTCGACATCTTCGTCAAGGATCTGGGCCTGGTGCTTGACACCGCACGCGCGACCAAGTTTCCACTGCCACTGTCGGCCGCGGCGCACCAGATGTTCATGCTGGCCTCCTCTGCGGGGCACGGCCGCGAGGACGACTCCGCCGTGATCAAGATTTTCCCGGGCATCGACTTGCCCGGCGCCGGGGAGAAAGCCTGAATGCTGCTCGGAGCCATCGCCGATGATTTCACCGGCGCGACCGATCTCGCCAACATGCTGGTCAAGGGCGGCATGCGGACCGTGCAAACCATTGGCGTGCCCGACGCGGCGGCGCCGGATGTCGATGCGATCGTCATCGCCCTCAAGTCACGCACCATCGCCCCGGCCGATGCGGTGAGCCAGTCGCTGGCGGCGCTGCGTTGGCTCAAGGCGAATGGCGCCGGGCAGATTTACTTCAAGTACTGCTCCACCTTCGACTCCACGCCGCAGGGCAATATCGGCCCGGTGACCGAGGCGCTGATGCAGGCTCTCGGCACCGATTTCACCATCGCCTGCCCGGCCTTTCCCGAGAACGGCCGCACGATCTTTCGCGGCTATTTGTACGTTGGCGACCTGCTGCTGTCCGAGTCGGGCATGAAGGATCACCCGTTGACGCCGATGACCGACGCCAACCTGGTGCGCGTGCTGCAGGCGCAAACCACACTCAAGGTCGGCTTGATCAGGTTCGATGCTGTCGCGCGCGGTGCCACCGTGGTTCGCGAACGCATCGATGCGCTCCGGCAGGAAGGCATGGCGATCGCAGTGGTCGATGCCGTCTCCGACCAGGATCTGATCACCATCGGCGAGGCCTGCGAGAACATGCCGCTGGTTACCGCGGGCTCCGGCATCGGACTCGGGCTCGCGCTCAACGCGCGCGCCAAGGGCTGCCTGGCGCATGCGGCGACTGCTGACACACTGCCCCGCGTCGAAGGCCTGGGTGCCATTGTGTCCGGCTCATGTTCGATCGCAACCAACGGCCAGGTCGAGGAATGGTGCCGGTCGCGCCCCGCATTTCGCATCGACGCGCTCGAGCTGGCGGCCGGGCGACCGATGGTTGAAGAAGCGCTGGCATGGGCGAGGGCGCGGGTCGCAGATGAACCTGTGCTGATTTACGCCACCAGCAAGCCCGATGATGTCAAGGCGGTTCAGGCCAGACTTGGCGTCGAGGCAGCCGGCAAGTTGATCGAAGACGCGCTTGCCCAGGCAGCCCGGGGCCTGGTCGCTTTTGGTGTACGCAAACTGGTGGTGGCCGGCGGCGAAACCTCTGGCGCGGTGGTGCAGGCGCTGGGAGTGAACGCCTTGCGCATCGGCCCGCAGATCGACCCGGGCGTGCCGTGGACGGTTTCAGCAGGCGAACCTGCGATCGCGCTGGCACTCAAATCGGGCAATTTTGGCGCGCCGGATTTTTTCGCCAGGGCGCTGGAGAAAATCGCGTGAACACTCCCGCCCGTGCGTCAGCAGGGTGTGCCGAATTGCGCAATGCGCCTCTCGCGGGGCGACTGTCACGCAGTCAAACGAGGATCGTCAAATGAGCGCGGAAGCCCGTGCCCGCGAAGAGATCTGCCGCATTGCCAGGTCGATGTTCGACCGTGGCCTGACACACGGTTCGACCGGCAACATCAGTTCCCGCATTGATGATGGCTGGCTCCTGACGCCAACCGGTTCCTCGCTTGGCAAGCTTGATCCGGCACGCCTGTCCAAACTCGATTGGACCGGCACCCTGATGGCGGGCGACAAACCATCCAAGGAAAGCTTCCTGCATCTTGCAATGTACGAGGAGCGTGCCCGCGCGAATGCAAACGCCGGCGCGGTGATCCATCTGCACTCCACGCATTCGGTGGCAGTATCGGTGCTCGAGGACCTCGATCCCGCCGATGTCTTGCCGCCGATCACGGCTTATTACGTGATGCGCATCGGCAGCCTGCCTCTGGTGCCCTATTTCGCACCTGGCGATTTGCAACTGGCTGACGCCGTACGTCGCTTCGCCGGCAAGCACCATGCCCTGCTCCTGGCCAATCACGGCCCGGTCGTCGCCGGCACCTCGCTCGCCGCCGCGGCAGACGCGACCGAGGAGCTTGAGGAAACCGCGAAACTGTTCTTGATGTTGCAGGGCAGGCGTATCCGCACGCTTGATGCGGCACAGGTGGCGGACTTGCGCGCGCGCCACCCGACCTGAATTCGAACGACAACACATCAACCCGAAGGAAACCAAGATGGCAAAACCTGTCAGCCCAAACCGCCGCCGCCTGGTGTTCGGTGCCGCCACCGGCGTCTCCCTGACTGTATTGCCGGCATTGGTGCCGGCTGCCTTCGGCCGCGCGCCGATGGCCGGCAGCCAGGTCATCAGCGTCCACCGCATGAAACTGGGCAGCTTCGAGGTCACCGCCATGCTCGACGGTTTCATCGACATTCCGCCGGCGGTCTTGCAGGCGGACCCGGAACTTGTGAAAACACTGCTCGCGGCCGGCGGCTGGCCTGCGGCACCGATGCGACTGCCGGTCAACACATTCCTGGTCAACACCGGCGAGAAACTGGTATTGCTCGATGCCGGTGGCGCGAAGATGCTTGGCCCCACGGCCGGCCGGCTGCCGCAGTGCCTCGCCGCGGCCGGCATCGACGCAGCCCAGATCGACGAGGTCTATATCACCCACATGCATGGCGACCATCTGCATGGCACAGTCACCCCGGAAGGCGGGCGCATGTTTCCCAACGCGCTGCTGCGCATCGCCCGTGCGGACATGGACTACTGGACCAGTGCGGATGTGGAAGCAAAGGCGCCCGAGAACCAGAAAGCCCGCTTCATTCCGGCCAAGCGTGCGGTGGCGGCCTACGGCGACCGCATTCGCCCGTTCAACCTCGGTGAGGAACTGACGCCCGGCATCCGCTCGGTCGAGGCGGTCGGTCATACCCCTGGCCATAGTTGCTACATGGTGCAATCCGGCGCTGCCAGGCTGCTGGCCATCGGCGACACCATGCACGTGGCACCGGTACAGTTTCCACGCCCGGAAATCACGGTCGCCTTCGATTGGGACCAGTCGCGGGCACGCGCGACGCGGATTTCGATTTTCGACACGGTCGTCAAGGAAGGGATCCCGATTGCCGCGGTACATTTGCCGTTTCCCGGCATCGGGCGGCTGCGCAAGAGCGGCGAGGCCTATGTGTTCGATCCGGTCCCCTGGCAATTGTTCTGACGCGCCGACAGTCGCACCGCCACCGGCCCCTTAACCCTGAAAGAAGCCCGATGCCAAGATTCGCCGCCAATCTCTCGATGATGTACCAGGAACACGAGTTCCTGGACCGGTTCGCTGCCGCCGCCGGCGACGGCTTCAAGGGCGTTGAATTCCTGTTTCCCTACGATTTTTCGCCCGCCGACATCAAGGCCCGGCTGACGCAACATGGCCTGACGCAAGTGCTGTTCAACTGCCCGCCAGGTGACTGGTCCCGGGGCGAGCGCGGGCTGGCGTCGCTACCGGGGCGTGAAGACGAATTCAGGCGCTCGTTCGAAAAGGCCATGTCGTATGTCGACGTGCTCGACAACCGCCGGTTGCATGTGATGGCCGGTTTGATGCAGCCGGGCAAGACCCGCGAGGAGCATCGTGCGACGTATGTGAAAAACCTGGCCTGGGCGGCGCAGCAAATCGCCGGGCGCGACCTGGTGCTGGTGATCGAGCCGATCAACACGCGCGACATACCGGGGTTTTTCCTCAATCGGCAGGATGAGGCCCATGCGATCTGCGCCGCCACCGGAAGCGCGCAGGTCAGGGTGCAGATGGACTTCTACCACTGCCAGATTGTCGAAGGCGACCTGGCGATGAAGCTGCGGCAGTATTTCAAGGGCGTGGGCCATATCCAGATCGCCGGTGTCCCGGAACGGCATGAACCGGATATCGGCGAAATCAACCATCCCTACCTGTTCGCCCTGATCGATGAGCTCGGTTATGACGGCTGGGTCTCCGGCGAATACCGGCCGCGCGGCAACACCAGTGCCGGTCTTGGCTGGCTCAAGCCCTATTTGAGTTGAGCGAAAAAATCGAGAATCTCGCGCCCAAGCGACTCCTCGCCTGAATTGAAGTGCGCCACAATCGATATGTGGTTGTGGCCAGCCATGCGGACCAAGCGCGGCGCATGGCGGCGGGCCACAGCGACGCGATGGGCGAATTCAAGGCCGTAGAGGTCGAGCAGCGGATTCTCATACTCGGCGATCGCGATCATCACCGGCAAGCGGCTTGCGGCCGCATGGTTGATCGGCGAACGCGCCTCGTAGACCGATTCGTCGGCACCGAAGTAGGCGCGCACGCCGGCGGCATTCGGGTTCTCGGGCAGGACATCGGCCCGTAACCGGGCCGATATCAACACTACGCCCTTGACGCCGCGACCAAGGTAAGCGGCGGCCGGATCGTAGGCATGGCTGGCGACATGGGTGCCGCCGGCCGAGTGGCCAATCACGAAAATCGAGTCCGGGTCGCCGCCGTGGCCGGCAATATTGGCCTTGACCCAGGCAATACTGCCGGCAAGATCATCGGCACCGGCCGGCCACACCCCTTCGGGCGCCAGGCGGAACTCGATATTCACGCCGACATGGCCGTTCCTGGCGAACCAATACAGCAAGTTGTCGTAGACCTCGTCGCTGACTCGCTTGTCGCCACGCACAAATGCACCACCATGCATGAAAATCACGACCGGCGCTCCCTTGGCGCCAGCCGGACGGAATACATCCAGCACCTGGCGCGGATGGGTGCCGTACGCGTGCTCGCGTGTCACCACCACGCCCGCCTTGGGCGCGGCTGCCAGCACCGGGCCGTAGGCCTCGAGCACCATATCGCGGTGCTTTTGAATGTCCCGTCCCCAGACCGGACCGATCGATTCCATGATTCGTCGTTGCGGCGCCGGCAAGGCCGAATGGGCTGCGTTCATGTGTGCATTGGATTGTAGGGATCAGGAGGGGCGCTACTTGAGCGCAAGGCCAGCCAATGGCGGGGCCGAACGGGCATTACAATCGGCAATGAAACACCGCCATCAGCTTGCGACCAATCCATTGCTTGCCAGCGCTCAAGGGCTTGGGCGATCATAGCATCGGGATTCGCCCACCATTTCGGAGACAGACATGACAACAGGGTATTTCATCACCGGTGCGTCCGGGTTCATCGGCAAGCGCCTGGTCAAGACGATTCTCGCTCGCGAAGGGACGGTGGTTTACTTCCTGTCACGCGCGACCGGCGCAAAGGGCGATAAGCAACGCACAGCGCTGCTGGAATACTGGGGCGTCGATGACAAGCGTGCGATCGCGGTGGCCGGCGACCTGACCCAGCCCGAACTGGGTGTTGCAGCGGCAGACCGCAAGAAACTCGCGGGCAAGATCGCCCATTTCGCCCACTTGGCGGCGATCTACGACCTGAAGGCCAGCGCCGAGGAGCAGCAGGCAGGCAATATCGACGGCACCCGCAACGCGGTGCAATTCGCCAATGCCATCAAGGCCGGCCGCTTCCACCATGTCTCCTCGATCGCCGCCGCCGGCCTGTATGAAGGCGTGTGGCGCGAAGACATGTTCGATGAAGCCGAGAACCTCGAGCACGCCTATTTCGCCACCAAGCACGAATCCGAGGGCATTGCGCGCAAGGAATGCACCATGCCCTGGCGCGTATATCGCCCTGGCCTGGTGGTCGGCGATTCGAGCACCGGCGAAATGGACAAGATCGACGGTCCGTACTACTTTTTCAAGCTGATTCAGAAGATGCGCAAGATCCTGCCGCCGTGGATGCCATCGATCGGCCTCGAGGGCGGGCGCATCAATATCGTGCCGGTGGATTTCGTGGTCGCCGCGATGGATCACATCATGCATCTGGAAAAGGGCGACGGCCGCGCGTTCCATCTGACCGACCCCAACCCGCATCGCGTCGGTGATGTGCTCAATATTTTCTGCAAGGCCGCGCACGCGCCACGCATGGAAATGCGCATCAATGCCGCCCTGTTCGGCTTCATCCCGCGCGGCATCAAGAAAAGCGTGATGTCGCTGACGCCGGCCCGGCGCATCCGCAATGCCCTGATGAAGGATCTCGGACTGCCGGATGAAATCATGCAGTTCGTCAACTATCCGACGCGGTTCGACTCGCGCGAGACCGAGCGCGCCCTCAAGGGTACCGGCATCGCCTGCCCGAATCTGGAAACCTATGCCTGGGTGCTGTGGGATTACTGGGAACGGCACCTCGATCCGGACCTGATGATCGACCGCTCGCTCAAGGGCAAGGTCAAGGGCCGGGTGGTGATGATCACCGGCGGCTCTTCCGGCATCGGCCTGGCAGCCGCCAAGAAGATCGTCGAAGCCGGCGCGACGGTGATCATCATCGCGCGCGATCCGGAAAAGCTGGCTGCCGCGCAGGTGGAAATCGGCGAATGCGCCAAAAACGGCGGCAAGGTCTTTACTTATGCGGCCGACGTCGGCGATGAAGCGGCGTGCGCCGAATTCGCCGCCACAGTGAACGAAAAGCATGGCGGGGTCGACATCCTGATCAACAACGCCGGCCGCTCAATCAGGCGCGCAATCGAGAATTCGTCCGACCGCTTCCATGACTTCGAGCGCACCATGCATGTCAACTACTTCGGTGCTTTGCGGGTGACTCTGGCGTTCTTGCCGGGCATGACGAAAAAGCGCAAGGGCCAGGTGATCAACATCTCGTCAATCGGCGTTCTGACCAACGCGCCACGCTTCTCGGCATACGTCGCCTCGAAGGCCGCGCTCGACGCCTTCACCCGTTGCGCCGCCTCTGAATATGCCGATACCGGCGTCAAGTTCACCACCATCAACATGCCGCTGGTCAATACGCCGATGATCGCGCCGACCAAGATCTACAACAATGTGCCTACCCTCACGCCCGAACAGGCTGCGGACATGATCGTCGAGGCGGTGGTCTATGAACCGGTGCGCATCGCCACCCGGATGGGAATCTTCGGTGAAGTCCTGCACGCCCTGATGCCGCGCATCGCGCAAATCGTGATGAACACCTCGTTCCGCATGTTCGGCGACTCCGCCGCCGCCAAGGGCCGCGACCCGGCAGCCAAGGCGCCCGAACCAACCGCCGACCAGGTGGCGTTCCAGCAACTTCTCAAGGGAATCCATTTCTGATGATCCTCGAACTCGCAGACATCCGCATCCCGCCCGGCAAGGGTGCCGAGTTCGATGCCGCCATCATTCGCGGCGTCGAAACCGTGATCTCCAGGGCGCGCGGCTTTCGTGGCTACAAGGTCAATCGCGGGATCGAAAGCCCGGACCGCTATGTGCTGATGATCTTCTGGGATACGGTGGAAAACCATACGGTGGATTTTCGCGGTTCGGCAGCGTTCCAGGACTGGCGGGCGATTGTCGGGCCCTACTTCGCCAGCCCGCCGGTGGTCGAGCATTTCAGCCTGGTCGGCGAGTCGGCCTGAGGTCGGCCCGCGCTAAAGTATCAGGAACTGCGGGAGCGGCGAGCGGCGGTTCGCATGCGGTTCCCTGATTGCCACCAAGCGTCGCGGTGGATCAATGCAACGTTCCTGAGGGCAGGATCATGAAAGTCGTCGTGCTCGGCGCCGGTGTCACCGGCGTTGCGGCCGCCTGGTACCTGAGTCAATCCGGTCATGCCGTGACCGTGATCGAGCGCCAGGGCGCGCCGGCGATGGAAACGTCGTTCGCCAATGGTGGCCAGATTTCGGTTTCGCATGCCGAACCCTGGGCCAATCCGCACGCACCAATGCAGATCCTGCGCTGGCTCAGTCGCGAGGATGCGCCATTGCTGTTCCGGTTGCGCGCCGACTGGCGGCAATGGCTCTGGGGGCTGGCATTCCTGCGCGAATGCACGCCGGCCCGCACACGCCACAACATCCGTCAACTGGTCAACCTCGGCCTCTACAGCCGCGCGTCGCTGCAGGCCTTGCGCGCGGACACCGGCATCGAATACGACCAACTCGCGCGCGGCATTCTGCATCTGTATACAAGCGCCCGTGAATTCGACAATGCGCAAGCGCCGGCACGCATGATGCGCGAGTTCGGCTGCGAGCTGGAAATGAAGAGCGCTGCCGAATGTGTGGCGATCGAGCCTGCATTGGCGGCGTCGATGCACCTGATTGCCGGCGGCAGCATGACCGCGCAGGATGAGTCCGGCGACGCACACCGCTTTACGGCGGCGCTCGCGCGGCTGGCAAGCGCGCGCGGCGTGCAGTTTGACTTCGGCTGCACCGTCGAGGCACTGCAAGCGGCCGCTGGTCGGATCGACGGCGTGCGGGTAATGCATGCCGGCCGGCGCCGCCTGATCGAAGCCGACGCCTACGTGCTGTGCATGGGCTCCTATAGCCCGCACCTCGTGCGCCCGCTCGGCATCAACCTGCGGATCTATCCAGCCAAGGGTTATTCGGTCACCATGCCGGTCGCCAATGCAGCCTTGGCTCCCATGGTCTCGCTGACCGACGACGAGTACAAACTGGTGTTCTCGCGGCTCGGCGATCGCCTGCGGGTAGCCGGCACCGCCGAACTCAACGGCTACAGCACCGACTTGAACCCGATCCGTTGCAACGCGATCCTGCAACGGGCGATGCAACTGTTTCCGGGGAGCGGTGATGCATCAAAAGCGCAATTCTGGACCGGTTTGCGGCCGGCCACGCCATCCAACGTTCCCTACATCGGCACCAGCGCGTTGCCAAACCTGTACCTCAACACTGGCCACGGTACCCTGGGCTGGACCCATGCCTGCGGTTCCGGGCGGGCGATCGCAGACATCGTCAGCGGCAAGGTTCCCGAGGTGGATTTCGCTTTTTGCGGCTCGGCGCGGCCGCGCTGAGCGTGTGCGTCTGCGTCACCGACGCGATGGCCGCCATCGAGCTCAGCTTGAACGTTCGGATGATGATGACGCGACCAGTAATTCGGCAACCACCAAGTCGGCGACTGTCTGCGTCATTGGCAAGCTGATATGGCCAATACCGGCCAATGACAGATTGCGCGCGCCGGCGAGATGGGCCGAGAGTTGCGGCACCACGACGTTGTCATCATGGGAATAGACTGAAACCATCGGGCAGGGCCAGGCGGCGCGCTCGAATCCGGCGAGTTCGGCAAGCCAGGCGCTTTGTGGTCGCATCTGCCTGCCGTTGGCTCCCGCCGCAGTTGCGGCCAGCAGGGTTCCGGCATGCGGCGTACCGAGCGTGATGACCCGCGCGACCCGCGTTCCGCCGTGCGCGCGCAGGTATGCACGTGCCGCCAACCCTCCCATGCTGTGACAAACCAGTGTGACCGGCCGCCCGCCACCGGCATGCTGTATCTGCATCAGGCGCGCCTCGATCAATGCCGCATACGCATCAATGTCGGCATACACCGGCTCGAGGTTGATGGTGTGAACACCGAACCCGGCACTTTTAATCGCTCGCCAAAGGATGAACAGCGCGCCGGCGTTGTTTACGTAACCATGGATCAGAAGCACTGGCGGCCGATCAACCCGGGTTCCGGGAATGTCGCGCCGCATCAGCCAGCGCTCGAAAGGCATCAGAAACAGCAGGACAGACCAGGCCATCACGATTTCGCGCAGCCACAAGATGATCATTTGCCCCGCGCCCAGGCGCATTGGTGCAGGACGCAACGATGCGTTCATCGCGGCTATCGCGAAGCTGGCAACCACCACCAGACAGATCAGCCCGAGCAGGGTCGTCATGCCGGCGAGCAAGGCGACAAGTGACAAAATCAGAAAAAGCCGGCGTGCGAGCATTAACGATCAGTGTAAGCCAATCCCCTCCGGGAACATGGGCCAAGCCTGGCCAACTTCAATTCGCGATATCATCCTTCACTTGAGGTCATGCCATGTCCAGATTCTTTCGTTCCGCCAGACTCAAGTCGCCGTTTTGCGCCCTGCTGTTTAGCGCCTTGTGTGGCTGCGCGTCTTACAGTGGATCGAGTTTGCGACCCGGCATCGCGACCCAGGCGGACACCCGGGCCGCAATGGGTGAGCCGGTGGCCGTTCATCCGGCACCACCCGCGGCCAGCTACTCCGAATCATGGGAATACCCGCGCGGCCCGCTCGGCCGGCACACCTTCATGGCGCGCTTCGATCGGCAGGGCAAGCTTGTTGCGATTGACCAGGTGCTGACCGTCGAGACGACCGCACGGATTCGCATGGGGCAGGACACGCGCGACGACGTGCGACGACTCCTGGGCAGGCCTGCCGCCGTGTTTCCCGGTCGCCAGGGTGGCGAATCCTGGGATTACGCGGCCTATCCGGGCAAGAACGACATGCGCAAGATTCGCCTGTCCGTCACCTTCGACGAACGCGGTTTCGCAACCGCTGCCGGTGAAAGCTATGACCCGGAGGATTTCAGTCCGCTCTCGGACGGCGGATCATCGACGAACTAGGGCGCTCGCGGGTGGCGGAAACGAAATCTGAAGCCGCCACGCGACTTGCGCGGTTTCTGTCGCAGGTCAGCCACGCGCGGCAGGCAGTGGCAGGTGATCCGGCGACTGCCGCCGCCCATCTTGCGCTCAAGGAGTGGCAAGCGCGACGTCTGGCATCGACCTATGCCGACCTCCTTGACAATCCGCGCTACCGGCTGGCTGCCCTGTTCTTCCTCAATGACCTGTATGGCGCACGCGACTATTCGCAGCGGGACGCCGACGTAGCACGGATACTGCCGAAGCTGACCGCGCTGCTGCCAGCGGCGGCCCTGTCGGCGATCGCTGATGCAGTCGAGCTCGACGCATTGTCCGAGCAACTCGATCAGACCTTGCTCAATGAGCTTGGCGCGGAAAAGATCGGAGCATTGACTGCCCAGATATACGCAAGCGGGTATCGAGCCTGTGACAACCGGCGATCGCGCGAACACCAGATCGCGCTGACACACGCCATCGGCAGCGCTCTTGACGGCCTGACGCAAATCTCGCTCCTTGAGACCACCATCAAACTGATGCGCAAGCCGGCAAAACTGGCCGGGCTCGCAGAACTGCAAAGCTTTCTCGAACGCGGCTTCGTAACCTTCAAGCAGATGAAGGGGGCCGCCGAGTTTCTTGCTGCCATTCGTACCCGCGAGACGCAGTCGATGCAGCGCCTGTTCGACGGTGATGACGACCCATTCGCCGGCATCGCGCTACCGCTGGCCGGTCAAAAGGCGGGCCAACCCTGATACATCGATCCGGCCATGGACTGCTAAACTCGATAATCGCGGAGGGAGCCCGCGCCCACCTACAAAAGGAGACAAACGTGACCGAAAAAGTCTGGCTCAAGAGCTACCCCTCGCATGTTCCGCCGACCATCGACGACAAGCCGTACAGCTCGATCGCCGACTTGTTTGCCAAGGCTGCCGCCAAGTATGCCGATCGCGGCGCGTTCTCGAACCTCGGCCTGACGTTGACCTATCGGGAACTCGATCAGCAAAGCGACCAGTTCGCGGCCTTTCTCCAGGGCCTGCCCGGCATGCAGAAGGGCGACCGTGTCGCCCTGATGATGCCCAACCTGATGCAGTACCCGGTCGCACTGTTCGGGATTTTCAAGGCCGGCATGGTGGTGGTCAACGTCAACCCGCTGTACACGCCGCGCGAACTGGAGCACCAGCTCAAGGACTCCGGAACCAAAACGATCCTGATCGTCGAGAATTTCGCCGCCACCCTGCAGCAGGTGATCAAGAACACGCCCGTGCAGCATGTGGTGACCACCCAGATCGGCGACATGTTGCCGGTACCCAAGCGCTGGATCGTCAACCTGGTGATCAAGAAGGTCAAGAAAATGGTGCCCGACTGGCGCATCGACGGTGCCATCAGCTTTCGTCAGGCGCTGTCACGCGGCGCAGGAAAGGCGGTGAAGGCGGCGCCACTCGGCCTCAATGACATCGCGTTCCTGCAGTACACCGGCGGCACCACCGGGGTCTCCAAGGGCGCGGTTCTGACCCACCACAATCTGGTCGCCAACCTGACGCAGTCCGGCGCCTGGATTTCCCGAGACTTCAAGGAAGGCGAGGAGATCGCGGTTTCTCCGTTGCCGCTCTATCACATCTTCAGCCTCAATTCGATGCTCTCATTCATGAGTTGGGGCGCGATGAATGTGCTGATCACCAACCCGCGCGATCTGCCTGCATTTATCGAAGAACTGAAGAAATTCCGTTTTTCGGTACTTACCGGGGTCAACACCCTGTTCAACGGCTTGCTCAACACCCCGGGATTCGCCCAGCTCGACTTTTCGACGCTCAAGGTGGTAATCGGCGGCGGTGCCGCGGTGCAAAGGTCGGTCGCCGAGCAATGGCAGAAGGTCACCGGAAAGTATCTGACCGAGGCCTACGGCCTGACCGAAACCTCGCCCGGCGCCACCGCCAACCCGCTTGGCACCCCGTGGAACGGCAGCATCGGGCTGCCATTCCCGTCAACCGAGATTTCGATCCGCAATGACGACTTTGTCGAACTGCCGCTGTGGGACGGCACCGGCGAAATCGAGAGGTGCACCGGCGAAATCTGCATCCGCGGCCCGCAGGTGATGCAGGGTTACTGGCAGCGCCCCGAAGAAACCGCCAAGGTGATCCGCGACGGCTGGCTGTTGTCCGGCGACGTTGGCCACATGGACACCAAGGGTTATGTCACCATCACCGACCGCAAGAAAGACATGATCCTGGTCTCCGGCTTCAATGTGTATCCGAACGAAATCGAGGGCGTGGTGCAGATGCATCCAGGCGTTCTCGAATGCGCGTCGGTCGGCATCCCGGACGAGAAATCGGGCGAGGCGGTCAAGGTGGTGGTGGTCAAGAAGGATCCGAACCTCACCAAGGAAGACGTGATCGAACACTGCCGCAAGCACCTGACAGGCTACAAGATGCCGCGGGTGGTCGAATTCCGTACCGAACTGCCAAAGACTCCGGTCGGCAAGATCCTGAGACGCGAACTGCGCGACAAGAAATAGGCTGTCCCATCGGCATCGACCGGCGGACCTGACGCGGTAGTTGCGAGCATGGCAGGCACGCCGGTCCATTTTTCCTGAAGAACACACACCATGCGCAGTTCTGTCATCGCGGCGTTGGTATTGGCCCTCACCCCTGCCCTTGCATCGGCGCAGGAGTGGCCATCCCGCCCCATCAAACTGATCGTTCCCTTCACGCCCGGCACCGGGCAGGACATCATCGCCCGCACCATCGGCCCGAAATTGACCGAGCGCCTGGGCCAGACAGTGGTAATCGAAAACCGCGCCGGCGCGTCCGGCAACATCGGTACCGAGGCGGTAGTCAAGTCACCCGCCGACGGTTACACCCTGCTCCTGACCGCCAGCCCGATTGTTTTCAATCCATTGATCTACGCCAACCTTGGTTGGGATCCGTATCGCGACCTTGCGCCGGTGGCCAACCTGACCGACGGCTTCCTCGCCCTGGTGGTCGGCAATAGCGTCCCTGCAACCAATGTCAGGGAATTCGTCGCGCTGTTGAAGGCGCGCCCGGGCAAGCTGTCATACGCGTCACCCGGGGTCGGAACACCACAGCACCTGACCGGCGAGTTGTTCAAGGTCGCCACCGGCACGTTCATGCTGCACGTGCCCTATCGCGGCTCGGCCGGCGCGGTCACCGACGTCATCGGCGGTTCGGTGGAGGCGATGTTCATGCCGGTCCATACCGTGCTGCCACAGGTAAAGCAGGGTCGCCTCAAGGTACTCGGGGTGGCCAACGACAAGCGCGTAAGCGTCGCGCCAGAAGTACCGACCATCGCCGAAGCCGGTGGCCCGGGGGACGTGAACGCCAGCGTCTGGTATGCAATGTATGCGCCGGCCAAGACCGCGCCCGACATCGTCAACAAGGTGTCAGCTACCTTGCGCGACATCCTGCGTCAGCCCGAGGTCGCGGAAAGCCTGAACAAGCAGGGCCTGACAGTCAACTACATGAATCCGCAGGAACTGACTGCCCTGATGCGTCGCGAGACGCTGCGCTGGTCGAAGATCGTCAAGGAAAAGGGCCTCAAGGGCGAATGAGCGGCATCGGCCGAACAATGGTCGCCTCCGGTAGCGATCTGTGGGTGGCCATGATTGCGCATCCGAAGATGCGCATGGCCCCGGCACCGCGGTCCGCCGAAACCGCCGCTCACACGGGGCAACCGCGGCGCGGCGTGTCCGGCATCATGCAGCGGATGGCCGGGCCTGGTGCGATACAACGACAAACCAGACCAGCGCGAGGAATTGCGTCGTCAGCAGTGCGCCGAATGCACCCTGGTAGGCGTGCGTTCGACTGCTGCCGGCATCGAGCAATGCCTGGATCATGATGCCGATGCCGGATTGCAGGACGAAGCCGCCCATGAACATCAACATGTTGTACGCCGTCAGCACGCGCCCCGAGATGGCCTCCGGAAACGCGCGGGTCAACGCCGGATACGCCAGCATTCCCGCGCCGAGCGTGACGCCATAGGCGAACCATGGCAGGCTCGACTGCGGCCACCAGTTGCCGACGATGCAGCCCAATGCCAGCACCGCGAGCGCCAGCGACCCGACATACCAGCGGCGCGCTGCACCGGGCAGGCGATTGATCCGCGAACCGACGATCGCTATCAGCAAATAGCCGCAAAAGAGCGAAAAACCGTATATCAGCAGCACATCGGCAGCCGCCGCGCGCGACAAGCCGGCGACGTCCGCCAGCCAGGGACCGGCCCACAGTGACTGGATCGCGGAGAAGCCGCCGCTGCCGAACACCGCCAGCGGCGCGTAGCTCAGGAAAATCCGCGAACCAAGAATTTCACGATAACCACCGCGCCCGGTCGCCGCAACGTTGCGCGGCGGGTCGCCAACCGGTGGCATTGCCCAGGCCAGAACTGCGGCGATCACCAGCGCGGCGGCCGCCAGCACCAGAAACAAGCCGCGCCAGCCGATCGAACGCATCAGCCATTCCGCCGGCGTCGCGGCGACCATCGCCGCCATGCCGCCGACTGCCATCATGCCGCCCGACAGTGCCTCGCGATTGCGCGGCGCATACCAGATCACGAACGCCTTGAGCGCGGTCATCAAGGCGCCGGCGACACCGACCCCGATCAGCGCACGGCCTGTCGCGAGAACACGGATATCGCTGGCGGTTGCAAACAGAAAACTGCCAACGGCTGCGGTTGCGATCAGCACAGCATTGACGCGGGCCGGGCCATGACGATCCATCGCGATGCCGATCGCCGGCTGGGCAAGGCAGAAGGCAAGGAAATACACGCTGCCCAGGAGACCGAGTTGGCGCGGATTGAGCAGCAGTTCGTCCGCGAGTTCGGGCGCTATCAGCGGCCCAATCGAGCGAAAGGAATACGAAAGGAAATACCCGGCGGCAAAAATAAGAAAGATGCGAATTGCGGGCAATGGCGCGGCGCGGTTCATTCGATCTTGAATGAGGCCAGGAAAAGATCGATGTCCGCCGCACTCATGTCGTCGGGCCCACCCAGCCATACCAGTTGGTAATAGCGCTGGCCGCGCCCCAGCAGGCGCGCGCGCAGCCTGCCCGGGCGCGCGGCGTCACCGCGACCAAGCGTGCCGGAAGCGGTGAACTCGCGGCCATTCGCAGCGCCGGCCTGAACGGCACGCTCCGCATCGACCTTGCCGCCGATATTGGCGACCAGGGCATCGCGCATCGCATCCATCAACGGCGCGGCGATCGGTGTCGGGAAGTCGGCGAAGCCGGCGCCGAGCACCTGTTCACCGACCCGCACCGAAAGCATGCGCATCAGCACTTCGCCGGCCGGCGTAGCCAGACGACGCTCCGACTGCGCCGGCTTTTGCGGCAACAGGACCGAAAAGCCGCCGTCGGCGGGGCGATACTCGCGCCAGTCGAGCGCCGGCGAACACGCGGCAACGCCGAACGCGAGGCACAGAGAAAACAGTTGACGCCAAAACCGCATGACCGGATTATGGGGGACGGCGCATCAACAGTGGCGCCTGGCGCTGGTCGGGTCCAACTGGGAGACATGAGATGAAACACCTGAGCGGACTGGACTCGACGTTTCTGTATCTCGAAACACCGGAAACGCCGATGCATGTGGGCGGCCTCAATCTGTTCGAGATGCAGGCCGGCTACACAGGCGACTTCTATGAGGACGTCAAGGCACATGTCGCCTCGCGCATGCATCTGGCGCCGGTATTCACGCGCAAGCTGGCGTTGATGCCGTTCGAACTCGCAAGCCCGGTGTGGATCGACGATGATGCCATCGACCTCGACTACCACGTTCGGCGCATCATCCTGCCGCGCCCCGGCACCATGACGCAGCTCGAAACCTACGTCGGGAGACTGCATTCCTCGCTGATGGACCGCTCGCGCCCTCTGTGGGAGTTTTATGTGATCGAGGGGCTCAAGGATGGGCGCGTCGGCTTTTATTCCAAACTGCATCATGCCGCCATTGATGGGCAGGCAGGTGTCGCGCTGGCCAATGCGATCCTGGACATCGGCCCGGCGCCGCGCTCGGTCAAGGCGGCGGCGCGCCGCACAACCGGAAAATACCAGTTGGGCGTCGCCGAGTTGCTTGGTGCGGCGCTGTCGAACCAGCTGCTGCAGTACTCCAAACTGGTGCGACTGCTGCCGTCGGCGGCCAAGGCCCTCGGCGGCATGGCCGGGCGCGCCCTGGCTGAACGCAAGGCGGCGCGGAAGACCAGCGCCACGGCCGGGCCGCGCAACTGGCAGATCGGCCCGCGCACGCCGCTCAACACGGCGATCACCAACCAGCGCTCGTATGCGACGGTTTCGATCCCGTTGGCCGAGGTGCGCGGAGTCGGCAAGGCATTTGGCGCATCGGTCAATGATGTGGTGCTGGCATTGTGTGCCGGCGCGCTGCGGCGCTATCTGGAAAATCTCGAGCAGGTACCGCAAAAACCGCTGATTGCCGCCGTTCCGGTTTCGCTGCGTGCCGAAGGCGACACGTCGGCGAACAACCAGGCCTCGATGACCCTGGTCAATTTGCACACCAATATCGCCGATCCGCAGGCGCGCCTGGCGGCGATTCTCGCTTCGACAGCGGCAATGAAAACGCAATTGGCGAATACCAAGAGCGTGCTCCCGACCGACTTCCCGACCTTCGGGGCGCCATGGTTGATGAGCGGCGTGGCGTCGCTGTACGGCCGCTCCAAACTGGCGGACCGGATGCCGCCGCTGGCCAACGTGGTGATCTCCAACGTGCCTGGGCCGCAATTCCCGCTCTACCTGGCGGGCGCCCGAATGACCACCTATTTTCCGGTATCGATCGTGATTCACGGCATCGCGCTCAACATCACGGTGCAAAGCTACAACGGCTCGCTCGATTTCGGCTTCACCGCCTGCCGCCGCGCGCTGCCCGACGTGCGCGACATGGCGGGCCATTGCGCCGAATCGTTCTCCGAACTGGTACAAATGGCGCAAGGAATCGCCGTTGAAGCAAAGGCCGCCGCTGCCGCGCCGACCGAAGCCACGGCGCCCAAGCCGCGCGCCGCCAGGAAGCGCGGCGTTGCCGCCGCGACAGCCAAACCGGGGCGGCCAACCAAGCCGGCTGCGACGCCGGCACCGCGCAAACGCGGCGCTGCGCGGCTCGCCGCGTAGTCCGGCAACTGCCATCGAACCAGGACTCTCGAGCACAGCATGCAGATCGCCAGCAACGGACTCACCCTCGAGGCGGAGATGCATGGCTCACCTGGAGCGACACCGATCCTCATGATCATGGGACTCGGCATGCAACTCACCGCTTGGCCGATCGAGTTGCTTGGCGCGCTCGCCGATGGCGGCTTGCGTCCTATCGTTTTCGACAATCGCGATGTCGGTCTGGCGACCAAGTTCGACGCATGGGGCCGGCCAAACCTGATCAAGGTGTCGCTGCAGCACGCACTGGGCCTGCCGATCCGCGCGCCGTATCTGCTTGCCGACATGGCGCGCGACGCTCTCGGACTGCTCGACGCGCTCGGCATCGAACGGGCGCATGTAGTCGGTGTTTCGATGGGCGGCATGATCGCGCAACTGTTGTCCGTCATGGCGCCGTCGCGGGTCGGCGCCATGACCCTGATCATGACCACCACCGGTTCACGTCGCCTGCCGGGACCAACGATGGCAGCGCGGCGCGCCCTGCTGTCGCGACCCGGCGGGCGCGACGAGGAGGCGCTGATCGCGCATGGAATGCGGGTGTGGCGTGCGATCGGGAGCCCCCGCTATCCGGCCAACGACGCCATTTTGCATGCCAAAGTCGCACGCTCGGTGCGTCGCGCATGGTATCCGCAGGGTCTGGCTCGACAGTTGGTCGCCGTAACCGCCTCAGGCGACCGTTCAAGCCTGGCGGCACGGATTACGCAGCCGACGCTGGTGGTTCATGGGCGCGACGATCCGCTGGTACCCGCCGCCTGCGGCATCGACCTGGCTGCGCGCATTCCCGGTGCGCGACTCGAACTGATCGAAGGCATGGGCCACGACATGCCGGTCGAACTGATACCCTTGTTGGCCTCGGAAATCATCGGGCATTGCAACGCGGGGTGAAAGCGCTACTCGGCTGCCGACGGCCGACCGCGGCGGTTGCGGCCAGCGTTCAGTCGAGCTTGATGTTCTGCTTCTTGACGATATCGCGGCGCAGGGCCAGTTCACGCTGTATCTTTTGCGCGAATTGCTCCGCGGTGCCGCCATCGACAAAAGAACCACCGTCGGCCAGGCGCTTGCGGACATCCGGATCAGCCAGGGTTTTACCTGCCGCTGCCTGCACCCTTTGCACCACATCGCGAGGCAGATTGGCCGGCCCGACCAGGCCATACCACGCCATGTTGTTGACGTCCTTCAAACCGAGTTCCGCGAAGGTCGGGACCTCGGGCAGGGAATCGACACGTTTGTCGGCCATCACCGCCAGCGCCTTCAATTTGCCCGACCTGATGTGCGGCAGCGACGAGGGTAGATTGTCGAACTGCGCATCGACTTGCCCGGCAATGGTGTCGTTGAGCGCCGGCCCGGAACCGCGATACGGGATATGCACGATGAAGGTTCCGGTCATCACCTTGAATGCCTCGCCATCAAGATGGGAAATGCCGCCCGACCCGGATGACGCATAGGAGAATTTTCCGGGGTTCTTCTTGAACAGCTCGATCGCCTCTTTCATGTTCCTGGCCGGAATCTTGGTCGGGTTGACCGTCATCACGTTGGGTACGTTGACCAGATTCACGATCGGCGTCAGGTCCTTGACCGAGTCATACGGCATCTTTGCGTTGGTCGCCGGGTTGGTCGCCATAGTCGACACTGTCGCCATGCCGAGGGTGTAGCCGTCGGGCGCCGCCTTGGCCACTGCATCGGCGCCGATGGTGCCGCCGCCGCCGGCACGGTTCTCGATGATCACCGGCTGGCCCAACTCGCGACCCAGGCGGTCGCCGACCACCCGCGCGACGATGTCAGTGGTGCCCCCCGGCGCAAACGGCACGATCAGGCGAATCGGCTTGGTCGGGTAGGTCTGGGCAATCGCAACCAACGGCAGCGCAGTGGCGAGAACAAAAGCAAGCAGATCGCTGCGCGTGGACATCAACAACTCCTGTTGGCTAAGCGTGCGTAAGCGGGCGGCCGCTGGCCTTCAAGCGACCGGCGGCGGGCCGCAGTGTAACGCGAAGCGCCGCGCCCGGCGCTCAGGTATTACCCTACCACGCTGCCCACCGTTGCCTGGCCCGACATGGCGAACCCGAGCAATCACGGTCAGCGCTTCTTGTCCATTGATTTGCCGATTTCGCTACCGATTACCGCCCCGGCACCCGCGCCGATCACCGTCCCGGTTGTCGTACCGGTCAACACCGCCCCGGCAGCACCGCCGACCACCGCACCGGTAGCTGTTCCGACCTGCTGCTTGGTCGGAACATGACCGCAGCCTGACAGCAAGCCGGTAAACAACAGCGCGCAAATCGCCAACCTGTTGGTTTTCATATGCAGACCTCATTCAAACTATACCAATGTCATACTTGAATGCGTGACATCAGGATAGTTCCTGATCAGGTTCTGAAAAACCTTCAAGCCGCTTTCTTGACGGCCTTTCTTGCGGCGACCTTCTTTGCCGGGGTTTTGCGGGCAGCGGTCTTGGTGGCTTTCCGCGCTGCCGCACGCTTGGCCGGCGGCTTTGGGTCGTTGGCCGCATTGACCACCGACTTGTACGCCTTTGCCGGCTTGGCAGAGTCCTCGGCAACAACAGCCTTAGCCTTGGTTGCGGTCTTTGCGCCGGCTTTGGCCGGCGCCTTGGCCGCCCGCTGCATGAATTCAAACCCGATCTTGCCATCCGGCTGCTTGACAAGAAATGCCTTGAATGCTCGCCGCGTGCGGTTCGAAATGAATCCGGTAAGCAGGTCGGTCTTGCCCTCGGCCAGCAGCTTCACCATCTGTTCGCGCGAAACTTCCTGCTGCAGGATAATCCTCCCGGAACGGAAATCACAGGTTTTCGCAGGTCCGGTGGCCTTCTCGCAAATGTAGCCCGACCCGTGCTCGAAAACCTGGGCGGCGCATTTCGGACAGGCGCCGACCGCGGTTTGCGCCGAGAAATCCGGCGCCTCGGCATCGCCGTCCTGGTCCTGTCCGAAATCGAATTCGGCGCGGAACTCGGCATTTAGCTTGAGCGATGCGGCAAACGGACGCCCCATCTTGCTGCGGAATCCGGTCAACGGACCGATCTGCTTCTTGCTGATCAGTTCGGCCACTTCTTCAGCCGCCCATTCACGGCTGGAAATCACCTTCCACATATTGAAATCGCACGACAGGCACTGGAACTTGCGATAGTTTTCCTGCACCAGCCCACCACATTTGGGGCACGGAACATCAACCGTGGCAAACGCGGTGTCGGGAATATTGCCGTCGCGGATGCGATTGACAAGTTCGGTGGCGGATTCGGTGATGTGCGCCATGAATGCTTCGCGCGACAACCGGCCCTTCTCCATCTCCTTGAGCTTGTATTCCCATTCGCCGGTCAACTCGGCCGAGGTCAGTTCGGTGACGCCGAAATGGCGCAGCGCGAACATCAGCGAAAACGCCTTCGCCGTTGGCTGCAGTTCGCGCCCGTTGCGATGGACGTATTCCTCCTTGATCAGGCCTTCAATGGTCGCCGCCCGCGTGGCTGGCGTGCCCAGACCCTTCTGGTCCATCGCAGCGCGCAGTTCTTCGTCCTCGATCAGCTTGCCGGCCCCTTCCATCGCCGACAGCAGTGTCGCTTCCGAGTAACGCGGCGGCGGCTTGGTCTGGGTGGCGCGAACCTCAATGGCTTCGGTCGCCACTTTCTCATTCTCGGCCACCGCGATCAGGTTCTCGTCCTCACCGGCAATCTCCCGACCATAGACCGCAAGCCAGCCTGGATTGACCAGCACCTTGCCCTCGGTCTTGAACTGGTGCCCTTCGACGGTGGTGATGCGCGTGGTCTGCATGAACTCGGCCGGCGGATGAAACACCGCAAGGAAGCGCTTGACCACCAGGTCGTAAACCTTCTGCTCGATCTCGCTCAATGCCTTCGGCGCAAGCAGGGTCGGGATGATCGCGAAATGGTCGGATATCTTGGTGTTGTCGAATATCCGCTTGTTCGGTTTGACCCAGCCATTCTTCAATACGCTTTTCGCCGGCACCACATAGGCGCTGGACTCCTTGAGCATCTCCATGGTCTTCTTGACCGTGGGAATGTAGTCCTCGGGCAGCGCGCGCGAGTCGGTCCGCGGGTATGTCAACACCTTGTGCCGCTCATAGAGCGACTGCGCCACTGCCAATGCATTCTTCGCCGACAGCCCGAAACGGCCATTGACCTCGCGCTGCAGGCTGGTCAGATCGAACAGCAACGGCGCGGACTGGGTGGTCGGCTTTGACTCCTCGCTGACGCTGCCAGGTTTGCCGCTGCACGCAGCAGCGACCGCGTCGGCTGCAGCCTGGGTCCAGATCCGTTCGGCGCGCGCGTGCTCATCGTCGTCCGGCTTCCTGAACTTCGGCTCGAACCAGCGGCCGTTGTATTGCCCGGCCCGGGCGCCGAAGGTCGCGTGAACTTCCCAATAATCGCGCGGCTTGAAGGCGCGGATCTTCTCCTCGCGCTCGACCAACACCGCCAGGGTCGGCGTTTGCACCCGCCCGACGGTGGTCAGGTAGAAACCGCCCTCCTTCGAATTGAAGGCGGTCATCGCGCGCGTGCCGTTGATGCCGATCAGCCAGTCGGCCTCGCTGCGGCTGCGTGCGGCATCGGCCAGCGGCAGCATTTCGCGATCTTCGCGCAATTGGGTGAAGCCGTCGCGAATCGCCGCCGGCGTCATCGATTGCAGCCACAGGCGCCTGATCGGTTGCCTGGCCTTGGCATGCTGCGCCACCAGGCGAAAGATCAGTTCGCCCTCGCGACCGGCGTCGCAGGCGTTGATCAGGCCTGTCACATCCTTGCGTTTGATCAGCTTGACCAGGGTTTTGAGACGATCCTCACTGCGCGCAATCGGGCGCAGGTCGAAATGCGGCGGCACCACCGGCAAATGGGCGAAGCTCCATTTGCCCCGCTTTACCTCGTATTCCTCGGGACAGGCGATTTCCAGCAGGTGACCGACAGCGGACGAAAGTACATATTTGTCCGATTCGTAAAAATCAGCTGCCTTGGTAAATCCGCCGAGCGCCTTGGAAATATCCAGGGCGACTGAAGGCTTTTCCGCGATGATCAATACTTTGGACATGCGTCTTCTTCGTGAATGTAACGTGCCCGAAAAGCGGGCAGGATCTCGCAAGGGGCGGAAGTCTAAGCCTGAAAATTCGGTTTAGGCAAGCCATAATTGCCGACCGGAAGGCGCTGCGGTCCATGCGTTACAAACACAAGTATTTGATTTTTAACGCATTTCATCTGACCAGAATACAGGCTCAATGAAATTCCCGGGGTCCGCCATCGGGCAACAGTTCATCGAAAATCAGCACATCCGGTGGCGCGCCGGTGCTCCAGAGCACCACCAGGGTGATGATTTTGAGCTGTTCGACATCGACCT
>JANPGJ010000043.1:0-1938 GCA_031423955.1 Burkholderiales bacterium
CGGCGTGGTGGTCGCGGTGCAAGGGCTCGTAAGCGAGGAAACCAAGGTCGCGCTGGTAGCGGCAGCGCCCTCCAAAAAGGAACGCGAGGCCCTGGCGGAGCGCATCGAGCGCCACAACGCGGTGGTCACCGGCTTGCTGGCGCCGGCCTCGCGCGGCGCGGTGTTTTCCGCCCTGCCGCATTTGTGCCTGGCCGAGCAAGGCGAACTGGAACTGCTCGAACGCACCGCCGTGGCCTCGCACGGGCAATTCGATCCGCTGGCGCAGAAAGTGGGCCTGCCCGGGTTCAAGCTCGCCGCCTCTTCCGAGCAATACGAGATTTACCTGAAAGACCAGCACGTGAAGGTGGCCCATACCGCCGGAACCCAGGCCGAACTCGACCACGTGCCCACCGAGCAATCCGAAGCCGATCTGGTTTACTGGCTCGATGCCCAGGTACGCACGCCGGAGGTTACGCAGGCGCGAATGCAGCAGTACCTCACGCTGCTGGTGCGCAACCTGATCCACGAAACCGGCCTGCCGCTGGCGGGCCTGATCCGCGCCAAGTTCCAACTCGCGCAGGCGGTGGAACGGCGCCTGGAAGAATTGCGCGCGGCGAGCGTGGCGCGCGGCTTCCAACTGCTGCTCGACACTGCCGGTGCGGTGACCGCGAGCTACACGCACAGCTTCCGCTTCGAGCCCAACCGCTACCCGGCGCGCCCGCCCTACTACCAGGGACGCTGGCGCTTCGAGCGCCACTACTACCCGCAGATCGGCGACCTCAAGGCCGAGGGTGAGGAGTTCGAGTGCGCGCGCCTGATCGACCGCCACCCCCAGGTGCGGCATTGGGTGCGCAACCTGCCGCGCGAACCACGCTATTCGTTCTGGCTGCCGACCTCGACCGACTATTTCTATCCCGATTTCGTCTGCGAACTCATCGACGGCCGGGTGCTGGTGGTCGAGTACAAGGGTGCATTCCTGGACAACGCCGACACCGCCGAGAAGGAGCGCATTGGCCGCCTGTGGGCGTCCACCAGCGGCGGCAAATGCCTCTTTCTCATGGCCTACAAGGAACGCGACGGACGCGATTTGCGGGCGCAGTTCGACGCCGTGTTGGCATGAGTCTCCCTTAGAATCGAGGCATGAAAGCCTTCGCCCCCCTGCGCTACCGCATCCTTCCCGCCAACCCCGGTGCCCATCTCTTCGAGGTGACGCTTACGGTGCCGGACCCGGCCCCGCAGGGCCAGCGCCTGGCCTTGCCGGCATGGATTCCCGGCAGCTACATGATCCGCGAGTTCGCGCGCAACATCGTCTCCATCGCCGCGACATGCCGCGGCAAGCCGGTCGCGCTCGAAAAGCTCGACAAGCAAACCTGGGCTGCCGCGCCCTGCGCCGGTCCGCTCGTGGTGGCCTGCACGGTCTACGCCTGGGACCTCTCGGTGCGCGCCGCCCACCTCGAGCAGTCCCACGGCTTCTTCAACGGCAGCAGCGTATTCCTGCGAGTGCCGGAGTACGAACATGCGCCGCATGAAGTCGAAATCCTGCCACCCAAGGGGCGCGCCTATGCCGGCTGGCGGCTTGCCACCACACTGCCGCGCGCGCGCGGCACCGGGCTGCACGCATTCGGCCTGTATCGCGCGGCCAGCTACGACGAACTGATCGACCACCCGGTCGAAATGGGCAGCTTTACGCTGATTGCCTTTCGTGCCTGCGGCGTGCCGCACGAAGTGGCAATCACCGGCATCCACGACTGCGATACGCGGCGCCTGACCACCGACCTTAGAAAAATCTGCGAGCAGCAGATTCGCTTTTTCCATGGTCGCAACGCCGGCCCGGCGCAGGTGCCGTTCGACCGTTATGTGTTTCAGGTGATGGCGGTTGGCGATGGCTATGGCGGGCTTGAACATCGCGCATCGACCGCGCTGATCTGCGCGCGCAACGACCTGCCGCATGCCGGCATG
>JANPGJ010000044.1:0-7537 GCA_031423955.1 Burkholderiales bacterium
CGCGACCTGCTGGCCAAGGTCGGGCTCAACCCGGCGCAGTTCATCCGCCGCTACCCGCATGAACTCTCCGGCGGCCAGCGCCAGCGCATCAATATCGCCCGCGCCCTCGCCCTGCAGCCGAAACTGGTGATCCTCGACGAATCGGTCTCGGCGCTCGACAAATCGGTGCAGGCGCAGGTGCTCAACCTGCTGGCCGACCTGAAGCAGGAATTCGGCCTCACGTATCTGTTCATCTCGCACGACCTGAACGTGGTGCAATACATGAGCGACCGCGTGATGGTGATGTACCTCGGGCGGATTGCCGAGATCGGGCCGGTGGCAAGCCTGTACCGCGAATCGGCCCATCCCTACACCCGCGCCCTGCTCTCCGCCATGCCGTCGCTCGACCCCGACCGGCGCACCGACGCGCCGCCTTTGGTCGGCGACCCGCCGAACCCGATCAACCCGCCGTCGGGTTGCCGCTTCCGTACCCGCTGCCCGCACGCCGAAGCAGTGTGCGAACAGATGGAACCGGCGCTGGCACCGGTGGCTGATGGCCATCTGGCGGCCTGCCACCTGGCCAATCCGGCCTCCGGCCATTCGAAGGTCGGCATCATGACCCTGAAGGCGGCCTGAGCGATGAGCGATAGCGCCGCCAGCAACCCGGCCGACCCGCTGGTCCGCGTCAGCGACCTGACGGTACGCTTCGTCAACCAGGACGCCACCGTGCATGCGGTCAACGGCGTCTCGTTCGACCTGGCGCGCGGCGAAGTGCTCGGCATTCTCGGCGAATCGGGGTCCGGCAAAAGCGTGACGCTCAAGACCCTGATGCGCCTCTTGCCGGCACGCAAGACGCGCCTGGGCGGCGCCATCAGCGTCGCCGGGCAGGACGTGATGGCACTCGATGCGGCCGGCCTCACCGCCTATCGGGGCAGCGTGGTCTCGATGATCTTCCAGGAACCGATGCTCGCCTTCGATCCGGTGTTCTCGATCGGTTACCAGATCGCCGAGGCGGTGGTGCGGCACGAAGGCGTGTCGCGCGCCGCCGGCATGCAGCGCGCGCTCGACATGCTCGAACGGGTGCAGATCCCGTCGGCCAAACGCCGGCTTGACGCCTATCCGCATGAAATGTCGGGCGGCATGCGGCAACGCGCGATGATCGCCCTGGCGCTGGCCTGCAAGCCGCAACTGCTGCTGGCCGACGAACCGACCACCGCACTCGACGCCACCGTGCAGATCCAGATCCTGCTGCTGCTGCGCGAACTGCAGAAGGAACTCGGGATGGCGGTGATCTTCGTCACCCATGATGTCGGCGTCGCCGTCGAGGTGTCCGACCGAGTAGCGGTGATGTATGCCGGGCGCTTCATCGAAACCGGCGGCGTGCGCGACATCATCCGCAATCCGCGCCACCCCTATAGCCAGGGCCTGTTGGCAGCCAACGTGCTGCCGGGCATGAGCGAACGCGCGGCCGGCGCCGCGCGCGAGCGCATCGAGGCGATTCCCGGCAGCCCGCCGAACATGGTGAAGGTGCCCGACGGCTGCGCCTTCGCGCCACGCTGCAAGTATGCCGAGGAGCGCTGCGTCACCGCTTTTCCGGCGCCCGCCGCGGTCAGCCCGACCCATCGCGTGCATTGCATCCGCGGCTGAAGCATCCCGGCTGCACCGCCTGCGTGCCGGTGCAGTAACATTCGCCGTCGCGCCGCATGGGCCGCGACACCAATTCATAACGGGAGACACACATGACCACCAAGGGCTTCTCCGTCACGCATCTGAACAACACCAAGTTCGAGCGCGGCCTGCGCGAATTCTTCGAGTATCGTGACCTGGGTATCGAGGACGCCACCGACGGCCGGGTGGTGGCCCATGTGATCCGCGCCGCCAAGGGCAGTGAGTTTTCCGGTCAGCCGCATCTGCACCGGACCGATTTCCAGATGGTCTACATCCTCAAGGGCTGGGTCGAGTTCGAGTACGAAGGCCAGGGCAAGGTGCGCCTCGAGGCCGGCTCCTGCGTCCATCAGCCGCCGTCGATCCGCCATCGCGAAATCGGCCATAGCGAAGATATCGAAATGCTCGAGATCGTGATGCCGGGCCGCTTCGGCACCGAAGAAGTGCCGGCCACCGAAGGCTAATGTGAACGCACCCGAACCCTCGTATCTCGCCAGCCCGAGCACACCACGGCTCAAGCTGCCGCCGCTGGCCTGCGATGCCCATGTCCATGTGTTCGGCCCGGCGGCGCGCTTTCCCTGCGCGCCCGATGCGCCGTTCGTGCCGGCCGATGCACCGAAGGAAAAACTGTTCGCGATGCATGCGCAGATGGGCCTGACCCGCTGCGTGGTGGTGCAGTCGAGCTGCCATGGCTTCGACAACAGCGCGGCCGCGGATGCGATCGCGGCGAAGAAGGGCGACTACTGCGGGGTAGCGCTGGCACCCGTCGACATCACGGATGCCGACCTCAAGCGCCTGGACAGCCAGGGCTTTTGCGGCGTGCGCTACAACTTCATGCGGCACCTGGGCAAAGGCGCGCATATCGACCAGGTGATCGCGATGACACCGCGCCTGGCTGCCATCGGCTGGCATCTGCAGGTGCACTTCCACGGCGATCTGGTGCATGAACTCGCGCCCGCGCTGCAGCGCTCGGCAGTGCCGGTGGTGATCGACCACCAGGGGCGCATCGATTCCTCCAAAGGCGTCGACGCACCGGACTTTCGCGCCCTGCTCGAACTGATGCGGGATGCGCGCATGCATGTCAAGGTCAGCGGCTCGGAGCGCAATTCTGCGCTGCCCGCGCCGTGGCCCGATTCGGTGCCGTTCGCGCGCAAACTGGTGGCGGAATTCGGTGACCGCTGCTTCTGGGGCACCGACTGGCCGCATCCCAACCTGAAGGCGATTCCCGACGACGGCACCTTGGTCGACCTGCTGGAGACAATCGCGCCCTCGGCGGCGACCTTGCAGGCGCTGCTGGTCGACAACCCGGCGCGCTTTTATCGCTTCAGCGCACGCTGATCCGCTGGTCACCGCTGCTCTGCAAAAACACCGACAAAAAATGACAAAGACGACCTCGAACACCAGACGTGCCCTGCTGCTCGCACCCGCGGTACTCGCCGCCCTGCCCGGCCTCGCACGCGCCCAGGCGTTTCCGGCCAAGCCGCTGCGCATCATCGTGCCATTCGCCGCTGGCGGCTCGGCCGACGTGATCGCGCGCATCCTGGCGCAGGGCATGAGCGTGCAACTGGGCCAGCCGGTGCAGGTGGAAAACCGTGGCGGTGCCGGCGGCATCATCGGCATCGACGCCGTCGCCAAGGCGGCGCCCGACGGCTACACGCTGGGCCTGGGCAACGCCACCGGCATGTCGGCCGCACAGTTCATGACCGACAAGATGCCCTTCGATTCCGATCGCGACCTGGCGCACCTGACGATGGTGGTGCGGGTGCCGGAAGTGCTGGTCGCCAGTGCCAAGCTCGGCTTTGCCAACGCCGCTGCCCTGGTGGCCTATGCCAAGGCCAACCCGGGCAAGCTCAACTACGGCTCGGCCGGCGCCAGTTCGATCATTCGCCTGGCCTGCGAGCTGTTCAAGGTCGAGGCCGGGATCGACATGTTGCATGTGCCGTACAACGGCATCGGCCCGGCGGTGATCGACCTGATCGCCGGCCAGGTGCAGGTGACCATCGCCGATGTGCCGGCGGTGCTGCAGCAGATCCGCGCCGGCGCGCTCAAGCCGCTGGCGATCACAAGCAGCAAGCGGGTGCCGATGCTGCCGGAGGTGCCGACCATGGCCGAGGTCGGCTACCCGAAGGTGCTGTCGGACAACTGGTATGGCCTGATCGCGCCGGCCGCCACCCCGCCCGAGGTGCAGCGCCGCCTGCACGCCGCCGCGGTGGCGGCGTTGCAGGCGAGCGACATCGCGCAACAACTGATTGCCCAGGGCGCGTTGCCGGCGCCCGGCTCGTCCGAAGAATTCCGCACCGCGCATCGCGACGAAAAAGCCAAGTGGGCGCCGATTGTCAAGGCCAACAACATCAGGCTGGAATAGGACGCTGCCGCGCCCAAGCGTGCGCCCGCGCAGCATGGCTCACGCGGCGCGGCGCCTGCCACACGGCGCAATTCCTTATTTCGGCGGCTTGATGGCGATGAACTCGGCCAATGAAATGCCGGTTTCAAGGGCGGCAATGCGCTGCTCTTCCGACTTGGCGATGCCCTGTGCCACCGCCAGCACCTCGGCGGCCCGCGCCATTGGAACGAAGCACACGCCGACCTCGTCAGCCAGCACCAGGTCACCCGGGTTGACCACGATGCCGGCGATGGTCACGGCCACATTGATACCGACGGTGCGGACCCGCCATTTGCCGGTCAGCGGGCTGACCGACGACGACCATACCGGGTAGGCGATGGCCCGCGAGTGGTCGATGTCGCGCACCGCGCCATCGACAATCGCGCCGGCCTCGCCGGCGCGCCGGGCCACCGTGGCCATGATGCCGCCCATGCTGGAGACACCCGGCACCCCCTGCACCACCAGAATGTCGCCCGGCAGGGCCAGGTTGTGCGCCTCGATATCGGCCAGGCCCGATACGCGGCCGGCAACCATTTGCGCAACTGACTGGTCGACCTTCACGTTCCTGACCGTGAGCGCCTGGCCGACAATCCGTGCCCGCGGGTCGGTCGGCTTCAGAACCGAACCCGGCACCACACCACTGATGCCCAGTTGATCCATCGCGTCGGCGCAGATGCCGGTCAGGTCGCCCAAGGCGCGAAAGGCATCGAGCAAGGCCGGCGGGAGGCGCGGCAGTTCCAGCATGCCGAAGGCACTGGCCGGCAATTTGCCGAGGGTTTGCCTGGCACTCATCGATGGTTCTCCAGTCAGGTTGGCAGGAAGCGGCACGCGCGGCGCACTACCCGGCAAAGCGCGACTCCGCCAGCCCGGAGACACCGGGCCGCACGGTGAACAGGCCGCCGGCCAGCGGCTGATCAGCCAGTTGCGCAGGCGTCAGGCGCTGGGTCGCAGAAGTGATGTACAGGGTGCGCAGATCGGGCCCGCCGAAACAGCAGCAAGTGGGGTTGGCTACCGGCACCGGTATCGCGCCATCGATGCGGCCATCGGGCGCATAACGCACCACACGCCAGCCGCCGTATTCGCAATTCCACAAATAGCCTTCGGCATCGACGCAGGAGCCGTCGGGCCGACCCTGGCGGCCGGTGGTATTGGCAAACACGCGCCGACGCGAAATGGCACCTGCCTCAGGATCGTAGTCGAACGCGAAGATGCGCTCGCGATAGCTGTCGGAAAAATACAGGGTGCGCCCGTCCGGGCTGAACGACAGGCTGTTGGGCACGATGATGTCGCCCAGCAGACGATCGCAGCCGCCGTCCGGATCGAAGCGGTAGAGGGCGCCGCTGGCATCGCGATTCACCTCCGACATGGTGCCGGCGATGAATCGCCCGTGACGATCGCAGCGGCCGTCGTTGAAGCGATTGTCCGGCAGATGCGGTTCGGGATCGATCAGCGCCGTCAGCGCAGCGCTGGCTGGATCGAAGCTATGCAAGCCGGAGCGGGTGGCAGCCAGCAGGCCGCCGCCGGCGCGCAAGGCAATCGAGCCGACCACCTCGGGCACAGCGAAGCTGCTGGCCGCCGGCATGCCGGGCGACCAGTGGCGCAGTGCCGGCGCATGGGTATCGACCCACCACAGCGATTGGTCGCGCTCATCCCACAGCGGGCATTCGCCCAGCAGGTCGTGGCCTGGCAGCGCGCATTCGACGACCACACCCATCGCGCTTCAGGCCAGCAAGCGCGTCAGCGCGGCGCCGAGGCCGGTGGTCGGCGTGGCGTGGTGCGGTGGCGGCGGCTTGCCGCCCGCCGCATATGCAAGTGCCAACGATGCGGCAACCCGCGCGCCGGCATGCACGCTGTCGATCAAGGGTACCGACACCTGTGGCGCAATGCGTGCGGCCATGCCGGCCAAGGCCGCGCCGCCCAATATCACCGCCTGCGCACCGTCTTCGAGCGCCGCCGCGCGGCACTCGGCGGCGAGAAACGCGATCGAACCATCGGGGTCGGCGGCGATCTCGGCGCCGGTCAGCGCAATGGTGCGAATCCGCGCCACCCGGTCGGCGTAGCCGAGCGCCGCGGCCAGACGTTCGAGCATCGGTCGCCACAAGGTGCCGCCGGTAACGATGGTGAACCGCCCGTGGACGGCTGCTTCGCGCATCGCCGCCTCGGCCAGGCCGATCACCGGCATCGCGCACACTTCGCGCACCGCGAACAGGCCGGGGTCGCCGAAACAGGCCAGTAGCACGGCGTCGCAGCCGGCGCCGAACTCGGCCACACCGTCGAGCGCAGAGTGGCCGGCAATCGCATAAGCGGCTTCATTGGAGATGTAGTTGGCGCCAAAGCGTGCGGTGGCCGGGATGCAATCGACGCCGCCGCCGACAATGTCGCGCGCATGCTGCGTTACCAGTTCGGTCACGCTGGTGGTGGTGTTCGGATTGAGGATCAGGAGGCGCGGCATGAGGCGGAGTCTGGTTTGTTAAAAGTGGGGGCGGCGCGGCTGCCAGGTTGGCTTGAACGACGGTTCAGTAAGCACGATTCGGCATGGCGTTTAGGCAGACCGATTATCGCGTGTTCGGCCGGCGATTCGCAGTCGAGCAGATGCAGGCCCGAACTTGGCATCGAAGGGTAGTCACGCTAAGCTTGGCGCTTTCCATGGACTGCTGCCACCGGCGTCATCCGCAAACCGCACTCGACCGGATTCGATGAAGATGGAAATCGTCCACGGCTACCGGCCGGGCGCAATCGGCCGCATCGCCGAATTACATGCCGGCTTCTACCATCGGCATGCCGGCTTCGGCCTGCAATTTGAAAGCAAGGTCGCGCGCGAACTGGCCGAATTTCTCGGCCGCCATCACGAAGCGCGCGATCGGCTTTGGCTGGTGGTTTCTGACGGCTGCATTGAAGGGTCGATCGTCATCGACGGCATTGATGCGGATGACGAAGGTGCCCACCTGCGCTGGTTCATTCTCTCCGATCGCCTGCGTGGCAGCGGCCTGGGCAATACGCTGGTCTCTGCCGCAGTGGATTTCTGCCGCACGCGGCACTACCGCAAGGTCTACCTGTGGACATTCGAGGGGCTGCATGCGGCGCGTCACCTGTATGAAAAGCATGGCTTTCGGCTGACCTTGCAACAACGCGGCGCGCAATGGGGCACCGAAGTCAACGAGCAGCGTTTCGAGTTGCAGTTGCGCGACTGAACCACCGCGCCAACATGCCGTGGCTTTCCCGATTCAACTTGCAGGGCGGTGGCAAGCCTCAGGCAGCTTTCGACTCCGCCTCGGGCACAACCTGGACGCCGGGCACCGGCATGCGCCGAGACCCCGGTGGCGGTCAGGTCCACTTGGGCGGCACTAGTCTGACGTAAACTTTACTTGTGAAACGCGCACCCGACCTACCTGCCTTGACGCTTTGCCAACTCAACGCCGGCATCCACCAAGTACTCACAACAAGCGGTGAACACGTCGGCAACCTGAAATGGATTGCCGGCAAGTGGAAGTTCAAGGCGCTCGGCCTGGA
>JANPGJ010000045.1:0-1966 GCA_031423955.1 Burkholderiales bacterium
GAGGTCTCCTGGGGCGAGCTCAAGCGCCAGGTCGCCGCGCTAGCAAACGCGCTCAAGGGCATGGGCGTGAAGCAGGGCGACCGCGTGGTTGCCTACATGCCCAATATCCCGCAGACCGTGGTCGCGTTGCTGGCCGCGTCAAGCATTGGCGCGATCTGGTCTTCGGCCTCGCCCGACATGGGCCACATCTCGGTGATCGACCGTTTCCGGCAGATCGAACCGCGCGTGATGATAGCCGTCGACGGCTATCGCTACGGCGGCAAGGATTTCGACCGCCGCGGCATCGTCGGCGAGATTCTCGAGGCGCTGCCCACGGTCGAACGGGTCATCCTGGTGCCTTACCTCGACCCGGCGGCGGATGCGCACGCGTTTCCCGGCGGCGTTGCCTGGAGCGATGTGATGCAAACGCCGGGACCGCTGGAGTTTGCCCAGGTGCCTTTCGACCATCCCTTGTGGGTGGTGTACTCGTCCGGCACCACAGGCATGCCCAAGCCCATCGTGCATGGCCACGGCGGCTCGATCATCGAATGCCTCAAGTCCAACGACCTGCATCTGGACCTGGTTCCGGGCGACCGCTTTTTCTGGTATTCGTCGACCAACTGGATCATCTGGAACCTGCTGGTCAACACCATGCTGACCGGCTGCACCATCGTGCAGTACGACGGCAACCCCGGCTATCCGGACATGAGCCGCCTGTGGGAACTCGCGGCGCGCACCGAAACCGATGTGTTCGGCGCCAGCGCGGCCTATATCGCGCAATGCATGAAATCCGGGGTGGAGCCGCGCGCCGCCGGCGACATCTCGCGCATCCGCACCGTCGCCTCCTCAGGCTCGCCGCTGCCGGTCGAGGGTTATCAGTGGGTCTACGAGCATGTCAACGCCGACCTGCTGCTGGCCTCGATTTCCGGCGGCACCGACCCCGGCGCGGCGTTTGTCGGCGCCTGCCCGATCCTGCCGCAATACGCCGGCGAGATGCAATGCCGCTGCCTCGGCGTTGCCGTCTATGCCTTCGACGAGGCCGGTCGCGCCCTGACCGACGAGGTCGGCGAACTGGTATGCACCCTGCCGATGCCTTCGTTCCCGCTGTTTTTCTGGGACGACCGTGATGACCGCCGCTACATGGAAAGCTATTTCGAGATGTACCCCGGCTACTGGCGCCACGGCGACTGGCTGAAGATCACGCCGCGCGGCGGCGCCATCATCTACGGGCGCAGCGATTCCACCATCAACCGCCACGGCATCCGCATGGGCTCGGCCGAGATCTACCGCGTGGTCGAGGATGTGGCCGAGGTGCAGGACAGCCTGGTGGTCGACTTGGAGTACCTCGGGCGCGAGTCCTACATGCCGCTGTTCGTGGTGCTCAAGCCCGGTGCGGCGCTTGATGACGCGGCAATCGAGCGCATCAAGGCGCGGGTGCGCAAGGACTTGTCTGCACGCCATGTGCCGAACGACATATTCGCGATTCCCGAAGTGCCGCGCACCCTGAACGGCAAGAAGCTCGAAGTGCCGATCAAGCGCCTGCTGCTGGGCGAGCCGATCGAGAAAGTGGTGAACCGGGATTCGATGATGAATCCCGGCAGCCTTGCATGGTTTGTCGAGTTCGCCGCCTCGCGCAAGGCCTGATCAGCCGGCGACGGCATCGGCCCAGGGATGGAAAGTCTCGGTTGCGCCGCTGTTGCTGGTCTCGCTGCGCATCACCGCTGACGGACAGGCGAACTTCATCGGCATGGTCTGCACGCGCGCCTGCTCGTAGTCGAATTCCTTGCCGAGTGCGGCATGGGTCGCCGCATCGAAACGAGCATCACCAATCAGCACAGCGCCTTCCGAGGCATCGATGCGCGGTGTGTGAAATGCGGTGTCGAGGTCCATGCCGTAATCGACAGCAAACGAAAGTAGCTGCGCCACTGCCGGCAAAATGCGCCGTCCACCGGATGCTCCGAGCGCCAGGAAGCGCTCTGGGAGCGCC
>JANPGJ010000046.1:0-16699 GCA_031423955.1 Burkholderiales bacterium
CCGGGTAGTTCGCGTTACATGGGGGGTATAGCTCAGCTGGGAGAGCGCTTGCATGGCATGCAAGAGGTCAGCGGTTCGATCCCGCTTACCTCCACCAAGAGCGCAGCATGTGGTATCGGAAGTTCCAAGGTCCCCATCGTCTAGAGGCCTAGGACATCACCCTTTCACGGTGAGTACCGGGGTTCGAATCCCCGTGGGGACGCCAAGTAATTGAGTTTTTGTTTTTAAATCAATTATTTATAAGTGGGGCTTAAAGTTATTTCCACCTTGTTGCCGAAGTCGGAGTAACTTGGGCTCCTAGCGAATCGCGAGCTGAAATGATTTCTTGAAGGGCAGACGTAGTCTGCCCTTTGTCATGTGTCAAGGTGCCCCGACGGTCGTGGGGTACCCCTATCTGGCGTGGCCCACAGCATGTGGTGGATGCGCGAGCAACTCGCCTTCAGATGTGCTATCGTTGTGCACATCTGATCTTCCCGCCAATGATCAAACCTTCCAAGGAATCGCTGCTTGAGCAGGAGCGATTCGAACTCAAGCCAAAGTCAGGCGGCGGGTCGTTGAGTTATGAGGTGTGGGGCTTCAAGGATCGGGGCAAGACCGTCGTCACCCGCTACAACCTTGCATATATCAACCATGCCATTTATCGCGGAGATCACGGCCGTGTTCTCGGCTTCGACAATGCCCATGGCTATCACCATCGCCATTTCATGGGCAAGGTTGAAGCGGTCGAATTTGAAAGCTATGAGGCAACTCTGGAGCGATTTCAGCGGGAGTGGTTGGAAATTGTGGAATCTGAAGGGGCCAGGAAATCATGACCAAGTTGGTTATTCGTACGGATGACGTAGCTGGCTTTTTCAATCGGGCCAAGGATGTCGCTCGCCGTGCCGATCGCGGTCAGCCCTTCAAAGGCAAGGTCACGCTGTCGTTCGAAGATCCGCAGCAGATGTTCACCGTCCTTTCGGAAGCACGGCGCCGATTGATGCTGGAGGTGATGCATGAACCGAAAACAATCAATGAATTGACGCATCGCCTGCATCGCGATCGTTCGTCAATTACCAAGGATGTCGGCCTCCTGGAAAAGTTGGGATTGCTTGTCTCACATCGCCAAGCCAATCCCGGCCATGGGATTCAGAAACTTGTGCGGGCGGTTGCTCCGAAAATCGAGATGGTGGCGACGCTGGGCTGACATCAGGATTTGTCTGAACGATCCATCCCCGAGCCCGAGCAATGCGGGCCGACAGTGAGGCCCTGATGTCAGGGCTTTGCCGAATTCAAGCGCAGCATGAGCGTCATCGGGTGCAGCGATGACGCTTGAAATCCGTAATGTTCGCAGAACTGCTTCGCGCGGTCATGAAGTGCGTGCACCAACAATGCACGGACCCCTGCATTCTGGGAAACGGTCACCGCACGGTTGACGACGTCCTGAAGCAAGGCTGCGCCAAGCTTCATGCCCTGAGCGCGATGGTCAACGGCAAGCCGGCCAAGGACCATCACAGGCACGGGGTCCGGCATGTTCCGGCGCACATGGCTGGTTGCCATCTGGTGCGACACCGCACCTGCCGCCATCGCGTAGTAGCCGACTACTCGGCTGCTGTCGTCTGCGACCACAAACGTTCGGCTGGCAGCACTCAATTGATTGGCCAACGCGCGGCGCTTGAGCCATTCGTCGAGAACGGGCTCACCGCAGTCGAATCCATCCAGCGGGTGTGTTGTCAGGAGCGGTTCTGGCTGGCCGAGCAGCAAACTCATTTCCGCTTGCCGCTCCAGGGGGCCTTTACCGCCATGAGGCGCTCAAGGCCGGGATTCGCGCGTGGTGGCGCGTCAAGCATCGCCGTGAATTTCTTGAGCTTTTCGGCATCCAGGCTGAAAAACACTTGGTCGAGTACCACTGCCTGCGCCTTGTCGCAGGCCGCCTCCAGCATGAAGTCCGAACGGTTCTTGCCCAACAGGCTGGCGGCGTGATCAATCAAGTCACGCTGCTCCGGCAATGCCCGTAAATTGATGGCGGCGTCACGCATGCCCTTCTCCTTTTTGCATACACAATAGATACACGAACTTTAGCTAAGTGTGTATCTATTGTCAATACGCGCGGCGGCTTGCGCGGGGTTGTCGCGAAGCGGCGCTTCAGGCGGAAAGCCGATATCCCAACCGTGGTAGCCAATCAGGTGCCGCTCGCGCATCTTGATCGGCTGCAAATTGCGTTGCCGCGATTCAGGCGATCAGGTCTTGCGCGGCCGCGCATTTGCGGGCTTTACGGCGGCGTACTTCCTCGCGCTGGTGGTCGCGTGTTTCGCGGGAGTGAGTGAGCGCGTCAGCGCAGCTTTTCGAGCGACGGTCTTGCGCGGCGGAGCGGTTGGTTCGGCGGATACTTTTGTGTTTCGACGTGGAGGCGACTGCGTTGCGCTTGCCTTGTGCCGCGCGTCCATTTTTGGCCGTGCTTTCGAGGTCTTGGCTGCCGGTGTTTTGGCCGTTTCTGCCAATGCCGGAGTGGTCCGGGTTTTTCGAGCGGACTCACTGACGGCACCAGGCGCTTTCTTCTTCGTCGCCTTGGCGACGGTCTTTTTTGGTGGCGTTCCAGCGATGGGTTGCGCTGGTCCGGCCGCGATATCGATCCCGAACATATCTGCCAGCCGTGAATCATCGAGCACGCGCGCGGGTGCCGGGCGCTTTTGATGCGGCGTCAATCCGGCACTTGCCTGGGCGACCAGATCCGCCGCATCCACATTGCGCAGGCGAAACAGGAGTTCGGGTTGTTCATCAAGCCGCACCCCGACCCCGTACAGCACCGCGGCGACGTGCTTGCACATCGATGCCCAGTCTGGGCAACTGCAATCAAAGCTGATTTCCTTCGGTGCGGGGAAGAGGCCGGTGCCCGGCTTGCAGATGCGTCCCATCACCGCCTGGGAGAGTTTGCCGCGCAGCAACTCGACGACCGAGTCGATCGAACCCGCGCATTCCGCGCTGATTTCGCGCCACTGGCCTGGTGGCACGGCGGCGACCCTGACGACGGTCGTGTAAAGGCTCGAACCCGCCACCTGCGCCTTGACCTCTCCGCCCTCGATCTTCAGGTCGATGACCGAGCCATTTCGCAAGTAGGTGCGTCCGCGCGGCAGGCGGTTGGAGAAATCGCTGTAGCGCTCAAGGTTGTCACACCAGGCCCGGCCCCAGAACGTGGTGGCGATCTTGTTGCCGCTGGCACGCACCGGCGTCAGCGCCGCACCGCCCTTGGCGGCTTTCGCTGCGACCTTTTCCGCCTGCGCGCGCCGCTTGGCTACCGGCACATAGGGTTTCCACGCGTAGAAACTCATCTTGACCCAATCCCTGATCAGCTTTCGGTTGCGGTATGAATGTCCAGTCTCACCAGGTCGAGCACTTCGCGATCACCCATTTCGGTGAGCAACACTTCGGCACCGGATTCAAGCACATCCTTGACCAGCTTCTGTTTCGATTCGATCAGGCGGTCGATGCGGTCTTCAATGGTGCCGCGGCAAGTGAACTTGTGCACCAGCACGTTCTTCTTTTGGCCGATGCGATATGCGCGGTCGGTGGCCTGGTTTTCCACTGCCGGGTTCCACCAGCGATCGAAGTGGATCACATGCGAGGCGGCGGTCAGGTTCAAGCCGGCGCCGCCTGCCTTGAGCGAAAGCACGAAGAAGGGCGTCAATTCGTCCTCCTGAAATTGTTTGACCCGCTCGCGTCGTTTGGCCACCGGCGTGCTGCCGTCCAATACCAATCCGGCACGGCCGAACACCGTGCCAAGGAAAGCGGCCAGCGGTGCGGTGGTTTCGCGGAACTGGGTGAACACCAGCAGTTTCTCCTGGCGCGAGGCGACGACTTCGGCCAATTCGGCCAGGCGCGCGAACTTGCCGCTGTCTTCAGGACGCCATGCCGCGTCGCCCAGCCATTGCGACGGGTGGTTACAGATCTGCTTGAAGCGCATCAGGTAGGAGAGCACCAGGCCGCGGCGGCCAATACCTTCGGCGTCTTCGAGTTCAGTGGCCATGCTGTCGACGGCCTGCTGATACAGCGCCGCCTGGGTCGGGCTCAGGTGGCACCAGGCCGTGACCTCGGTCTTGTCGGGCAGATCGGCGATGACGTTCTTGTCGCTCTTGAGGCGGCGCAGGATGTAAGGACGCACCAGTGCGCGCAATGGGCCGAACTGGCCGCGCTGCGCCAGGCGCTTCGAGAAATCGGTGAACACTTTGCCGGAACCTAGCAGGCCTGGGTGGGTGAAATCGAAAATCGACCACAGGTCGGAGAGCCGGTTTTCCACTGGAGTGCCGGTGAGCGCGATGCGGGTGCGGGCCTGGAGTTTCTTGACCAGCCTTGTCTGCTTGGCGCCAGGGTTCTTGATCGCCTGGGCTTCGTCGATGACGGCGACCTGCCAACGCATTTCCGAAAGTGCGCCCGCGCGCAGCAGCGAACCGTAGCTGGTGATCACCAGGTCGAATTCGTTCAGGCGCGATGCATCGAGGGCGCGCATGTCGGCGACCGGTAGCGCCGACGGATGTGCGACCAGAACCGTAAGGCTGGGGGCGAATCGTTCGGCCTCTGCTGCCCAGTTGGCGAGCAGCGATGCCGGTGCCACCAGCAGGTTGGGACCGGTCAACTTGCTCTCGCGCTTCAACACCAGCAGCAGGGCCAGAACCTGGATGGTCTTGCCCAGGCCCATGTCGTCGGCCAGGCATGCGCCCAGCCCCAGGCGATGCAGGAGGTACAACCAGCGCACACCTGCTTCCTGGTAGGGGCGCAGGGTCGCCTTGAGCGCGGGCCCGGGGTGAACGCGGGCGAGTCCTTCGGGGTCGCGCAACCCCTTGAGCGTGTCGGCCAGCCAGGGGCCCGCGGCGATCTGCGACCAGTCGACATCGGCTTCATCGACTTCAACCTCAAGCGACGTGCCAGAGAGCAGGCGCATCGCTTCTGCGAACGGCAGGCCGCCGGCTGCTGCCTTCTCAATTACCTCGAAGCGCGCCAGCATGCGCTTCAGGCGCTGGCGATCGACTTCCACCCAGCGGCCCCGGATGAGTTGCAGGCCGTCGGCGCCGGCCAGGAGCTTCCTGATCTCCGCCGTGCTCAGTCGCTCGCCATCGAGGCTCAATTCCATGTGGAAATCGAGTAGCGCGTCCTGCCCCAGCATCGAGGGCGCCGCGCTACCGACGGTGGCGCCGATCGAAGGGCGCGCTGGCCGGCCACCCGGCCAGGTGCCCGGCATGCGCACGATGATGCCGGCGGCCTGCAGCGCCGGCACATCCGAAAGAAAACGCCAGGCGTCCGATCCGGTCCAGCGTAGCGGGTGGTAGACGTCGCCCTCGGCCACCATTTCCTTGAGCCATTCGCATGACTCCGCCGCGCGCTGTACCGGCGACAGCAGCGACAACAGGCGCGCGCGATCGCGGCTGCCGGAAAATTCCTCGAGCGCACGTGACAGCGGCAAGTGCTGGGCGCGGCCGTGGGTCGAGAGCCCTGTGGTGTAAGTGGCCAGAAAGGCGAAGGGTGCTTCTGGATCCTTGCGGTTCTCCGCCAGGTTGAAGTGCACCCGGCCGACCTGGTTCCATGCCGGGTTGTATGCCTTGAGGAACGTCTGGAGAGACTCTCCAGAAGCCTTTAGGTTTGCGCGAACGCTGGCCTGCATGGCGGCCCACAATTCGACGATCACTTCCCGGGTCAGGTATTCGGCGCCTTTCATCGGTGGCGCGCCGGTGATCAGGACGTCGAGCAAAGGCTCGTCCGGCACCTGGACGACGATCTCGTTTTCATCGGTCGTAGCGCACAGGGCGGTGACATAGCGCGAAGCGAAATCGCGCCACCAATTCCAAGCGGTTGGCAGGCTGGTGCCGACCTCGGAGGCGCCCAGTTGGAAAAGGCCATGGCCAGAGCCATCCAAGAATGCGTCAATCAGGCGCTCACGAAGGTCGGCTGCCAGCGGCGGTGCGGCGGGATCGTCGGTTGGGAGCACCTGTCCGAGCGGTGTTAGCACGGGCGCGATGCGGTCGGTCACTGGCCTCAGCATTGAATGCGCATTTTACGGGGGGCGCTTGCTTGTCTGGGCGGGCATCAAATGAGTTTGTCGCAAGCTTGATTGTTAAAAATATATCATTTTGATATAATCAAGTTATGCATGTTATTTCCCTCAAAGTGCTTCGCGAGTTTTGGAACAAGCATCCAGAAGCCGAGCAGCCTTTGCGCAATTGGCACACAGTTGCCGAGCATTCGCGGTTTGCCGATTTTGCCGACTTGCGCCGAAGTTTCAGAAGCGCTGACTATGTCGCGCCGTACACGATATTTGACGTTGGCGGCAACAATTTTCGGGTTGTTGTCATCGTGCGTTACAGGGAAGGCAAGATTTTCGTCCGCTGGGTGATGACGCATCGGGAATATGATGACTGGTGCAAACTGTACCGAAAGGGAAAGGTTTGAGAATGACGACCGCAACTGCATTTGTCGATATCAACGCGTTGCAATCGACCTGGGCCGCGTTTGATCGTGTCGCGCATTTGCGCCCGATCCGGTCCGAGGAAGAGTACGACCGAACGGTGACGCTGATGAATTACCTCCTGGATGTCGTCGGCGACAAGGCGGATCACGCATTGTCCGGCCTGCTTGATCTCGTCGGCGAATTGGTGGCGGACTATGACGCCAGCCATTACTCGATCGAGGCGGCGGAACCCAAGGAGGTGTTGCGCAGTTTGATCGAATCGCGAGGCCTAAAGCAGGGCGATCTGGCCGAAGTCCTGCCACAGGGCAATCTTTCCGCCATCCTGGCCGGCAAGCGCAAGATCAGTGCTGCCTTGGCAGGGAAATTGGCCAAGTACTTTAACGTCAGCCCGGCGGTGTTTGTGCCGACTTGATGCACAACTTCCCGTTCCGCGGATGCCTGCCCCGGGGCGGACGATCGTAAACGATCTGAGGCATGCTTACGGAGTCAGCCGAATCGTAGCTGGACTACGATTTCTCGAAACAATCTAAGTTGGCGCGTTTCTTTGGCCTAGTTTTGTGCCGGAGTATCGCCGTGGATGGCGTGCGCCGAATCGGTGGCGACCCCGCGCCCGCCTAACCTGTCCGAACGACATCCCGAGCCACGCGCAAGCATGGGTTTGCTGCGAATCGCCGTGGGGACGCCACAAAAACGAAGGCCCGCAAATGTCGCGCGCCTTTTGTTTTGGTGCTTGACCAAATGATCCTTCAACTGCGTTGCACCGTGCGGACCTTCAGGGCATCGTTCGTTCGGGTGTTTCCGTCTCCGGATTGGTGCCTTGCGACATCACCCATCCACACCGCCCTCGGCAAACGGGTTATCCGACACGCGCGAGCGTTGCATCCAGACAATCAGCGCCGCCCAGGCAAGCGCGACAAGCATGAGCGCTCTTCCGAGCCAGCCAAAAAAGCTGCCGATGCCCTGCGCACGCGGCAACAAGCCGAGGTCGCCAAAAATGTTCTGCCAGTCGTGACCATCACTGTCGGCGCCGGTGCTGCCGCCGAGCAGCATGATCTTGGGATCAAATGCGTCAAACATGTAGACCGCCGTCATGATGAGCGAATTTCCGAGGAGCCAGGCAAACAGTGCTGCACCGAACGGATCGCGACGGGAAATCAACAGCATCGCGGCCAGCCCGGCGGGCATCAACCACTGACTGAGGGTGCCGCCCAGAACGGTCACGAACTGCGGCGCCCACATCAGCAACACATGACCGGCTTCATGGAACGGTGTGAGCACGGCCCACAGGAAAAAGCTGCCCGCCTCGCCAGCGGCGATGTCGACGCTCCTGAATATCCAGATGGTCCAGAGTGTCACCAGTGCCAGGGCAAGCACGCGCAGCGACCAATACATGCGATCAACCGCTTGCGGAACATGAAAAACGAGGTCGAAGAGGCCGCCGCGCGGTTGGTCCTCAAGGTCGGAAGCGATCCGGGTACGCTGGTCGCTTGTCTTGACCAACCCAATGGACGCGACTTTGGCCAGGATCATGCCGCATGCCGGGCAGGCAGCCGGCGCGGACTGTTTCGCGGGCAGTGGCGTATGGGCGCACTTGGGACATCGATCGTAGATCATGTGGACCAATGCATGGGAAATGTGGGAGGTTCATTCGCCAAATCGCGTTGCCGCTGCGCATGCGACGCCGGCATGGAGGCAGGCCGCTGCTATGACGCGACAGCCCCGCCAGCAAGCAATAGTGTTGCGGATCCACGCCCGAATCAATTTATTGAGGAGCACGTTGAAGTGAGCGGATTGAGGTGCCTGCACTCGCCGGTCATGGTCTGCACGGTGCCGCAAGCAAGGCGTGCGCGCCTGCTTGAGTGGGGCGACAGGTGGCTTGACGAAGTGCGAGGCGGGATTGGCGCATCAGCCCAGCATTTTGCCCCGTTGGGTCGCAATGGCGTGAGCCAGCGATCAGGCGTGCATCGCGGGCCATTCCGGTGCCCGCAAAACTGGCAGATACGGCCTGCGATTGGCGTCTTGCCCGGCCAGATTGCCGTGCCGCGTCAGAGTCGAATTACTGTTTTAAAACAAAGCTTTGTGAAACGTTTCCACTCAATTGACTTTGGTCGGTGCTTTTGACTTCCGACCCGGTGCAACCGGTGGAATGTAGCCGGCCAGACGGCAACGCATGCCTTCGATCTTTTTGCCGTCTTTGAACTGGATCGAGTGGCACATGATGATCTCGCCCTTGGCGGACAATTCTTCGAGACGAAGTTTCACGTTCGCCAGGGATAGCCCGGTGCCGGTGGCGATTTCGGCGTCGAGTCGCTCGCCGCTGCTCTTGAGGTATTGGATGATGTCCTGCAACTTGGATTCGCCTTATTGGGATTGCTGCGCCGCGTCTGACGGAAGCGGGGAATGCCCGCAGATTCGAAAGATGCAAGTACTGCCGATGCCGCAGAGGAGGATCACCCGATCCGCATCTGGCGGGGCTTTGGGGCCCTGATTCGCGCAGGCTCGGTTTGGGTGCTAACTCTCCATCTTACGCTGGATTGCGATTTGGCGTGCGGAAATGCTGAATTTGCCCGCCCCATGGTGGCGGTCCCGGGCCTGCATGGTGGAAACTATTGCGATGTTGCGGTGCAAAAACATTCGCGTGACCGGGCGCTTTCGAGGGGGCAGCGGTGCGTTTGCGGCTGATATGTATCGGTGGCGAGGCGCCGCGACCGGCGGCCGATGACATCAATGCCCGCTTCGCGTGCGGCGATTTTCAGCGCTTTGTGCCCATCCCGGCAACGCTCTGCTAACATCCCCGACCTTTCCACCCAGGCATGTTCGGCTGCGATCCGCTGGTCCGCGCCGTGATCATCCAACGCGCTCACATCGCATGTCCGATTCAGTCGAATGTACCGTCATCGGGGCCGGCGTCGTCGGCCTGGCAATTGCCCGTGCCATGGCGCAGCGTGGCCTGGAAACAATCCTCATCGAAGCCGCGGACGGCATTGGCACCGGGACCAGTTCACGCAACAGCGAGGTCATCCATGCCGGTATCTACTACCCGAAGGGTTCGCTGAAGGCGCGCTTCTGCGTCGCCGGGCGCCAGCAACTGTACCGTTACTGCGATGAGCGCGGGATCACGGCGCGCAATTGCGGCAAGCTGATTGTCGCCACTGAAGACTCGCAGGTGGCAACCCTGTCCGGGATCATCGACAAGGCGCGTGCCAACGGCGTGCCTGACCTCGCCTTGATCAGCCGGCAGCAGGCTCTCACGATGGAGCCGAACCTGCATTGCGTCGCCGCGGTTCATTCACCGTCCACCGGGGTGGTCGACAGCCATGGTTTCATGCTCGGTCTGCAAGGCGATTTCGAGGCCGCCGGCGGCATGCTGGCCTTCAATTCGCCACTCGACCACGCGGTCTGTCATGCTGACGGCATTTCCCTGATGGCCGGCGGCGCCGAACCGATGGAACTGCGTTCCGGCATCGTGATCAACAGCGCCGGCCTGTACGCGCAGGCATTGGCGCGCAAGTTCAGCGGCCTGCCGCAGGACTCGGTGCCGCCGACCTACTATGCCAAGGGCAACTACTATTCGCTGACCGGCAAGTCGCCGTTTTCACGGCTGATCTATCCGGTGCCGGAGGCGGCGGGGCTGGGCGTGCACCTGACCATCGACCTCGGTGGCCAGACCCGTTTCGGACCGGATGTCGAATGGATCGACGCCATCGACTATGCGGTCGATCCCGGCCGTGCCGCCAGTTTCTACAGCGAGATCCGCAAATACTGGCCGGACCTGCCCGAGGGCGCCCTGCAGCCCGGATACTGCGGCATCCGTCCGAAGATCCAGGCGCCGCATGAGCCGGCCCGCGATTTCGTGATTCATGGGCCGGAAACCCATGGCGTCAAGGGCCTGGTCAACCTGTATGGCATCGAATCGCCGGGGCTGACATCGGCGCTGGCGATTGCCGACTACGTCGCCGCACTGGTGTAAAGAGGATCAAGCGCGATGCTGATGGTGATATCCCCGGCCAAGACACTCGATTTCGAGACCCCGCCGACGATTCCGGACTTTACGCAGCCCGACCACCTGAAGGAGTCGAAGCGCCTGATCGCGCGCCTGCGCAAGCTTGATCCGGCCGCCATCGCATCGCTGATGGCGGTATCCGACAAACTGGCTGCCCTGAACGTGCTGCGCTATGCGCAGTGGAAGCCACCGTTCACGCCGGCCAACGCCAAGCAGGCGGTGCTGGCGTTCGCCGGCGATGTCTACGACGGACTGGCCGCGCCGGATTTCAGTGCCGACGAGTTCGAGTACGCCCAGGCGCACCTGCGCATCCTGTCCGGACTGTACGGCGTGTTGCGGCCACTCGACCTGATGCAAGCCTATCGCCTGGAAATGGGGACCCGCCTGGAAAACGAGCGCGGCCGCGATCTCTATGAATTCTGGGGCGGGCGGGTGACCACTGCCCTGAACCGGCTGCTGGCAACCCAGGGCGACACGGTACTGGTCAACCTGGCGTCCGAGGAGTACTTCGGCGTGGTGCAGCCGCGCAAGCTCAAGGCCCGCGTGGTCACGCCGGTGTTCGAGGACTGGGCTGCCAATAGCGGCAAGTTCAAGATCATCAGCTTCCATGCCAAGAAAGCGCGTGGCATGCTGGCGCGTCATGCGATCAAGCATGGTTTGTCGCAGGTTGAGGAACTCAAGAAATTCGATGGCGGCGGCTATGCCTTCAACCCCGAGGCGTCGAGCGCCGATCGCTGGGTATTCCGGCGCCAGGCGGTGCCGCAATAGCGGCCCAAACCGGCGCCATCGGCGCCATTGTTCCGGACTTGAAAGGAGACATGATGGCAACACGAAAATCGGGCAAGCCGGTCGCGGCCGACCAGGGCCGCATCGATCTCGCTGCCGCCTTGCGCTGGGCCGCCCGCCTTGGGCTCAATGAAGGCGTGTGCAACCATTTCAGCCTGGAGTTGGCACCGGGCCGCTACCTGATCAACCCGCAGGGCATGCACTGGAGCGAAGTCACGGCCGGCGATATTTTGCTGATCGACGCCGACGGCCGGATCATCGAAGGTCGGCATACGCTTGAGCCGACAGCATTCTTCATTCACAGCCACATTCACCGGGCCAATCCGCATGCCAGGTGCGTGATGCACACGCACATGCCGTTCGCAACAGCATTGACCTTGGTCGAAGGCGGGCGCGTCCTGTGGTGCAACCAGAATGCGCTGCGCTTCTACGGCCGTATCGCCTACGACGACCAGTACAACGGTGTCGCGCTAGACGCTGCGGAGGGGCGGCGCATCGCGATGCAACTGCAGGGGCATGACGTGATGTTCATGGCCAGTCACGGCGTCACCGTGGTCGGCGCATCGGTCGCCTGGACTTTCGACGACCTCTATTACCTGGAGCGGGCCTGCATGCATCAGGTGCTGGCGCTGCAGGCGGCGGCAGGCAGGCCGCTGCGCAAGGTGCCGGCGGCGCTGTGCGCCACGGTGGCGGCGCAAGTGGCCGGCGAACGCCAGCAATGCGACTATTTCTTCGCGTCGATCAAGCGCATGCTGGATCGTGAAGATCCGCGCTGGTCGAAGTTATAGGGCTCGACAGCGCGGCCGCCTGCCATTCTGCGCACGGCGCGCAATTATTGGGAATTGCATGTTTCATGACACATGCCTCGGGCGAGGCTGTCATGGTTTTGGTAACGATCAATAGGTGCCCGGCGCAAGCAGCTGCCGCGCGGCCCCGGGCGTGGTGATCGCAAAACCGGCCATCGGTCTCAGACGACGCGCCAGCATAAGCAGGTCACGGTCCTTGGTGATCAGGCAACGGGCCCGGCAGGCCTGCGCCAGTTCAAGAAACGGCTGGTCATCACGGTCGCGGCAGCGCGGCAGCGGCGCACCGGCCGGCCCGGTGGTGGCGCTGAACTCATGCGCAAGGGCGCGGCAGGCAGCCACCGTTTGCAGCCGTTCATCTGGCCGCAGTGCGAAGCGCCCGAGCCGATAGCCAAGCACACGCTCGAATTCGGCCAGACCGAACGCATCGATCACCGCATGCAGTTGCCCGGCGACCAGCGCGGCGGTCATCCAGGCGACGCCGGGGTCGCGAAACACCAGCAGGTCGAGCCAGACGTTGGTGTCGAGGACGACAACGACCGCCTGGGCGACGGTCGGAAGGGTAGCGGGATCAGCCAGGGTCAGGCGTTGCGTTCAACTGCCGGCAAAATCGAGATCACCAGCCGATGCCGGTGCGGCGTCAGCGGCGGGCATACCGCCGGTAAGCCGGTCGAGGTCGGCGCGGATCGCGTCGGTGTCGACCGCGGCGCGCCCCTGATAACGCGCAAGAATGCGCGAAGGCAAATCGACCAGCCGCAATTCCGCGCTGCGCATGTTCGCCGCCACGTTCAGCACCGGAGCGAGATGGGTTGATTTGAACCCGGGATGGGCCCGTTCAAACGCGTCGAGAATGGCGTTGTTCGCCTTGGCGATGCCCGACAGCAGTTCCGCGAGTTGCTGGTTGTCCATAGTCCTGTGTTCCGAGTCGTGACCGAAGGCGCAGGATAGCGCGTTATCGGATCGTCGCGTCGCGCATCCAGCGGTCAAGCCGGGATCGCGTCCTGCGGGCTGACGGTGACCTGTACATTGAGCGCCTGCTCGCCACCGCCCAGGGTGACGCCGCGAATCGGCGTGACATCGCCGAAGTCACGGCCCCAGCCGAGGGTGATGTGATCGCGATCGACAACGCAATTGTTGGTCGGGTCGAAATCGATCCATTCCCCCGGCGCGCCGTCCGTGCCCGGGCAATAGACCGCCACCCAGGCATGCGAGGCATCCGAACCGATCAGGCGCGGCTGGCCGGGCGGCGGCATGGTCAGGATGTAGCCGCTGACATAGCGAGCCGCCAGGCCGCGGCTGCGCAGGCAGCCAATCATCAGGTGTGCGAAGTCCTGGCAGACGCCGCGCCCGAGTTCGAGCACCTCGTCGATCGGGGTAGCGATGCTGGTGGCTTTTGAATCGAACTTGAATTCGTCGTGGATTCGCCGGTTCAGTTCGCGCACTGCTGCCAGCAGCGGACGCGCGCTCGCGAATGCATCGGCCGCGTATGCCTGCACCGGGCTGCCGAGCGCGATGTGTGGCGAGGCGAACAGATAGTGGGCCGCGTCCAGGGTTGCGGGCGTGCCCGGCGCCGCCAGCAGGTCGCGAACGTCCTCCCAGGTGAGCGCTGCGGCGGTATCGGGATCGAACGCGCGGGTGCGCAATTGAACGGTTGATTCGGCCAGCACCGAGAGCGACTGATGGGGTGCAGTGATCACCGCGTGCGAGGTATGGTTGCCGAAGTAGTCGCTGCCGCCGGTGGTTTCGGCCGCCAATGGCTGGATCGCGATGCGGTGGCTGGTCAATTGCTGATACCAGGTGCTGCGCGGCGTCAGGTGCAGCAATTGCCGCGAAAGAGTCACCGGACTGGCATATTCGTAGCGGGTTTCATGGACCACGCGCAGCCGCACCTGTTCGGCCGTGTTCGCGCCGGCATCGATCATCATGCGGCCTGCATCTGGCGCGCGACTTCCTCGCCGTGGCTGAAGAAACGTTGGTTGATGCGGTCCGCAAGCGCGAACGACTGGTTGCGCAAATCGCTCATGAATCGGCGCAAGGCCGGACTGTCAGGGGCCAGATCACGGCTGGCGTCCAGTCCGTTGAGCGCATCGATCAGGGGATCGAGCGTTTGCGCCCCGGATTGCCCATAGGTGTCGCTCAGGCGGCGCAGGAAGTCGGCCAGGCCGAGCAACTGGAAGGCGATCGAGCGCGGATTGCTTTCGTCGCGCAACAGCAGGTCAAGCACCGGCAGCCACTGCGGGCGCGCCATGTAGCGCGAGCGGTAGGTGACAATGCTGTCGGCCAGTTCTAGCAGCCAGTCAAGTTCGGCGCCGGCACGCATGTCGAGGCCGGCATTGAGGGAGCCGCACAAAAACTGCATGCGCTCGACGCGGCGGCCGATCGACATGAAGCGCCAGCCCTGGTCGCGGGTCATGCCGTCGAGCGCGAAACCGGCCAGGGTCATCATCGAAGCGGTTGCCTGATCGAGCTCGGTCAGGGCTTCGGCGATGGTCGGAATCGCGTGCTCCCAGCGCGCCAGGCTTTGCAGCATGCGGTTGAGGGCGCGCCAGTTGTCAAGCGACAGGCGTTCGCGCAACTGGAAAGCGACGCGGAAGAGCTGGCGCAAGCCGGACGCCAGCCCTGCTACTTCGGGGTCGGTCACCGCACGACGCAACGCTTCTTCGATGTCGCTTCTCGCGGTGCAGCCGCCCCGCGGCAGCAGGCCGGCGTTGCGGCACAGCCGGACGGTCGCGCTCGAATCACCACCGGGGGTGTCGGGTACGTCGTCGATCAGCTGGCCGAGCGCCACCCGCAACAGGCGCGCGGTATTGTCGCAACGTTCGGCATAGCGCCCGAGCCAGAACAGGTTCTCGGCCACCCGCGACGACAGATTGTGCGAACTGCGCACCAGATCCTGGGCGGTGACGGCGCGCCGGATCAGGCTGAACTGGCTGACCGGGCCGGCCGACAGCACCCAGGTGTCCTTGCTGCCGCCGCCACGCTGCATCGAGATCACGCGCGCGTCAGGGCCGGTGGCCACCCGGGTCAGTCCGCCCGGCATCACCACGTAACCGGTCGGCGTGGCGCAGGCATAGACGCGGACCCCGATCGCACCGCTTTTGAGGCTGCGCTGGCGCGACCGATCCCAGACCGGCGCCTGCGAAATGCGCACCTGTTCCTGGGCGATGTAGCGGTCAGGGTTGGCGCGCATGGCGGCGATCAGCGCGCGGCGCCGGGTTTCGTTGAGGTCCTGGCCAAACACCGCATCCATGCGGATCTGCGGGAACGCCGGTTTGATCACCAGGTGTTCCAGCCGCTCGATCGCCTGTTCCAGCGCCGCCGGCTCGCCGCACCACCAGGTGGCCACCGACGGCATTTTCAGACGCTCGCCGAACAGTCGCTCGCAGATCGCCGGCAAATAGCCGAGGATCGCGCCGGATTCCAGCAGGTTGGTGCCAAGCCCGTTGGCGATCAGCACGTTGCCACGGCGTGCAGCTTCCATCAGGCCGGGCACACCCAGGGCGGAGTCGCTGCGCAATTCCAGTGGATCGCAAAAATCATCGTCCAGCCGCCGCACGATGGCGTGCACCCGTTGCAGGCCGGACAGGGTCTTGAGCCAGACGCAGCCGTTGCGCACCGTGAGGTCATGGCCCTCGACCAGCGGAAAGCCGAGATAGCGCGCCAGGAGCGCATGTTCGTAGTAGGTCTCGTTGTAGGGGCCCGGGGTCAGGAGCACGATCATCGGCGCAGTGCCGTCCTGTGGCGCCCACTGCGCCAGGCTGTCGCGCAGGGTGGCGAAAAAACGCGCCAGCGGTTGCACCTTGAGATCGCGAAACAGGTCGGGGAACACGCGCGAGATCGCCAGCCGGTTTTCCAGCGCATAGCCGGCACCGGACGGCGCCTGGGTTCGGTCGGCCACCACCCACCAGCGGCCGTCCGGCGCGCGAGCGACGTCGGCGGCATACAGATGCAGTTGCACCCCGCCCGGGCCGGTAATGCCGTGCGCCGGACGCAGGAACGCGGAATTGCCATGGACCAGCGCCGGTGGCAGCAGTCCTTCGGCGGTCAACCGTTGCGGGCCGTAAACATCGGCGAGGATGCGATCGAGCAGGTGCGCGCGCTGGCATACCGCGGCTTCGATCTGCGCCCATTCGTCGGCCGGGATGATCTGCGGCAACAGATCCAGGTCCCATGGGCGGTCGGTACCCTGTGGATCGGCATAGACGTTGTAGGTGACGCCGTTTTCACGCACCTGGCGTTCGATCTCGCTGACCCGTTCGCGCATCTGCGCCTCGGGTGCGGCCGCGAGTTGCTCGAACATGGCCTGCCAATGCGCGCGCGGCCGGTTCGGCGCTGCAAGCATTTCATCGTAACGCGCGGCGGCGGCGGGGTAGGCGGCGAGGAGTTGCGTGGGCACGGCAGGCTTGGCCGTTGGCGGCCGATCGGATCAGGGGCGACAGGGTAGCATCTGCCGCGCCCTCGGGCGAGGGCGCGGCGCGGGTTGCGTCAGGGGCGCCGCAGGTCGAGGGTGAACGGGAAATTCGGGTTGCGCTCCAGTGTTGGTACGGTGATCCGTCCCGGTGTGTGCCCGATATTGAAAAAACGCGCCAGACGCCGCCCCTCGGCGGCATTGGCGTTGACCGGAAAATCTTCATGGCTGCGCCCACCCGGGTGGGCCACATGGTACTGGCAGCC
>JANPGJ010000047.1:0-1818 GCA_031423955.1 Burkholderiales bacterium
TTGTCGCCACCAACGACCTCACTGGCGACAGCGGTGCCAACCTGCTTGCCGGCAGCGGCCTGATCGATACCATCAATGGCCTGGGTGGCAACGACACCTTGTCCGGCGGTGACGCCAACGACAAGCTGATTGGCGGCCTGGGTGATGACAGCATCGATGGTGGCGCCGGCTTCGACGTGGCGCAGCTCGGCGGCTCGCGGCGCCAGTATGGCCTGAGCGGCAACCCGATGATTGCTGGCAGCACGGCTGGTGCCGACGGCAACGACAACCTCGCCGGCGTCGAGAGACTCAGCTTCCTCGACGGCAACCTCAACTTCGACCCGACCTCGGCGATCGCGCAGATCTCGCGCCTGTACTGGGCCACCCTCAACCGCCAGGGCGACGCGCTCGGGGTGGACGCCTGGCGCGCGCAGCGCGAAGCCGGCACCACGCTTGACACCATCGCGCAATCCTTCATCGGCTCGGGCGAATTCCAGGGCACCTACGGCGCACTGAACGACACCCAGTTCGTGCAGCAGCTATACCTCAACGTGCTCGGCCGCGCAGCGGATGCGCCGGGCCTGGCCACCTGGACCGGCTATCTCGGCTCCGGCGGCAGCCGCGGAACGGTGGTGACCGGATTTTCCGAATCGGCCGAACACATCGGCCGCCGGGCGGCGGAAGTCAACGCCGGCCTGTGGGAAATCAACGGCAACGCCGCCGGGGTGGCGCGGCTCTACTGGGCCACGCTGGATCGCGCGCCGGATGTCGGCGGCCTGTCCTCCTGGGTTGGCGCACTCAACGGCGGCCTCGCCCTCGCAGGTGCCGCCGGCAGCTTCGTCGCCAGCGGCGAATTCCAGGGCCGCTACGGCGCCTTGAACGACCACCGCCTTCGTCAACCAGCTTTACATCAACGTGCTCAACCGCGCGGCCGATGCCGGCGGGCTGGCGGCCTGGCTGGGCTATCTGTCGGGCGGCGGCACCCGCGGCGGCGTGGTGGTGGGCTTTTCCGAGTCCGACGAATTCAAGGTCAAGAGCCTGCCGCTGGTTGACCGCGGCGTCACCGTGTCCGACACCCAGCCGGCCTATACCGGCACCGCGGTGGGCGAGGCGATCAACGGCTCGGCTACCGACAACATCATCGCCGGCGGCCTCGGCAACGACACGCTCACCGGCGGCGCCGGTGGCGACCGCTTCGTGTTCAATACCGCTACGAACGCCGCCAGCAACCTCGACACCGTCACCGACTTTGTATCCGGCAGCGATACCCTGGTGCTCGACCATCACATCTTCGCGGCGCTTTCCATCGGCTCGCTATCAGGCGCGAGCCTGGTGTCAGGGGCCAACCCGGTCGCGGCCGATGGCAACGACTTCATTCTCTACGACACGGCGAACGGCTTGCTGTCGTATGACGCTGATGGCAACGGCGCTGGCGTGGCGGTCGGCTTTGCGTCGCTCACCACCAAGCCGGCGCTGACGGCGGCGGATTTCCTGGTCGCTTGAACGCTGCCCCGGGCGCGTCGCTCGTATTGCGAATCGCCATGACAAAGGCATGCTCGCCGGCAGTACGGAAGAATCCCCGGGCACCGCGGATCGCTGTAGATTGTCAATTTTCTATTCCGCCGCTCGCGCGAGCGCCGGATTTCGCAGCGGAATTGGAGCCGCGCTGCTATCCTGACGCAGAGAAACAGGCTTGGGCACGTTCAGATGTTCTGGTGCCGGGTGCTTGCCCATGCTGCAGCGGGCGTCGCGGTCGGAATGATCGCGCGGCGACACTGCCCCAGCTTGCGGTTCCACAAGCTGTCGCCCGACAAATGCACGCTTAAAAAAATCACGGCG
>JANPGJ010000048.1:0-29329 GCA_031423955.1 Burkholderiales bacterium
CAATCTGGACAACCTGAAGACCGCCCGCCGCCCGGGTCTGACCACGGTCTGGGTGTCGCGCGAATCCGGTCGACCGGCATATGTTGACGTCAAGCTCAAATCGGTGCTTCAATTGAGTAAGCACTCACGCCTGCGCAGTAGGCCGGTAGCGCAAGCGGCCTGAAACCGGCTGCTCCTGTCTGACAACCACTTTTGCGATCCACGCCACATGCCTCCACGTTCCGGTGAACGCAAGACCCAGATCCTGCAACTGATCGCACAGATGCTGGAATCGCCGAAGGGCGAAAAGATTACCACTGCGGGGTTGGCGGCCCGGCTTTCGGTCTCCGAGGCGGCGCTGTATCGCCACTTCGCCAGCAAGGCGCAGATGTTCGAGGGCCTGATCGAATTCATCGAATCGTCGGTATTCGGCCTGATCAACCGCATCACGGAGAACGAATCCGACGGTATGCGGCAATTGCATGCGATCGCCGCGATGCTGCTCGGATTCGCCGCACAGAATCCGGGCATGACACGGGTTCTGATCGGCGAAGCGCTGGTCAATGAGAACGAACGCCTGCAAAGCCGCATCAACAGTCTGACCGACAAGATCGAGGCCAGCCTGAAACAGTCGCTGCGGGTGGCGGTGTCCCAGGGGCGACTACCGGAGAACCTTGATGTTGGCGCCCAGGCCAATGCGCTGATGTGCTACGTGATTGGGCGCTGGCACCAGTTCGCCAAGAGCGGGTTCAAGAAGAATCCGGTGGATGGCCTGGACAAACAGCTGCCTCTGCTGCTGGGCTGATGCCGCAGCGCGCTGTTGATTCCGGGAATTGTTGTCAGGCAAGCGCTGGACAAGTCCCTGGCATACAGGCTATCGAACCAGGGCTCCCGAATTCGATCGGTTGCAGAAGCGGCTTTCTCAAGGCTCGGACTTATTCTGTGTTTCCCGAGCGGAGCCGGAGCGGCAAGGGGCAGGGAGTACACGCCGATCACGCAGTGCTCACGCGCAGACTTCACACGCCGAATCTTTTTTCAGGCGCACCTGGCGCCATTCCATCGCCAAACCATCGAGCAGCAACAGGCGGCCATTGAGTGATTCGCCGATACCGGCCAGCAGTTTGAGCGCTTCGGCAGCCTGCACCGCGCCGATGATGCCGGTGAGGGGGGCAAACACGCCCATCACCGCGCAACGCGTTTCCTCCAGATCTTGCCCTTCCGGAAACAGGCAGTGATAACAGGGTGCATCGGGCAGGCGCAGATCGAAAACGCTCACTTGGCCGTCGAAGCGGATGGCGGCGCCCGAAACCAGGGGTTTCTTCAGCCGGACGCAGGCACGGTTCACCGCATGACGGGTGGCGAAGTTGTCGCAACAATCGAGAACGATATCGGCTGCCGCGACCAATTCGTCGAGCAGGGCACCCTCTACCCGCGACTCAAGTGCGATCACCGAGACGTCCGGGTTGTACAGGGCAATGGTCTGGCGTCCTGATTGCGCCTTCGGTGCACCGATGCTTGCGGTCCGGTGCAGGATCTGGCGCTGCAGGTTGGTCAGGTCGACACGATCACCATCGGCCAAGGTGATGTGTCCAACGCCGGCGGTTGCAAGATACAGGGCCGCCGGCGAGCCAAGCCCGCCAGCACCAATCACCAGAGCATGACCGGCCAGCAGGGCCTCCTGCCCCTCGATGCCGATCTGCGGCAGCAGGATATGGCGTGAGTAGCGCAGCAGTTGTTCGTCGGTCATGGCGTTTGCGCCAATCTGGTTCGGCATAAACAAAACAGGGGCAGAACGCCCCTGTTTTACCTTGCCGTCGCGAGGGCGGGCTATTTTTTGACCGCGGCGGTGGTGGCGGCCGGCGCTTCCTTCGACTTCTCGCCCTTGACCGGTTGACCCTTGAGCAGATTGAGAGCCTGTTGATACTGGAAATCTTCCTTGGTCCCGAACTCGATACGCGCCGGTGGCTTGCCGTCGTCCTTCTTCTCTTCAGCCTTGGCCTCAGGTTTGGATTCCGGCGTGGCAGGTGCCTTTTTCTCGGCATCCGGGTCCTTGTCGTTGGTCAGGTGGTTGGCGAGATCGGCCTCACGCATGCGCGCGCCGCGCACCGCGCCTTCGGCGGTTTCCGCCACCGCCCAGTCGGGAATGATGCCTTTGGCCTGAATCGAGCGACCGGCCGGCGTGTAGTAACGCGCGGTAGTCAGTTTCATCCCGGCGCCATTGGACAGGTTGATCTTGGTCTGTACCGAACCCTTGCCGAAAGTCGTCGTGCCCATCACCACCGCACGCTTGTGGTCCTGCAGGGCGCCGGCGACGATTTCCGAGGCCGACGCCGAGCCGTCGTTGACCAGCACTACGATCGGGACGTTCTTGATGGCTGCGGGCAGGCCGCGCAACGCATCTTCACGGGTACGGAACGAGTACTCCTCGGGCGAAGCGGTGTAGTCATGCTTGGTGTCGGGCAGCCGCCCGTTGGACGACACAACCAGGGTGCGCGGCTCGAGAAAAGCGGCCGAGACGCCGATTGCCGAATGCAGCAGGCCGCCGGGATTGTTGCGCATGTCCAGCACCAGGCCGGTCAGCTTGCCGTTCGATTCCTTGTACATGCGCTCGATGGCGCGCGCCAGATCATCGACCGTGCGCTCCTGGAACTGGGTCAGGCGGATATGTGCGAAGCCGGGCTCGGTGAGTTTCGCCTTGACGCTCTGGACGCGGATCACTTCACGGATCAGGGTGAATTCGAGCGGACGGATTTCGCCCTTGCGTGCGACCGATAGCTTGATCGCTGTCTTCGGCTTGCCGCGCATTCTCTTCACCGCTTCGGACAGCGAAATACCCTTGGTCGAGGTGTCGTCGATTTTCACGATCAGGTCGCCGGACTTGATTCCAGCCCGCGACGCAGGCGTATCCTCAATCGGCGAGACCACCTTGACATAGCCTTCTTCGGTTCCCACTTCAATACCAAGGCCGCCGAACTCGCCGCGGATGCTGGTTTCGAATTCCTTGTTTTCCTCGGGGTCGAGGTAGGCTGAATGAGGATCGAGTTCGGTCAACATGCCTTTGACCGCGCCGGTCAGCAGTTTCTTGTCCTCAACCGGCTCTACATAGCCCTGCTTGATGTTGCCGAACACTTCGGCCAACGTCTGAATTTCGGGCAGCGGCAAGGGGTTACGCGCCTCGCGTTGCGCGATCGCGGAAAAATTGAGGCCCAGCAGAATCCCTGCCATTGCGCCAATGCCGACCAGACCGCCGCTTTTCAATTTGCCGTTCATGTTTTGCTCCAGCGCATAGCGCCCAAGACTACCTTTGACATCCACCCCAGAATTTCGGCCGATCCGGCGACAAGGCAAGCCTGATATTCGGCTGTAGCATGCCGCCCTGTAGCGGGAAAACGATACATATTGATGCATCCACTCGATCGGCACCAGCCGGCCGGAGTACCAACATACGGACTTACTGCCGGAATCATGATTGCGATCCGGGAAACCTAGGGGAAACGCTGAACAAGCCCGTAGGTTGAGAAGGCCGCTACTCCAACCGATTGAATTTAAAAGTACTTCCGTTCCATATCCTGCATGCCAGGGACATATTCAGCGTTTTCCTAGCGCCTGACCCAAGCCAGAGGGTCGAACGGCTTGCCCTGATGCCGTAATTCAAAGTATAGACCCGATTCCGGGTTGCCTCCGCTATTGCCCACACGGGCGATGGCGTCACCGCTGCCGACAGCCTCGCCAGCCTGGCGGAACAGTGATTCGTTGTTGCCGTAAATGCTCAGATACTCGTTGCCGTGGTCGACGATCAGGAGATTGCCGAAACCACGCATCCAGTCGGCAAATACCACGCGGCCTGGCGCGATGGCACGTACCTCTTCGCCTTGGGCGGCGCGGATGAACAGGCCCTTCCAGGTGGTACCACCCCCTTCACGTTGACTACCGAACCGGCTGGCAAGTTCCCCGCGGGTTGGCAGCCGCAACTTGCCGCGCAAGGACGCAAATGCGCCCGCAAAGCCGGCTTCAGGCAACAGTTCATTGCGTGGCCCGCCGCGGCCGGGCTTTTCGGCCGGCGCTTTGGGTTGCGCCAGACGGGCCAACTTGTCAATCAGGTCGGTCAGGCGCTTTTCGTTGCGCTCCAGCGTCGTGATTTCCTTGCGCTGCGTACGGATCTGCGAAGAAAGCTTTTGCAAAACCAGGCGACGCGCCTCCGATTCCCGCGCCAACTGCTCTTTCTGGCTGCGTTGCAAGGCCTCGATATCGGCCAATTCGGCGGTCCTGTCGCGCGCCTCGCCTGCCAGGCGCTGCAGCTCGCGAAGGTTGTCGCGCAGGCCGTTGATCAGACGCGCCTGGGCGCGTGAAATGTAGCTTGCATAATGGATTTCGCGTGCTGCCGCCCCTGGACTCTCCCCCGAGAACAGCATTTGCACGTAACCGCGCTCGTGTTTCACGTATTCGTCATGAATCAGTCGCGCCAGGCGCTTGCCCTGCGTCCCGGCGGTTTCGTTCACAGCCCGGCTTTTCTGCGCGAGTTCCTGCAGGCGTGCCTGTGCAGATTGTTTCTGTGCGCCCAGATCGCGCAGGGTGCGGCTGGCTTCCGAGATCGCGCGTTCCGAGTCCCTGAGCGAGTCCGCCGCCTCGGCGCGGCTGCCCTCGGCGCGGTCAATCTCCTTTTTCAGGCTGTCGATGCGGCCGCGCAGGTCCTTGAGTTCGTCAGCGGTGCCGCCGACGGCGCCGCTGGCCGGCAGGCAGGCCAGGATTCCGGCCAGTGCGGCGGCACGGCAGCAATAGACGCAGGCGGACCAATGCACCGGCTCAGGTCCGGGCCCGGCCCTGGGCCGCAACCGCAGCCTGCGCGCGCGCGATTTCGTCCGGATCGGCCAGGTAATAGTGTTTTATCGGACGCAAGTCGGCGTCGAGTTCGTATACCAGCGGCTGCGCGGTCGGGATGTTCAGGCCGACGATTTCTTCCTCGCCGATGTTGTCCAGGTATTTGATGAGTGCGCGCAAGCTGTTGCCATGGGCGGCGATCAGTACCCGCTGCCCACGCCTGACTGCAGGTGCGATCGAATCGTTCCAATAGGGCAGCACCCGCGCAACCGTATCCTTCAGGCATTCGGTCGCCGGCAGTTCGCCGGCGGCAAGGCCGGCATAGCGTGCGTCAAAGCGCGGGTGGCGTGCATCGTCGAGGTCCAGTGGTTCCGGTGCGATCGCATAGGCGCGGCGCCAGATCAGCACCTGCGCGTCGCCGAACTGCGCCGCCGTCTCCGCCTTGTCCAGTCCCTGCAGTGCGCCGTAATGGCGTTCGTTAAGGCGCCAATGCTTCTCGGCAGGCAGCCACAGCTGGTCCAATGCTTCCAGCGTGGTGTTCAGGGTTTTGATCGCGCGCTTGAGCACCGAGGTGTATGCGAGGTCGAAGCGATAGCCGCTTTGCCGCAACAGGCGGCCGGCACGGCAGGCTTCGGCAACGCCGGCATCGGTCAAGTCGACGTCAGTCCAGCCGGTGAACCGGTTTTCACGATTCCAGACCGATTCGCCGTGGCGCATCATCACAAGTTTGTACATGGGGTCGACGCGGATATGTGGTTGACCACAATATTTTATAATCCCGGCTTTGCTTGCGGTTGAAGTTTGTTGATGCCAACGCTCGGAAAAGTGCCGGAGGACGTTTTCGAGCTCATCGGCCGGTCCGAGGAAATCGAGCAGGCTTCGCATGCGATGAAAGCGATTGCCCATCCTCTGAGACTCAAGATTCTCTGTCTTCTAGGTGGTGGCGAGATCGCGGTCCAGGAAATTGTCGAGGCCGTCGGAACCTCGCAAAGCAACATTTCGCAGCACCTTGCGATCCTACGGGCGAAGAAGGTCCTGAAAACGCGCAAGGATTCCAACAAGGTGTACTACCGCATCGCTGACGAACGCATCCTCCATCTGGTGGCGTTGATGCGCCAGGTATTTTGCGGCGTGCCGGAACAATGAAACGCAGGGAGAATTCGTGATTGAAAAATTTGTGATGGACAATTGGCCACTGGTCGCGGTGGCTTTTGCCTCCGGCGCGATGCTGGTCTGGCCCCTGGTGGCCGGCGCGCGGGGCGGCGCACGGCTTTCAACCCTGCAGGCCACCCAGATGATCAACCAGAGGGATGCGGTGATCATCGACATTCGGGATCAAGCCGAGTATTCGCGCGGGCATATTGTCAATGCCCGGAGCTATCCCTCGAAGGTGCTCGATGAACGGCGCGTCGAACTGGAAAAGCTCAAGAACGCCCCGGTGATTGTCAGTTGCGATACCGGTCAGCGTGCCGGACCGGCGGCCGACAAGCTGCGTACCTTCGGACTGGCCGATGTTTTTGTGTTGCAAGGAGGCATCAACGCATGGCGCGATGCCGGCTTGCCGGTTACCAAGTAAGCGTGCGGCGCAGCGGCCCGCCGGCATCAACCAAGCCGGTGGTGGACCGCGGGCGCCGCAGCCGTGCGTCTGCGGTTGTGATCCATTTTCGTTTCACCAATTTTTCATAGTGCGTCCCTAACATGTCCACTCCACACGTCCGCATGTATGCCACCGGCTACTGCCCTTATTGCCACCGCGCCGAGGCGCTGCTCAGGTCGAAGGGGATTGCCGGGATTGAAATGATCCGCATCGACCTTGATCCGTCAAAGCGCCGCGTCATGATCGATGAAACCGGTCGCAACACGGTGCCGCAGATCTATATCGGCGCCACCCACATCGGTGGATGTGACGATCTGGTGGCGCTTGACAAGGCCGGCGGCCTCGATGCCTTGTTGCAAGCGCCGGCAGCCTGACAGGCGGCAGCCCACAACCTGTCGTGCCGGCCCTCCGGTGCCGTCGCGACATTCGATTTGATGATTTGACAGAAAGAGGCAATCCGCATGGCCGATCAAACCCCGCCCGCCAATGGCGCCGCATCCGGCGAACAAGCTGCGCCAGGCGTCGTTTTCAATTTCGACAAGATCTACGTCAAGGACATGTCGATCGAGATTCCGCATGCGCCGGCGATTTTTCTGCAAACCGAAGCGCCGACACTGGACACCCAACTCAATATCGACGCCACCAATTTCAGCGACGGCATGTATGAAGTGGTGGTGACGGCGACGGTGACCACCAAGGTCAAGGAGCAGATCATGTTCCTGGTGGAAGTGCGGCAAGCCGGGATCTTCGAAGTGCGCAATTTCCCGCAAGACCAGATCGATCCGTTGCTCGGCATCCACTGCTCGGGCGTGCTGTTCCCGTACCTGCGCGCCAATGTCGCCGACTTGGTCACGCGTGCCGGATTTCCGGCCCTGCACTTGCCGAACGTCAATTTCGAGGCGTTTTATGCGCAGCGCTTGCAGCAAATGGAAGAAGCGCGACGCACCGGACAACCGGTTGCGCCGACCCAGGTGCAATAGGGATTGGCCAGCATGCGCCGGATCGCAAGTCGCGCCATCACCGCACTTTTTCTTGCGGCTCCGTTGTCAGCCTTGGCGCAAAAGGGAGTCGACTATCGCGCGGTCGCCGACAGTCCGGCGATCTTGTATGACGCACCCTCGGTGCGCGGCAAAAAACTTTTCGTGGCGCCGCGCGGCATGCCGGTCGAGGTCGTGGTTGCGATCGAAGGGTGGCTCAAGGTGCGGGATCGCAATGGCGATCTGGTGTGGATCGAGCGCCGCGCGGTCAGCGATCGCCGCACAGTGGTCAGCGTTGCGCAGGCGCAGGTGCGCGAGCGGGCTGACGATGCCGCCCCGGTGCTGCTCGAGGTCGCCGCCGATGTCGTGCTCGAATTGCAGGACCCCGTGATCGCGAATGGCTGGGCGCGGGTCCGGCATCGCGACGGCGCCAGCGGCTATGTGCGTGCGGTGCAGGTCTGGGGCATTTGAATGGATATCGGCGTCCTTGGCGCCGGCGCATGGGGCAGTGCGATCGCGTTGGCGCTGACGCGTGGCGAAGGGCGCACGGTACGCCTGTGGGCCCGTGACGAAGGTCTGGCGGCGATCATGCGGACAAGCCGCGAGAATGCGCGCTACCTGCCCGGAGTCGCGCTGCCGCCAGCCTTGCTGCCGGTAGACTCGTTCGCCGAGGCGATCGCCGCCGATATCGTGATCGCGGCGCCGGCGGTGGCCGGATTGCGACCGACGCTCGAGCGCTATGTGCGGTGCGGCGGCAACGCGCCGGTGATCTGGCTGTGCAAGGGCTTCGAGCAAGGCACATCGAAACTGCCGCACCAGATCGCCTCCGAAATATTGCCGTCGGGGATCAACGGTGGAGTGTTGTCGGGCCCGAGTTTCGCTGCCGAAGTTGCGCGTGGGTTGCCGGTGGCGCTGACCCTGGCGGCCGCCGATTCCGGATTCGCGCGGACCGCGGCGCAATGCTTGCATGGCGGCAAGCTGCGCATTTACTCGAGTGACGACATCGCCGGTGTCGAGGTCGGCGGCGCGGTCAAGAACGTGATAGCGCTGGCCGCCGGCATCAGCGACGGACTTGGTTTGGGGCAGAACGCGCGTGCGGCACTGATCACCCGCGGCCTGGCCGAAATGGCGCGGCTGGGTGTGGCTCTTGGCGCGCGTGCCGAGACCTTCATGGGCTTGACCGGCATGGGCGACCTGATCCTTACCGCAACCGGCGACCTGTCACGAAACCGCACTGTAGGCATGCGACTGGCAGCCGGCCGCGATCTGGCGCAGATTCTGGCTGAACTCGGGCATGTTGCCGAAGGTGTGTACACGGCGCGCGAAACCCGGACCCTGGCATTGCGCCACCGGGTTGAAATGCCGATCACCGAGGCGGTATGCGCGATTTTGTTCGACGGTGTCGAGGCGCGTCGGGCCGTGTCGGCGCTGTTGTCGCGCGACGCCAGGCCGGAATAGCCGGCGCCGCCCGGATTGCGCGGTTGCAGCCAGGCGGTGCGCAGGCGAGCAATGAAACCTGCCGCGTGCAGTCATGCGTTGGCGCGGCGATAGCCGGTGGTCGACACCGGGAAACTTCAATTCCGTCAGGCGGCGCCGCCGAAGCCGCATTGGCGCCAGGCCTCCATGACCACGACTGCGACCGCATTTGACAAGTTCAGGCTGCGATTGCCCGGGCGCATCGGAATCCGCAAGCGCCGCTCGGCCGGAAACGCCTCCAGAATCTCCGGCGGCAGGCCGCGGGTTTCCGGGCCGAACACGAACACGTCTTCGTCCGCATAGGAAGTTTCGGCATACGAATGGCTGTTGCGGGTCGACAGTGCGAACATGCGGCGCCCGGCAAGGCTGTCCCGGCATTGGTTCCAGCCGGCATGCATTTTGACGCTGGCGTATTCGTGATAGTCGAGGCCGGCGCGCCGCAGTGCGCGATCCTCCATCGCGAACCCAAGTGGCTCGATCAGATGCAGTTGCGCGCCGCTATTGGCCGACAGCCGGATCACATTGCCGGTATTGGGCGGAATTTCCGGCTGGTATAGAACGATATGAAGCATCGGCGGACCGCGTTGCGCCAGGTTCGGGTTCGCAGCGCAGTTGCCAGCGGCGCCGCCGCGCTTTTCTAATTGAGCGCCGTGGCAAGACGGCGCCGGTAGGTCAACACCAGGTCGCCCACCTCCTCGTTGCCGGCGAGGATATTGAAGACATTGATCATCGCCTTGCGCGCGCCTTCCTCGTTCCATTTGCGGTCGGTACGGATGATCTCCAGCAGATGCTCCAGCGCCTCTTCAAAGGCGCCCTCGGCGATCAGGGCATGCGCCAGATCGAAGCGCGCGCGCAAATCGCCCGGATTGGCAGCCAGGGCGGCGGTCAATTCCGCGGTTGCCGGCAGGTCCTTGACCGCTTCGAGCGCCGCCAGGCGTGCCTTGAGCGAATCCAGGCGGGTGGCGTCGTCGCGCTCATCGGGTTTCAATTCGACTTGCTCCAGGTGCGCGCGCGCCGAATCGTACTGTTCCATGGACAGTTCGATCTCGGCCAGGTCGAGCCGCGCCTGCATCAAGCCCGGTTCCAGCGCAAGTGCAGCGTTCAAGGCGCCAACTGCACCTGGCATGTCGCCGCTTGCCGCCAGCGCCGCGGCTTCGTCGCGCTTGACCTGCGCCGGACTGGCCGGCGGTGGCGCCGGCACGGCAGCGCGTGCTTCGAGGGCCTGTGCGGCTTCCGGCAACGCTTGTGCAAACGCCTTCAGAACCTGATCGAAAAAGGTTCTCACCTGTCCCTCGGGCTTGGCGCCCATGAATTGCGCCGCCAGTTGCCCGCCGACCAACGCGGCCACATAGGGAATACTGCGGACGCCGAAGGCCTGCGAAAGCCCCTGATTCTCATCCGAGTTGATCTTCACGACCTTGACTTTGCCTGTGAACTCGGCCGCAAGCTTTTCGAGCACTGGTGAAAGCGCGCGACAGGGGCCGCACCATGGCGCCCAGAAATCGATCACCACCGGCTGCTGCATGGAGTCTTCCATCACCTCCTGGTCGAAGGTGGCTTCGGTGACATCGGTCACTATTGTGGCAACTGGTGCGGAATTGGTATTCATGGCGTGGTGGATCCGGTTGGTGCGCGAACAGGCGAAATGCCCGACTCACGAAATGGGTGCGGCGGCAGATAGTTTCAAGGCGTTGGAGCGCGTTGCGCAGCGCGACACCATTGGAATCGGACGGACAATCACGGCAACAGCTTCAATTCGCAACCCGCAGGCTCAAGCCATTCTTGAATCGAAGCCAGGCCAGGTAAAAGGGAAATGCAGGCGCAGGCAAGCGCGGATTTTAAGGCAAGTGCGCCTCCGGGCGTGGCAGGGTGCGTGCCACAACCCAGTTGACCACCCGACGCGCGCCAGCGGCCTTCAGGACGCGGGCCATCTCGTCGAGGGTGGCGCCGGTGGTCATGACGTCATCGATCACGCAAACCGTCAGGCCGTCGAAGCGTCGTTGAGCCGTGAACGCGCCGCGGATGTTGCGACTGCGCTCCCGCCACGGCAGGTCTGCCTGCGGCGGGCCATGGCGTACCCGCGTAACTGCGCCGACGCCTAGCGCGAGTCGGCGATGGCGAACCAACACGCGCGCGAGTTCGAGCGCCTGGTTGTAGCCACGCTCGGCCAGCCGCGCTCGCGCCAGCGGCATCGGCAACAGCAGGTCAAGCTGCCAGTCGGCGGTCGGTGCAGCGGCTTCGTCCAGATAGTTCGCCAGCGTGGCTGCGAGACCGACAGCATGTTCGTACTTGAACGCCTGAATCAGGCGAGTAATCGGGAACGCATATTCCAATGTTGCATGGGTGCTGTCGTAGGCCGGCGGCGAACTCAGGCAGCGGCCGCACGGCTGGTTCGCGTGCGAAGGCAGGGCGCAGACCGGGCACCGCGCTGCCGGCAACCGCGCCAGGTCATCGTCGCAGGCGGCACATATCGGCCGCGTCGCCGTTCCGCCGCACAGGCGGCAATCCTGTTGATTGATTGCGTCACGCAAACGGCTCAATATTTTCATGGCCTTCCAACCATCTAAGCGCATCTCGGACCACAATACGAGTTTGTCGAACGGATGAACCAGTTGCATGAAACGCATTTCCGCGCTGTGCGCCGCATCCGGCAAGGTCCGGCGTTTTCATGGGGATTCTTGTCGCTTCGCCGGTATCCCGGGGACCCGTGTCGCCAAGTTCAGGCCAGGCGAGCCTTGCGGCCGGCTTTCGCACCGCCTCCATGGATGATACTCATGCCGGCGATGCGGCGGCGCAGCCGTTCATGCAGGATCGTCAAATCTTGCAGCGCAATTTTGAGCGGGCGGCGCTTTCATTTTCACGCGGCGACGCCTTGCACCGCGAGATCGGCACGCGAATGCTCGAGAGATTCGAGGTAATTCGGCTGGCGCCGCGCCGGATTCTCGATCTTGGCTGTGGCACGGGCGCCGCTACCGCGGGATTGCAGGCGCGATTTCCGGGCGCAGGCTTGTTCGGTCTCGACTTCGCTATCGGGATGGCACGCGCCGTTGCGCCGCCGGTGGCAGGTTGGCGACGCTGGTGGTGTCGCGCGCCGCAACTGACTGCGATATGCGGTGACATGGCCACGCTGCCGTTTGCCGGCAGCACGTTCGGCCTGGTCTGGTCAAACCTTGCCCTGCACTGGCTCGATGATCCGGCGCCCGCGATTCGCGAAGTACAGCGCGTGCTTGAAACCGGAGGCTTGTTCATGTTTAGCACCCTCGGTCCGGATACCTTGAGGGAATTGCGCGCGGCGTTCGACACGGCGGGAGGGGGATGGCATGTCAAACGGTTCATCGACCTGCACGATATCGGCGATACGCTGGCCAGCGCAGGCTTTGGCGCTCCGGTCATCGATATGGAAATCCTTACACTCACATACGCCGATCTCGATGGCCTGTTCGCTGACCTGCGCAGCACCGGATCGGGCAATGCGATGGCCGGTCGCAACCGGGCCCTGACTGGTGCGGCTCGCATGCGTCGCGTCCACGCGGCCTATGAGAAGTTGCGTCGTGACGGCCGCCTGCCGGCCACATTCGAGGTCATCTACGGCCATGCCTGGAAGAACGCGCCGCGCAGGACGGGTTCCGGGGAGTCGGTCGTGAATTTCGCGCCGCGCCGGAAATAGCGCGGGAATCCTGCGTCAACTCGGGCGTTCGCCGCGGCCTGCGATGGATCAATATCGCGATTCAGGAACCACGCCTCGGACTATCGACATGCAAACGGCTGCCCACTCACTCACCGATCCCCTGCTGCCCGCTTCCCTGATTCCCACTGGCGGCGATATCGCGGTGATCGCCCGGCAGCCGATTGTCGACGCCAAGCGCTGCGTGATCGGTTACGAACTGTTGCATCGCCGTCATCCCGGTGCCGATTCCGTGACCGAGATCATGACCGCCGCCAGCGATGCAGCCCTCATGTTCAACGCCCTGTCGAACATCGGCAGCGACGCCCTGTTTGGCTCGAAGCTGGCATTCATCAATTGCACCACCGAAACGCTGAGCGGCGTTCACCTGGAAATCGTCGACCCCGAGCGCATCGTGCTCGAGGTGCCGGCCATTGATGACAACCTGCCAGGGCAGATCGCAGCCACCATCGAAGCACTCGATCAGTTGAAGATGCGCGGTTTCCGGCTGGCTTTCGGCGCCTATGTCCTCACCAAGCCCTATGCGGCATGGGTGCGGCTGGCGTCGTTCATCAAGCTTGACATCCGCAAGTTGCGCAGCGAAACCCTGCCGGCGGCGGTGCGCATCGCCGGCAATCATGCCCATGCGCAAGTCATCGCCGAAAAGGTGGAGTCGGCGCAGGAATTCGAACTGCTTGCCAAGCTGGGCGTCAAGTACTTCCAGGGCTTCTATTTCGAGCGGCCCACCACGGTCGCCGCCAAGCTGGCGAATCCTGCTTACGCGACGGTCATTCAGTTGCTCAACGAGGTGCGCAAGGATGAAGCCGACCCGGCCACCATCGAAGAGTTGCTCAAACGCGATCCGACGCTGGCCTTCAAGTTGCTGCGCTATATCAATTCCGCAGGTTTCGGCCTCGGCTGCGAGGTCACCTCGTTTCGCCACGCAGTGATGATCCTCGGCTTGAAGAAACTGTTCCGCTGGGCTGCCCTGCTGCTGACTTCGATCAAGAGCAGTTCGGCGCCGCCGGTGGTGGCGAGTTTCGCCGTCACCCGCGCGCGTTTCATGGAACTGCTGGCCGCCGAGTGCCTGCCCCAGGAAGACTGCGACAACGCGTTTCTTGCCGGAGTGTTCTCGATGCTCGACGTGATGCTCGGCGTGCCGATGGCCCAGGCGCTGGAAAACCTGGTTCTACCATCAGATATCAACGACGCGCTGCTTGAACGCAGCGGCGTGCTTGCGCCATTCCTCCAGTTGGTCGAAGCTTGTGAAGTCGCTGACGGCGCTGAAATCGCCGAAATCGCCCGTTCCCTGCAGTTGTCGAACCAGCAAATCAATCGCGCCCACATCGAAGCACTGAACTGGGCTGAGCAACTCACTGAAGGCTGAACCGGCGCGGGCGTTCTGCTCGCCCTGACCAACGCCGCTGCCAACCCGCCGACGAGCCCGGCCTTTGCTGCTTGAACGCCATCCATTGCGTTGCAGCAATCGGCACCGCCGGACGACAGAATCACCCTTCTGCCGCACTCTGCGACTTCGATCGGCAGCCATTAGCCGTGACGCCAGCCAAGGCTGATATAATTTTGTGGTTATTGCACGCTTAATGGTTTCGCGTCCCGGCTTGTGGCGGGTTTGCGGTGATGAATGGCAAATTGATGGAATCAATGGAAGCGCGCCACGATTCGGCAGTCGAGTTTGTCTGCAGGCGCAATTGCTCGATCGGCCCGCGCGCAATGTTGTTGGTGTTCGCGAGTCTGGCGGGCCTTTCGTTCGGGTTTGGCGCGATTTTCGCGGCCTACGGAACCTGGCTCATTTTGCCATTCGCCGGCATCGAGATGCTTGCCGTCGGCGCGGCATTCCTGATTTGCGGGCGCCGGACGGGGGATTTCGAGCGCATCCGGATTGAACCGCATCTGGTGACCGTTGAGCAGGTCCAAGGCGCGACCACGGAGTTGCACAGGTTCAATCCGCAATGGACGCACCTCAGGATTGTGCGCGGCGCACAGGCGGTTCGTGTGCTGCTGTTCCAGGCGGGACGCGGACTCGAAATCGGCAGCCACCTCGGTTTTCAGAGGCGCGCGGCGTTTGCAGCATCCTTTGAAGCGGCGTTTCGCGATGTTGCCCGGGCTTGATTAGAGTTACTGCAAATTCTTCGAACATACAAACAAACGCGACTGAGGACATGATGGGCGTAGCAACCTCTTGCAGGAAATCGTTGTTGTTGACCACAGGTCTGGGACTGATTGCCGCCAGCGGCGCCGCGCTTGCCGCTGCAGCGGACATGCCCGGCGGACCGGCGGTGCGGCAACTCAACCTGACCCAGCCGGTGACCACGATCGCTTCGCAGATTTACGACCTGCATACGATCATGCTGGCGATTTGCGCGGTGATCTTTTGCGCAGTCTTCGGCGTGATGTTTTATTCGGTTTACGCGCATCGCAAGTCGAAGGGGCACAAACCCGCGGATTTCCACGAGAGCACCAGCGTCGAGATCGCCTGGACCGTGGTGCCGATGATCATTGTCATCGCCATGGCCGGCATGGCGACCAAAACTGTTCTGGCGATGAAGGACACCTCCAACGCCGATATCACCATCAAGGCCACCGGCCATCAGTGGAAATGGGCCTATGACTACCTCAAGGGCGAAGGTGAAGGCATCAGCTTTTACTCCACGCTTTCGACGCCGCGCGATCAAATCGACGGCGCGGCGGAAAAGGGCATCAATTACATGCTCGAGGTTGACAACGAGGTTGTGGTTCCGGTGGGCAAGAAGATTCGCATCCTGACGACGGCCAATGACGTCATTCACGCATGGATGATTCCGGCCTTCGGCGTCAAGCAGGATGCGATTCCCGGCTTCATCCGCGACACCTGGTTCAGGGCCGAGAAAGTGGGCGTCTATCGCGGCCAGTGCGCTGAACTGTGCGGCAAGGAGCACGGCTTCATGCCGATCGTGGTCAACGTGAAGAGCGATGGCGATTATTCCAAATGGGTCGGTGACCAGAAGAAGTTGATGGCCGCGAAGATGGACGATCCGAACAAGCAATGGACTGCGCCCGAGTTGATCGCGCGCGGCGAGAAGGTGTATGCGACTGCCTGCGTCGCCTGCCATCAGGCGACCGGCAAGGGTATGCCACCGGCGTTTCCGCCGCTCGACGGCTCGAAGACGGTTTTGGGGCCGAAGGAGAACCAGATGGCGGTGCTACTAAATGGTCGCCAGGGTACCGCGATGGCTTCGTTCAAGGCTTTGTCGGATGTCGAGCTCGCGGCGGTGATCTCCTATACACGCAACAGCTGGTCCAACAAGACCGGTGATTCGGTGTCGCCGGCAGAGATCAAGGCGGCCAAGGCATGGGACGCCGCCAAACTCACGCAGCTGTCGGCCAAGGCGCCGTAATTGGCACGGCTTCGCGGAAACCCGATTTATTTTCATTTGAGGCAGACATGAGCGCAGTTCTGGACAACCACGACCACGCCCACGATCATGATGACCACCATCATGGTGCGCCAAGCGGATTGATGCGCTGGGTAAAGACAACCAACCACAAGGACATCGGCACGCTGTACCTGTGGTTCTCGTTCATGATGCTGTTGACCGGCGGCGTACTGGCACTTGGCATTCGCGCCGAGCTGTTCCGGCCCGGCCTGCAGTTCTGGAATCCGGAATTCTTCAACCAGTTGACCACCATGCACGGTTTGATCATGGTGTTCGGCGCCATCATGCCGGCCTTTGTCGGCTTCGCCAACTGGATGATTCCGCTGCAGATTGGTGCCCCGGACATGGCGTTCGCGCGGATGAACAACTGGTCGTTCTGGCTGCTGGTGCCGGCCGCCGGACTGCTGGTGGCTTCGTTTTTCGTGCCTGGTGGTGCCACGGCCGCCGGCTGGACCCTCTACGCGCCGCTGTCGACGCAAATGGGCGTCGGCATGGACATGGGCATCTTCGCCATGCACATCATGGGTGCCTCATCGATCATGGGCTCGATCAACATCATCACCACCATCCTCAACATGCGCGCGCCCGGCATGACGCTGATGAAAATGCCGATGTTCTGCTGGACCTGGCTGATCACCGCCTACTTGTTGATCGCGGTCATGCCGGTGCTGGCCGGGGCGATCACGATGGTTCTCACCGACCGCCACTTCGGCACCTCGTTTTTCAACGCCGCCGGCGGCGGCGACCCGGTGATGTACCAGCACATCTTCTGGTTCTTCGGTCATCCCGAGGTCTACATCATGATCCTGCCGGCATTCGGCATCATCAGCCATGTGGTGCCTGCCTTCGCGCGCAAGCAGCTGTTCGGCTATGCCTCGATGGTCTATGCCACCTCGTCGATCGCGATACTTTCGTTCATCGTCTGGGCGCATCACATGTTCACCACCGGCATGCCGGCAGCGGGCCAGTTGTTCTTCATGTACGCCACCATGCTGATCGCGGTGCCGACGGGCGTGAAGGTGTTCAACTGGATCGCAACCATGTGGCGCGGCTCGATGACCTTCGAGACGCCGATGCTGTTCGCGGTCGGTTTCATTTTCGTGTTCACCATGGGCGGTTTCACCGGCCTGATCCTGGCGGTCACGCCGGTCGATATCCAGTTGCAGGATACCTACTACGTGGTCGCGCATTTCCACTATGTGCTGGTGGCCGGATCGCTGTTCGCGATGTTCTCCGGGGTCTATTTCTGGTTGCCGAAATGGACCGGCCACATGTATGACGAAGGTCTGGGCAAGCTGCATTTCTGGTGCTCGATGATCTTCTTCAACATCACGTTCTTCCCGATGCACTTCCTGGGGCTGGCCGGAATGCCGCGCCGGATTCCGGATTACGCCACGCAGTTCGCCGATTTCAACGCCGTTGCTTCGGTGGGGGCGTTTGGCTTCGGCTTGTCGCAGCTGATTCTGCTGGCGGTGGTTTTGAAAAGCATCAAGGGTGGCGCCAAGGCTGCGGACAATCCCTGGGAAGGCGCGGAAGGGCTGGAGTGGACCGTGCCGTCGCCCGCGCCTTATCACACGTTTGAAGTGGCGCCGCATGTCAAATAGGGTTATTGCGTCACTTGTGACGCAATAACTCGCCGGATTGGAGCGAGCGCTTTGCGTCGCTCAATCCGGCGGGGTCTTGCTTAGCCATGGAATCTTCCTCCTCAAAATCTACTGATCGCGGCAGCAACGGCAGGACCGCGTTGGTATTGCTTTCGATCGCGGCGGTTTTTTTTCTTGGCGTCATTGCCAAGCGGATTATTTTCGGCTGAGCGCATCTGATGTCATCGACAACCGAAGGTCAGGTCAACAACCGCGAGACGCTCAAGAAGCTTCTGGTGGTGGTGTTGTTGATGGGCGGTTTCGGTTATGCGCTGGTACCGTTTTACAAGACGATCTGCGAGATTACCGGCATCAACCAATTGGTCAAGGCCGATGCCAGGCCGCGCAATTCGCAGATCGACCTGTCGCGCAAGGTCACGATCGAATTTGATGCCAATTCGAACCACCTGCCGTGGCGGTTTCGGCCGATCACCGGCACCCTCGAGGTGCATCCCGGTGAACTGGTGCAGGTGATGTATGAAGTCACCAATGCGCACGACCGGCCGATGACCGGGCAGGCGATTCCGAGCTATGCGCCGAAGGCGGCGGCGCAGTACTTCAAGAAACTTGAGTGCTTCTGTTTCAAGCAGCAGACTCTGGCGGCGCATGAGTCGAAGCAGTTTCCGGTGGTCTTCGTGATTGATCCCGACATGTCGAAGGATGTGACGACCATCACCCTGTCGTATACCTTTTTCGAAATAGCCGGCAAAGGCAGTTCATGAGCGTCGATGGGCACACGCAGAAGCCGGTGACTGGTGCATCGCCTTTGCAGGTGGCGCGTGCGGTATTGTGGTCGTTTATCGGTATTCGCAAGGGCGCTGGATATGAAGATGATGTGTCGAAGATCAAGCCGATGCAGGCGATCATTGCCGGCATTTTCGGAGCAGCGATATTCGTCGCAAGTCTGGTGATTTTGGTCAGGTTTCTGACCGCCAAGTGACTATTGAATTAAAGAACTGCGTCATCCATTGTCGACGCGAGGAGAGAGAAGCATGAGCGCACCCGCAGCACACGGCAGCACGCCCGCCTATTTCATTCCCGAGCCTTCGAGTTGGCCTATCAAGGGCTCGATCGCGCTGCTTTTGATGATCGTCGGCACGGTCACCTGGATCAACGGCGTGATGCCCGGCCCTTACATGCTGGCGGCCGGGTTCGCGTTTCTGGTCTACATGCTGTTCGGCTGGTTCGGCACCGTAATCGGCGAGTCCGAGGGTGGCCGCTATTCCGGGCAGGTCGACAAGTCGTTTCGCTGGAGCATGGGCTGGTTCATTTTTTCCGAAGTCATGTTCTTCGCGGCCTTCTTCGGCGCCCTGTTCTACGCCCGTCAGTTATCGGTGCCGTGGCTGAGCGACTTCGACCACAAGGTTCTGTGGCCGGACTTCAGTGGCCAGTGGCCGACCGCCGGCCCCGATGCAAGCGAGAAATTCACGTCAATGGGGCCGTTCTGGATTCCCACCATCAACACCCTGTTGTTGTTGTCGTCGGGGGTGACATTGACCATCGCGCACCATGCCCTGAAAGACAACAAGCGCGGCGTGCTGAACCTGTTTCTCTTTCTCACCATCGCTCTCGGTGCGGTGTTTCTGGGTTTCCAGGCCTACGAATATGCACATGCGTATTCGGAACTCAACCTGAAGCTGTCGAGCGGAATCTACGGTTCCACGTTCTTCATGCTGACCGGCTTCCATGGATTCCATGTGACCATCGGTGCGGTCATGCTGACGGTAATCCTGTTTCGCTGCCTCAAGGGGCACTTCACCGCTGAACACCATTTCGCCTTCGAAGCCGCCGCGTGGTACTGGCATTTCGTCGACGTGGTCTGGCTTGGCCTGTATATCGTCGTCTACTGGCTGTAGTCGGCAGGAATCAAAAAAACGCCGCACTCGCGAGTGCGGCGTTTTTCATTCTGGCGCGCTTCCGGCATATTGCAAATCGATTTCAGCCAAATTGCTTGCTTCGGCCGGCGACTTGCCGACAAGCGTGGGGCGACAAATCCCGGGCCTTGCTTGTTTCCGGGTTACAACGGCCGCTGATTCGGCACAAACCACCCCATGTAATAACCGAACAGCAGAAACAAGAACAGCGCGACTGAAAGCGAGATGCGCATGGTCAGGGCTTGTACCGTGCGGCGCGTCTTGCCGCCGTCCTTGATCAGGAACACCAGTGCCGTAGCCATGCTCCCCAGGATCACCAGCAAGATGATGACTACGATGATTTTCATGAAAGCAAATCGCGAGTGATTGCCAGCCAGAAAGGCTCCGGGCCGGTGGAATTTGTATTGTGCCTGTTCCGCGCCCACTCGTGATAAGCCTGCGCCCGCGCCCGGCCTTGCAGCCCCTGCCATGCGTGGCGGCCGTGCTGCTGATAGCCTTGACCTGTTGGCTGGGCGCCTGGCAGGGCGGCCGTGCGCTTGAAAAGGAGGAGGTCGAACTGCGGCAAACAATTCAGCGCGACGCGGCCGAGGTCGAACTCGCAGGCGAAGTGCCGGAGGCACTCGCGCTGGACGGGCGACGAATCGTCGTGCGCGGGGAATTTATGCCGCACGCAACAGTCTATTGGGATAACCGTTTTGTCGGCAAAGTGGCTGGCATGGCGATGATCACGCCCTTGCGGATCACTGGTGGCCGCGCAGTGATTCTGGTCGATCGCGGCATCCTGATTCCCGGACCGGACCGCACGCGCCTTCCGGATGTGGCGACGCCGGCAGCACCCGTGCAGATCCGCGGGCGGGCATATCTGGCGCCGCGACGCACTCTGGAACTGGCGGAAAATGTTGATGAAGGCAAGCTGTGGCAGAACCTGACGCCCGAAAAGTTCAGCGTCAGAACCGGAATCAATGTGCTCGCGGTCATTGTGCGGCAGGTGGACGATACGGCTTCCTCCGACGGTTTGAAGCGCGCAGCCGATGTGCCGCCCGGCGTCGAATCCGGAATGACCGCCGCGAAGCACCGTGGCTATGCGTTCCAGTGGTATTCCCTCGCCGCTCTGGTTGCGGCGCTGTTTGCGTTTTTCACATTCTTCCAATATGACAAGCCATCTCGAAAGCCGTGAGGCTGCCTACCGCGACGCCATGATCGGCGGGCGCATCAAGATGCTGCTGCTGTTCCTGGTGTGTGCGGCGCCGGTGATCGCCTCGTATGTGACGTTCTACTTCATCAAGCCCGATGGCCGCGTCAACTACGGCACCCTCATCGAGCCAGTCAAGCCGCTGCCTGAACTCAGGCTCAACATGCTTGATGGCAAACCGTTCAAGCTGGGTGAGTTCAAGGGCAAGTGGGTGCTTCTGACGTTTGATCGAGCCGATTGCGACAACGTCTGCACGCAAAAGCTCTACAAGATGCGGCAACTGCGCACCATGCAAGGCAAGGAGCGCGATCGTCTGGAACGCGTCTGGCTGATCACCGACGACGGCCAGTTGTCAACTCAGACCATTCGGGAGAACGACGGTATGAAGATGCTGCGCACCGCCGGCACCGCGGCGGCACGCGAGTTCCCGGTCGAGAGCGAGCGTGCCGACCATATTTACCTGATCGATCCGCTCGGCAATCTGATGCTGCGCTACCCGAAGGACGCCGACCCGATGAAAATGCACAAGGATCTCGGGCGCCTCCTCAAGTATTCGAGAATCGGCTGATGAGTTCTGCGGGGCTCATGCAGTTGGCCGCGCTCGGCTTGCTGGCAGCCAGCGCGCCGCTGCTTTGGGTATGGGTCAAGGGCGACACCGATAAATATCGCAAGCTGGTCTGGATCACCACCTTCATCACCTTCGATTTGATCATCTTCGGTGCGTTTACCCGCTTGACCGATTCGGGGCTGGGGTGTCCCGATTGGCCCGGCTGCTATGGGCATTCCAACCCGCTGGCGGCGACCGACATGATTCGCGCTGCGGAAAGTGCAATGCCGAGCGGCCCGGTCACGTTATTCAAGGCCTGGATCGAAATGCTCCATCGCTATATCGCCATGGGCGTCGGCGTGTTGATCCTGACCCTGGCGGCGCTGGCATGGGGGCGGCGCCTGCAATTCCGCCGCTCGCCCTGGCCTGCCACGGCCTTGCTGGTGCTGGTCTGCATCCAGGGTGCATTCGGCGCCTGGACCGTGACCTTGAAACTGATGCCTCTGATCGTCACCATCCACCTCTTGCTTGGTGTTCTTCTGTTATGCATGCTGGGCACGCTGGCCGCACAGACCAGTCCGGTCGACATTGATGCCGACAGCGCGGGGCGCCTGCGCGGACCGGTGGTGGCCGTGCTCTTGATCGTCTTCACGCAAATCGCGCTGGGCGGCTGGGTCAGCACCAATTACGCGGTGCTGGCCTGTCAGGACTTTCCGCTCTGCAACGGCGCATGGCTGCCCGAAGCGGACTTCGCGCGCGGCTTCGACCTGCACCGACCGCTCGGCCTGAACAGCGACGGCACCCTGTTGCCGGTGCAGGCGCTGGTCGCGATTCACTGGGTCCATCGCGCGTTCGCGGTGATCGTTGCCTGCGCGGTGGTCTGGCTCGGCTTGCGTCTGTTGTCCGCTGCGCGCCGTTCAGCCGATTTGCGGCGCACCGCCTGGGGCTTGTTCGCCCTTCTTGGACTGCAGATCGCCACCGGGGTCTCCAACATCTTGTTCGCCTGGCCTCTGGCGATAGCGGTCGTCCACAACGGTGGCGCCGCAGCACTGGCATTGCTGCTCGCGCTGCTACACTCGCGCCTCCGTGCGCAAGGGCGCGGCCATGCCGTGTTTGCGGTCGGCGCCCGCGCCTGAAAACCGATGCAAGTCTCCGCCACTCCCGCCGTCACCACGGTCAGTCAAAAGCTCAGGCAGTTCGCTGAACTGACCAAGCCGCGTGTGACCATGCTCGCGGTTTTTTGCGCGGTCATCGGCATGTTTCTCGCAACCCCCGGGATGGTCGACCCCGTGGTGCTCGTCGCCGGCACGGCCGGTATCTGGAGCCTGGCCGGCGGTGCCTTCGCCGTCAACTGCCTGCTCGAACAGCGTATCGACGCACAGATGGCACGTACCCGCGCCCGTCCGATGGCGCGCGGCGAACTTTCCTCGGCCCAGGCGCTGACTTTTGCCGTGCTGCTCGCGGCGCTGGGCAGCGCCCTGCTGCTGGTGTGGGTCAACGCGCTCACGATGTGGCTGACGATCGCAACGTTTTTCGGCTACGCCTTCATCTACACAGTGATCCTGAAGCCGACCACGCCGCAGAACATTGTCATCGGCGGCCTGTCGGGTGCGATGCCGCCGGCCCTCGGCTGGGCCGCGGTGACAGGTGAGGTCGGGGCGGAAGCGATTCTGCTGGTGCTGATCATCTTCGTCTGGACCCCGCCGCATTTCTGGGCGTTGGCGCTGTACCGGGTCGAGGACTACCGCAAGTCCGGCCTGCCGATGTTGCCGGTCACCCATGGCCAGCGCTTCACGCAGCTGCATATCCTGCTCTATACGGTTCTGTTGATCGCGGTCAGCGTGCTGCCGTTCGTGATCCGCATGAGCGGTTGGGTCTATCTGGCGTGCGCACTGTTCCTCGGTGGAGGATTCACCTGGCATGCATGGAAGCTATACCGCGAATACAGCGATCGTCAGGCGCGCGCCACCTTCGGCTTTTCGCTCTACTACCTGGCTGCCCTGTTCGCCGCCCTGCTGGTGGATCACTACACAAGGGCCTGGCTATTCCTATGACAATCCATCGCCCCCTGTTTGCAATCGCGCTGGCCCTGCTGCTGTGCCTGGCCGGCTGCGATGACGGCAAGCCGCAATTCAGGAATACCGATGTCACCGGCGCCGACTATGCCCGCGATTTCGCGTTGACCGATCACAATGGCAAGAAGGTAACGCTCGCGGATTACCGTGGCCGCGTGGTGACGGTGTTCTTTGGGTTCACCCAATGCCCCGATGTGTGCCCGACCGCGCTGGCCGAAATGCGCGCGGTGGTCGAAAAGCTGGGAGCCGATGGGCAGAAGCTGCAGGTGCTGTTCATCACCATCGATCCGGAGCGTGATACCCAGGCCCTTCTGTCGCAATACGTGCCGGCATTCAATCCGACCTTCGTTGGCCTGTATGGCGATGCCGAAACCACTGCGCGAGTTGCCAAGGACTTCAAGGTGTTCTACCAGAAGGTGGCGGGCAAGACGCCCGGCAGCTACACCATGGACCATACCGCTGGCACCTATGTGTTCGACCCGCAAGGCAAGTTGCGGCTTTTTGTACGGCCGCCACCCTCGGGTGAGCCGGCAGCAACGACTGCTGACCGCCTGATCGGGGATATTCGCTTGCTGCTGGCGGGACGCTGAAGTAGCTGCTGAAGTCCAGCGACGCCGATCACCCCAGACCGAGGACGATGCTGTCGGCGCGCAAGGTCCGAGCGGCCCGGAGCTCGCGACCGGCTGCTAGCGCGGCTCGAATTCCCGCAGATGCCGCGATACCGACAGCCATGCGCCGGCCAGGCCGAGCGCGGCTGCGAACGCCAGAATCGAGGCCTGGTCGGCCGGCGGCAGCGGCGCCAGACGAAAGTCGGATGCATACAGTTGCGCGAACTCCGCCACGCTGCGGTTGAGCACCAGCAGTGCGCCAAACACTATCGCCAGCGCCGCGCCGCCGCCCAACAGGCCGAGCAGCGCGCCGTAGTAGTAGAACGGGCGCTTGATGGTGCCGTTGGTCGCGCCGAGCAGCTTGGAAACTTCAATTTCGTCACGCTGGGTCAACATCTGCAGGCGGATGGTGTTGAAGGTCACCGCCAGGAGGGCGAACGACAGCAGGCCCGCCAGCAGCAGCACCGACACGCGGCCGACGCCCACCGCCGCCGCCACCCGGCGCACCCAGGCGGAATCGACCTGCACATGCTCCACGTTGGCCCAGCCGCGCACAGTCCCGGCCAGCCGGTCGAGACTGTCGGCGTTGTTGTCGGCCACCCGCACCACGAAGGCATCGGGCAAGGGATTCTTGTCGAGAGCGGCGATGACGTCACCCATCGAAGGATGCTTGCGAAACTCGGCCAGCGCCGCTTCGCGCGAACGAAATTCAATCTGTGCGATTCCCTTCAAGCCCTTGAGGCGACGTTCGAGGTCCGCGATGTCGGCTTTCTGTACTTCAGTGGAAAGGAACACCGAAAACTCCGGATCGCTGGAAACGTTGCGCGCAGCCGCCTGCAGATTGACCAGCAAGGCATAAGCGCCTGCTGGCAGGGCGAGGGCGACGCCGATCACCAGGATATTGAGCAGTGTGGAGAACGGTGTCGACGCCAGTTTCGACAGCGTGGCGCCAAACGCCATCCAGTGCAGTCGCAGCCAGGCGGTCACGGCACCAGTTCCCCGGTCTTGAGTTGCACATTGCGGATCGCAGTCCTGGCCGCCGCGCGATTGACGGCATTCTCGTCATGGGTGGCGATCAAAAGCGTGACGCCCACCTGATGAAATGCGACGAACAGGTCGATGATCTCGTTCGCATACTCGATGTCGAGGTTCGAGGTCGGCTCGTCAGCGATGATGATCGCCGGCCGGTTGACGATCGCGCGGGCGATCGCCAGGCGTTGCTGCTCGCCGCCGGAAAGTGCGATCGGATTGGCCTTTTCACGCGGCAGCAGACCGACTTTGTCGAGTGCGGCGCGAGCCCGCTTGCCGGCGTCGCGCGGATGCACGCCGGTCACCGCCAGCGGCAACATGACGTTATCGAACACGCTGCGGTCGTAGAGCAGTTTCTGGTCCTGGAATATCTGGCCGATGTTGCGTCGCAGGTAGGGAATCGCAGCCGGCCGCATCGAGGAAACGTTCTGGCCGTTGACGATCACGCTGCCGCTGGTGGCACGCTCGATCGCCGGCAGCAGTTTGAGCAGCGTGCTTTTTCCCGCGCCCGAGTGACCGGTGATGAACAGCAATTCGCCGTCGGCGATGGTCAGCGACACCGCCTTGAGCGCCTCATGGCCGCCCGGATAGCGTTTGGTGACGGCTGAAAACTCAATCATCATTGACCCGCGCGATGCGACACGGCGGCGCGGACGGCATCAATCAAGCCCCAGCATCGCGTTGGCGAACTCGCGCGCCGAAAACGGGCGCAAATCATCGATGCCTTCGCCGACGCCGATGAACAGCACCGGCACCGGGCGCGCGCGCGCAATGGCGCACAACACCCCCCCTTTGGCGGTGCCGTCCAGTTTGGTGACCACCAGGCCGGTCAGGCCGAGCGCATCATCAAAGGCCTCGACTTGGGCCACCGCGTTCTGGCCGGTGTTGGCGTCAATCACCAGCAATACTTCATGCGGGGCGCTGGCGTCGGCTTTGGCGATGACGCGCTTGACCTTGCGAATCTCGTCCATCAGGTTGTTCTGGGTCGGCAGGCGTCCGGCGGTATCGGCCATCAGGATGTCGAGGCCGCGCGCCCGCGCGGCGTGCGCCGCATCGAAAATCACCGAGGCCGGATCGCCGCCGCCCTGTTCGTCGCGCTGTGCGATCACGGTCACGTTGTTGCGCTCGCCCCAGGTCATCAGTTGCTCGCGGGCGGCGGCGCGAAAGGTGTCGCCGGCCGCCAGCAGAATGCTTTTCCCGGAATTCTGGAAGTATTTCGCCAGTTTGCCGATCGAGGTGGTCTTGCCGACGCCGTTGACGCCGCAGATCATCATGACCAGCGGTTTGGCGCGCGCCAGGTCGAGCGACTTTTCAAGCGGGCGCAGCAGTTCGGCGATCACCTCGGCCAGCGCGCGCTTGAGCGTTTCGCCATCTTCGATGCGGTCGCGTTTGGCGCGTTCGCGCAATTGCCGGATCAACACTTGCGCCGCGTCCACGCCGCAGTCAGCGACGATCAGTGCCGACTCCAGTTCTTCGAACAGGGCTTCGTCTACCTTGATGCCGGTAAACAGTGAAGTCAGCTGCGCACGAGTCTTGGACAGGCCTGATTTGAGGCGCTCGGTCCAGGAAAGCTTGACCGGCGCGGCATCCGCCACCGGCGCCGCGGCGGCAGCTGGCAGCACGGCCGAAGCAGGAACGGTCGCGATCGACGCAGACGCCGGCGGTGAAGCGGCCGCAGGCGGCGTTTCGGGCGTGTTTTTCGGCTTGAAGAAGGAGAACATCGGAACTTGCGGCAGCATTCGCGCTCGAACTGAACGCGTAGAATTTGACCATCACACCAGTACAAGCCCGGCGCGCCATCTGTGCCGGTATTGCCTGAACGCACCGCTGATCGCGCAGGTTCGACTCCAACCCACTGTATTTTCCACTGGCGGGACGACTCGCCAAGAGGGATTATTTGTGATTCTATCAAGAGCAAGCACATGAAGCGCCTGATTCACGCTGCGATGTTGGCAGCCGGCCTTGGCTTTTGCACCTCCGCGGCGGCGGTGGATGCGTTTGAAACCACCCTGCCCAACGGGCTCAAGATCATCGTGCGCGACGACCCGCGCGCGCCGACCATCGCCCACATGGTCTGGTATCGGGCCGGCAGTATCGACGAGTTCAATGGCACCACCGGCGTCGCCCATGTGCTTGAGCACATGATGTTCAAGGGCACGCGGCAGCTCAAGCCGGGCGAATTTTCGCGTCGGGTGGCGGCGGCCGGTGGCCGGGAAAACGCGTTCACCAGCCGCGACTACACGGCCTATTTTCAGCAACTGCACAAATCGAAGCTGGAACTGGCAATGCGGCTGGAGGCCGACCGGATGCAGAACCTTCAGCTCACCGACCTCGAGTTTGCCAAGGAAATCAAGGTGGTGATGGAGGAGCGGCGCCTGCGTACCGACGACCAGCCGCGTTCGTTGCTGCATGAAACCCTGATGGCGACCGCGTTCAAGGCCAGCCCCTACCGCACGCCGGTGATCGGCTGGATGCGCGACCTCGAAACCATGAAAGGCGCCGATGCGCGCGCATGGTATCGCGCATGGTATGCGCCCAACAATGCCGTATTGATTGTCACCGGCGATGCCCGACCCGAAGAAGTGGTGCGCCTGGCGAAGAAATACTATGGTCCGGTGCCCCCGCGCCTGCTGCCTGAACGCAAGGCGCAGGACGAGCCCGAGCAGGTGGGCGTGCGGAGGGTCAACATCAAGGCGCCGGCGGAGTTGCCGTATCTGGTGATGGCCTGGCGTGTGCCGCGCATGGTCGATGTCGAGAAGGACGACGATGCACATGCACTCGAGGTGCTCGCTGGCGTGCTCGATGGCCATGAAGGTGCGCGCATCTCGCGCCGACTGGTGCGCGAGACGCGCATCGCCAGCGAAGCCGGCGCCGGCTACGACAACACCGCGCGCGGACCGGTGCTGTTCACGCTGGAAGGCATCCCTGCCGCAGGAAAGACCGTGGCGCAGCTGGAGGACGCGCTGCGTGGCGAAGTGCAGCGTATCGCAGCCGAGGGAGTGACGCCCGAGGAACTGGCGCGCGTCAAGGCGCAGGTGGTCGCCGCGCAGATCTACAAGCGCGATTCGATCTTTGGTCAGGCGATGGAAATCGCGCAATTCGAGATGAGCGGTTTGTCGCACAAGCAGATCGACCGCGCACTGGAAAAGGTTCGCGCCGTTACCGCCGAGCAGGTCAAGGCAGTCGCTGCGCGCTATTTCGGTGACGACACGCTGACCGTCGCCACACTGACGCCATTGCCAATTGTGCAAAAGCCACGCCCGGCAGCGCCGGGATCGCGCCATTAGGTCGTCGCCGAATATCTGAATGAAACGGATCGCACTTATGTACAGAGTCATTTCCGCCGGATTTTCGCCGGCCGCCGCGCACGCGCTGGTGGCGGCGGCCATTCTGGTCGCTGTGCCTGCGGCACGGGCCGATTTGCCGATCCAGTCATGGACCGCGAAATCCGGTGCCAAGGTCATGTTTGTCGAGAGTCGTTCGATCCCGATGCTCGATGTCGCGGTCGATTTCGATGCAGGCGGGCGCCGTGCGCCGCCCGGCAAGGCAGGGTTGGCCGGGCTGACCAACGGCATGCTGGCACTGGGCAGTGCCGGCCTGAGCGAGAACCAGATCTCCGAAAAGTTCGCCGACACCGGCGCCCAGCGTGGTGCGCGCGCCGACCAGGATCGGTCCGGCATCACCCTGCGTAGCCTGTCGTCGCGTGCCGAACGCGACGCCGCGCTGAACTTGCTGGCGGTTTTGTTGCAAAGCCCGAGCTTTCCCGAAGAGGCGCTCAATCGCGAGAAGGCGCGCGCCATCGCTAGCTTGAAGGAGGCCGAAACCAAGCCCGAGGCGATCGCCAGCAAGGCATTTTCAAGCGCCATGTACGGCACCCATCCCTACGGTGCCAGTGCTTCGGCGGAGACCGTGGGGTCGATCAGCCGTGCCGATATCGAGACGTTTTACCAGGCCAACTATGCGGCCGCGCGCGCGGTGGTTTCCATCATCGGTGACATCTCGCGCAGCGAAGCCGAGGGGATCGCCGAGCAACTCACCGGCCGCCTGCCGGTTGGTGCAACGCCGGCGCCGTTGCCGGCGCTGGGTGTGCCGGACAACACCCCGGTGCGTATCGCCCATCCTGCCAGCCAGGCGCATATCCTGCTCGGCATGCCGGCGCTGGCGCGTGGCGACCCCGATTTCTTTCCCCTGACCGTCGGCAACTACATCCTGGGCGGCGGCGGCTTCGTCTCGCGCCTGATGCAGGAGGTGCGCGAGAAGCGCGGCCTGGCCTACAGCGTCTACAGCTATTTCAATCCGCTCAAGGAGGCCGGTCCGTTCCAGGTGGGCTTGCAGACCAAGAAGGAGCAGGCCAATGAAGCCTTGGCACTGGTGCAGGGTGTGGTGGCGGACTATGTTGCCAAGGGGCCGACCGCG
>JANPGJ010000049.1:0-20858 GCA_031423955.1 Burkholderiales bacterium
CATGCCGGGCTTCGACCCCAGCCAGTGGTTCGGTCTGCTGGCACCGGCCGGAACGGCGCCGGAGATCGTTGCCCGCCTCGCCGCCGAAGTCGCCACCGCGGTGGCGCAGCCGGAGATGCGCGAACGCCTGGCTGCGCAAGGCAATCTGGCCGCCGCCGCCGGACCCGAGGCATTCCAGGACATGCTGCGTCGCACCGTCGCGCGCTGGCGCGAGGTGATTCGCGATGCGAGGCTAGAACTCAACTAGGAGAGAACCCGATGACCCTATCCGCCATTGCCGCCAGCCAGGCGCCGCATCGCATCGGCATCATCGTGCCGTCGGCCAACCGGCGGGTCGAGCAGGAGATGATCCCGCGCCTGCCGGCCGGCTACGTAGCCCATGTCACGCGCCTGCGCATGAGCGGCGCGAATCATGCGCCGCTGGCGCAACTTCTGCCACGCGCCGCCGATGCCGCCGCTGCGCTCACCGACGCCGGCGCGGCAGTGGTGGCCTTCAACTGCACCGCCTCCTCGATGGAAGACGGCATCGCCGGCAATCGCGCGTTGGAGGACGCAATGCGCCAGGCCACCGGCGGCGCGGTCACCACCACCGCCAGCGCGGTCCAGGACGCCGCGGGTGCGTTGAAGGCGAAGCGCGTGGTGCTGGTGACGCCGTATTCGGCCGCGGTGACCGCGCGCGCTGCCGCGTTCCTTGAAGAAAGCGGCATCGAGGTGCTGGGCATCGTGGCGCGCGATGTCGCGGGCAACGGGCCGTATTACGACATTCCGGCGGCGCGCTGGCTGGCCGAATTGATCGCTGCGCGCGATGCGCGTGCCGACGGGTATGTGCTGAGCTGCGCCAACATCGCGGCACTGGAAGCGATTCCCGAGGCCGAAGCCGCGCTCGGCGTGCCGGTGATCACCAGCAACCAGGCTCTGATGTGGCGCGCCTTGCGCATCGCCGGCTACGCGCAGCCGCTCGAAGGGCTTGGCGCACTGGGCAGCGCCTAGCAAGCTGCCGGATCACGACCCCACACGGAGATCAGCCGCATGGACCAACTCACCGTCGCCGGCACGCTGCCGAACTTCTTCAACCTGCCGGTCTGGGTGGCGCAGGATTGCGGGCTGTTCGCGCGCCAGGGCATCGCCGTCGACCTCTACCTGAACACCGCCATCGAAGAGGTGTTCGAGCGGGTGCGCGATGGCCGTGCACAGATCGGCCGCAACTCGACCGAACTGGTGATCCTCGACCGCGAGCGCGGCGGCGGCCAGATGATCATCGCCGGCAATCTCAACCGGTTGCCGTTCTCCTTCATCGTGCGGCCGGAGATCCGCGCGTTCGCGGACCTGCGCGGCAAGACCATCGGCGTGTCGTCGCTGGCCGCCGGAAGTTCGTCGCTGGTGATGGACACGCTGGCCGCGCACGGATTGCATCATCCGGCGGACTACCGGCTGCTTGCGATGGGGCCGATGGTCACGCGCTGGGACATGCTGCGTTCGGGCGAAATCGATGCCGGCCTGCAGGGCGTGCCCTACAACTTTCTCGCGCTCGACGGCGGCTTCCGCGAATTGCCGCTCGGTCACACCGGCGTGACCCCGTTCGCGTTCGCCTGCTTTTCCGCCGACGCCGGCTGGGCCAGGCGGAATCGCGATCTGGTCGAACGCTTTCTGGTGGCGATTGTCGAGGCACACCGCGCCATCGCCTCGGAAGACGCGGCGCCGACCGATATCGCGCATGCGCACATGCGCGACTACGGCTTCGGGCGCGATCATGCGGCGCGCTCGCGCCGCCTGTGCGTGGCTGACGCCGTGTTCCCGCGCGACGGCGATGTCAGCAGTGAGGGCCTGGCCACCCTGATCGGCCTGAGTTCGGCGATTCGCGATCTGCCCACCCGCGCCTTCACCCGGCCCGACGACTACGTCGATCGCTCCTACCTGCAGGCCGCCTGGCAGCGCCTGGGGCCGGAAGCCCGATGAACGCGCCCGCGCGCAGGAAATTACTTGCAGCGACCACCGGCTTCGGGCTGGCGGCTGCGCTGCCGTGGCCGGTGCTGGCGCAGCCGGCCTGGCCGGCGCGGCCGATCCGCCTGATCAACCCGGCACCGGCGGGCGGGCCCGGCGACACCGTCGCCAGGCCGCTCGCCGCGCGCATGACCGAGACCCTCGGGCAGCCGGTGTTGATCGAGAACCGCGGCGGCGCCAACGGCACCATCGGCGCGACCGCCGTCGCGCGCGCTGCGGCGGACGGCTACACCGTGTTCCTGTCGGGCATCGGGCCGATCGCCATCGCGCCCAATTTCCAGGGCAACCTGCCCTACGACACGGTGCGCGATTTCGCAGCCATCACGCAACTGGTCTCCACACCGCTGTTGCTGGTGGCGCGGCCCGACGTGCCGGCGGCTTCGGTGACCGAACTGCTGGCGCTTGCACGCGAGAAACCCGGGCAGATCACCTACGGGTCGGTCGGCCAGGCCAGCGTGACGCACCTGGCCGCGGCGATGATGGCGCTGGCCGGCGGCGTGTCCTTGCTGCACGTCCCTTACCAGGGAGCGGCGCCGGTGGTGACCGACCTGCTCGGCGGGCGCATTCACATCGCCTTCATCAACCCGGCCGCCGCCCTGCCGATGATGGAAGCGGGGCGCCTGAAGGCGCTCGCGGTCTCCACCGAGCGGCGCTGGGGCCGGCAACCCGGTTTGCCGACCGTGGCCGAAACCCTGCCCGGGTTCGAAGTCAATTCCTGGTATGGCCTGATGGCGCCGGCCGGCACGCCGCGCGAGATCGTCGACCGCTTGTACCGCGAGTCGGCAGCGGCATTGCGGGTGCCGGAAATCGCCGCGCAGATGACGGCCGCCGGCTTCGAGATCGAGGGCAGCACGCCGGAGCAATACGCTGCGAAGATTCGCGACGAACTTGCGCGCTGGGCGAAGCTGGCGCGCGCCACTGGCATTCGCGCCGGCTGATCGCGAGCAGGCAGCCATCACAAGCCGGCACCGGTCGCACCAGCGTCGCGGCGCAAGCCATCCCATCCACACCAGTGCGCCGCCAGTCGCCGGGCGCCATCACCAAGAAGGGTCATCGCCTTGGACCAGACCACCCGCAGACTCGCCGCCTACGTCAGCGCACTCAAGTATGAAAATCTCGGGCCGGCGACCATTGCCGCGGCGCGCAACCGTTTCATCGATTCGATCGGCTGCGCCTTCGGCGGCTATCGCAGCGACGCCGCGGAGGTCGCGCGCAAGGTTGCCATGGCCGCCAGCGGGGTTTCGGCAGCCAGCCTGCTCGGCTCCGGCGCGTCCACGTCGATGGAAATGGCGGCCTTCGCCAACTCGGTGATGATCCGTTACCTCGATTTCAACGACACCTACATCTCGATTGGCGCCGGCCACCCGAGCGACATGCTGGGCGCGGTGATCGCGGTGGCCGAGGCACGGCAGGTGTCGGGGCGCGATTTCCTGGTGGCGATGGTGGCGGCCTATGAAATCTTCATCGAACTCGCGGACCGCATCCCGATCCGCAGCCGTGGCTGGGACCAGGGCGTCTACGTGGTGCTCGGCAGCGCCGCGGCCGCCGGCAAGCTGCTGGGCTTGGACGAGAACACTCTGGGCGAGGCCTTGTCGATCGCCATCACCGCGAACATCCCGACACGCCAGACGCGCAGCGGCGAACTGGCGATGTGGAAGGGCTGCGCCACCGCTGCAGCGGCGCGCGCCGGCGTGTTCGCCGCACTGTTGGCCCAGGCCGGCATGACCGGTCCGACCGCCGCCTTCGAGGGCCGCCACGGCGTGTGGGAGCAGGTCACCGGGCCGTTCGAACCGGGCCCGATGGGGGGCGGCGGCCGCCCCTTCGCTGTCGAGCGCGCCGCCATCAAGTTCTTTCCGTCCGAGTATCACTCGCAGGCGCCGTTGTGGTCGATCCTCAAAATGCGCCGCGGGATCGTGCTCGACCAGATCGCGGCGATCAACCTGCAGACCTACCACCTGACCTGGAGCGAGATCGGCAGCGAGCCGGAAAAATGGGCGCCGAAAACCCGCGAGACCGCCGACCACAGCCTGCCGTTCCTGATCGCCGCCGCGCTGCGCGATGGCGAGATCACCAGTGAAAGCTTCAGCGAACGCAACTTCCGCGACCCGCAATTGCTCGCGCTGATGGCGCGCATCCGCATCAGCGAGAACCAGGACTTCACGCAGCGTTTCCCGGGCGCGCTGATCACCGAGATTGAAATTGTCATGCAAGACGGCAGGCGCATGGTCGAACGTGCGGAGCATCCGCGCGGCCACGCGCAAAATCCGATGACCGACGCCGACGTCGACGGCAAATTCAGGCTGCTGTGCCGCGGCGTGGCCGGCGATGAACAGGCCGGGCGCATGCTGGCGGCGTTCCGCAACCTGGAGAACACCGGCAATTTCGCGGAGGCCTTCGCCACCACCCGTGTCTAATGCAACTGCGCGAGCTTTTTTGCAAACCCGATCCGGCAATAAACCACAACCAAGGAGTCTGAAATGAACGAGACATACGCAGACAAGGCCTCCCCGGCAGCGACCGCGCAGCCGGTGCGCGAGGTGATCGAAGGCATGCAGCTCACCACCGGCTTCAAGAGCGAAACGCCGGGGATTCCGGGGCGCCGCAGCTTCCTCACCTACAGCGACCTGGGCGTCAAAAAGGCGAGCAATGGCCGCATGCGTGCCAACAAGGTGACCTCGGTGGCGAACATGGTCGAGCCGACTGGCTGGCACTACCATGTCTGCGAAATGCAGTTCGTCTATTTCATCCGGGGAGAAACGGTGCTTGAGTTCGAGGACGGCACCGTAGGCACCTTCCGGGCGGGCGATGCGCTGTCGATCCCGGGCGGCGTGCGACACAACGAGATCCGCCTTTCGGACGACGTCGAATTGATCGAGGTCGTGGTGCCGGGCGATATCGGCACCGTCGCGTGCGACCGGCCGGCAGGCCTGCCGGCAACGCTTAAGCCCATTTCCAGCAAATGATGAGTGCTGGCCGGGAGATCGCGCGATGATCGAGCCGCCCAAGGTTTATCTCGTGCATGCCTTGCCGATATCGATGGAACCGATTTCGGCCAGCTTCCGCTCGTACTGGCCGGAAGCCCGGGTCGCGCATCTGCTGGATGACTCCCTCTTCGGCGACTTCGACCGCGACAACAAGATCATTACCGACGCCATGATCGAGCGATTCCGCCGCCTGGGCAGTTATTGCGTCGCGGCCGGCGCCGACGCCATCATGTTCACCTGCTCGGTGTTCGGGCGCGCGATCGAAGCCGTCCAGCATGAGCATGACATCCCGGTGCTGAAGTCGAACGAGGCGCTCTACGGAGAGCTGATGAAGCGCGGCGGGCGGGTCGCGCTGCTGTCCACCTTCGCGGCGACGCTGTCGACGGTGACCACAGAGATCGAAGATTGCATGACCGCAAACGGGTTGCGACTGCAGATCACGCCGCACCTGGTCGAAGGCGCACTTGACGCCTTGTTTGACAACCGGCCCGGCGAACACAATCGGTTGATCGCCGAGGCCGCTGCCAGGTTCGCCGATCACGATGCGATCGCCTTCACGCAATTTTCCATGGCGCCAGCCCTGGAACTTGCGCAGGCACGCGTTAGCACGCCGATCCTGACCCCGCCCAACGCTGCGATTACGAAGATGAAGCTGCTGATGGGAATTGCCGCACAGGCCGGTTGACGCGGCAGCACTTGCTGTCCTGCGGCGCAAGCATGACGCGGTCATCGCGCCGGGGTGTTGATCGGTCATCAGCGCTCTGGGCGGATTGACATCGCGGTCTTGCTCCGACCATGTCGGGCACAAGCGCCAGGACCAGGCACTTTATGCTGCCCGGCAGCGGTCGGTCAGGCAGCCGGATAAGGAGCGCTACCGACATGCAGGGCGGGATCAGCCAGACTGGCGAGCCCGTGGCGATGACCGAACAGTTCGCGACGATCCTGCGTGCCGACCGTGCGCGCTGGGCCGAGATCGTCAAGATCTCGGGTGCCCGCGCGGAATAGTCCGACTGCTGTGCAGGGCGTCGCTCACGCGCCGGGAAAGGCAGTACGGATCGCGGCCGCGGCGTCGGCCTCGTTTTCAAGCTTGAACACCGTGTCAAGCAGGCGATCGGCGGCCGCCGGCGGTGCGTCAAGGCCGAACTCGAAGCAGCCACGCAGTTTTTCCAGCACTTCGCCGTCGCAGAGCGGCGCTTCGGCGCCGCCCTTGAGCGTGTCGCCGCGCATGGTGATCGCGCGCCCATCGGCAAGCTTGAGCGTGATGCGCACCGGTGCCATCGCGTCGCGCGGGATCGCGGGGTCGACCAGCACGCGGATGCGGCCCGCAAGCGCCGCCACGCGCGGCTCGCCGATCGCCGGGCGCTCGTAGCTGCGCGGCCCGACCCGGCCGTCAAGCAGCGCCCGCGCGAAGCTGTAGGCGGCGTTGAACTGTGCATGCACGACCGAATCGAGGGTCGCATCGTAGGGCTTGCCGACCAGCGTCCAGTTCGCCTCGCTCATGTGGATCTCGACGGCAGTGACCGTATCGGCCGCCAGTCCCTGGTTGTGCAGTGCAATGCCTTGCGCAATGGCCGCGTGATTGCAGCGACAGGCCGGGTAGGGCTTGAGACTGTATTCCGCGATCCGCCAATGGCTGCCAAGGCCATCGGTCAGCAACTCCGGCCTGACCGCGTCGCGCATGTGCAGCGCGAAGAATCCGGCCTGGCCTTCGAGCGCCGCCGGCGTGCCACTGAGTCCGTCGGCGGCGAGAAACGCGCTGGTCACTGCGTCGCGCGCCGCGAACCCCGGGCCGAGGCGTTTGGCGAGCACGCCGTCGTAGGCGCTTTGCGCCGAGCCGCCGGCTTGATGAAACGCGATGCCTAGCGCATCACCCATGCTGCGCCCATCGAGCCCGAGCAGGCGGCCGGCGCCGAGCGCGGCGGCCATCGCACCGAAAATCGTGGTCGGATGCCAGCCGGTGGCAAGGCTGTCGTGGCATGCCAGCCCGAGCCGCGCGTGCAGTTCGGTGCCGACCGCCAGGGCGACCAGGAAATCCTTGCCGGAGACGCCGCCACGGTCTTCCGCGCAAGCGAGCACCGTCGGCAGCACGACGCAGCCGCTATGCACGCGCGCGGCGTCGTGGATGTCGTCGTAGTCGAGCGCATGCGCGGCGGCACCGTTGGCCAGCGCCGCGGTCGGCGGCGAATAGCGGCGCTTGCCGATCAGCCCGGTGGCGGTGCCGCCGTTCTCCCAGCGCATCAGGCGCTGGTTGAGTTCGCCGATGCCGGCGGCGCGCGCCGCGCCGCCGATCACCCCGAGGGTATCGGCAAGGCAGAGCTTCAGCATGCGCACCACCGGTGCCGGCAAGTCTTCGTAGCGCCACGCGGCGACCTGTGCGCACAGCTTGCGGCTGAAATCGGCGGCGAGCGCGGTCAAGAATCAATCGTCCTGATGCCGATTGCCGGGACCGTGCCCCGCGTCAACATGAGTACGCCGGTCGCGGCTTGCGCTGCGATGCGGTCGCGCGCCGTCAGGTGGCTGACGCGCTGCTTCTTTTCAATGCGGGCCATTGACGGGCTTTCGATTCATCTCGCGGGCTGTCGCTGCATGTGCCTGGCTTACTTTACCGCAGCATGTAGGCAGGCGTGCGCGGCACCGGTCCCGGGCAGTGGCGGCCGGGCAGCGCAGACCGGGAACCGCGAACCGGCCGGATCGAATACCGCGCGTCGGCAACCACGCCGGAGCGTACGATTACCGCTTGAACCCGCTTGGCATTCCCACTTTCATGGTGGAACCCGGCAACGCCCGGCGTGCCGACCCGGTCGAGAAGGCACTGCCGCAGACAGTCACTCCGGCTTGATGCCGGCTGCCTTCATCAGCGCGGCATAGCGCTCGATGTCCTGCTTGACGATCGCCGCCATCTCTTCGGGCCGGTTGCCGACCGGGTCGCCCTCGCCGTCGCGCTCGGCGGCCTGGCGGAACTTGGGCGTATTGATCACCTTGACGACCGCTGCGCGCATGCGGTTCACGATTTCCGGCGGCGTGCGCGCCGGAAACCACACCGCAGGGGTGACGCCGGCCTCGAAATCGGCATAGGTCTCGGCGACCGCCGGCACGTTGGGCAGCGCCTTCGAGCGGGTCGCCCCGCTCACCGCAATGGCGCGCAGGCGCGCCGACTTGATGTGACCGAGCACCGAGTTGATGCCTGAAAAGTAAAGCTGCACATGGCCGCCAAGCAGGTCGGCGAGTGCCGGGGCGCCGCCCTTGTACGGCACATGGGTCATTTTCACGCCGCCGCGCAACTCGAGCTGGACGCCCGCAAGGTGCGCCATGCCACCGGTGCCGAACGAGGCATAGCTGATCCGGCCCGGCTGCTCTTTCGCCAGACGCACGATGTCGGCCACGGTCTCGGCCGCGAATCCGGGGTGCGCCACCAGCAGCAGGGGCACCGCGTTGATCACCGTCACCGGGGCGAAATCGTCGATCGGGTGGTAGGGCAACACCTTCACCGCGGCCGGATTGCCGGCATGGGCGGAGAGTGTGCTGACCAGGAAGGTGTAGCCATCCGGCGCCGCCTTGGCGACCACCTCGGTGCCGATAATGCCGTTGGCGCCGCCGCGATTGTCCACGGTGACCGGTTGGCCCAGGTCGGCGGCGAGATCCTCGACCAGCCGGCGGCCGCTGAAATCGACACTGCCCCCGGCCGGATAGGGAATCACCATGCGGATCGGGCGCGACGGCCACGGCTGCGCGGCCGCGGGCAGGGCGGTCAGCAGGCCAAGTGCGAGCGTACATGCGGCAACGATGGTTCGCATCACGGGTGGACTCCTCAACGGTCCGCATCGACGACCATGCGGGATTACTACTTCGGGCAGACCTCCCCGATTTCACCTGCCCTGTTTCAATATCGGCAACGGCGGCTTGCCGCCCGGCACCGGGGTGCGATCGACGTTGAGGGTCATCGACACCAGGACGTAGTAGCCGTTCACCGCGATCAGGTCCATCACGCCCTGCTCGCCGAACTTGTCGACCGCCGCCTTGTAGGTGGCGTCGCTGACTTGATGGTTGACGTGCATTTCGCGCGAGAAGTCGTAGACGATGGTTTCGTCGTCCTTCATGTTGGCCGGCCGCCTGCCCTGCGCCAGGTCCTCCGCCACCTTTGGATCGAGGCCGCCGGCCAGCGCCAGCCGGTGGTGCGCCACCCACTCGTATTGCGAGGTCCAGTGGCGCGCGGTCACCAGGATGGCGAACTCGTTCAGGCGCGCCGACAGCGAGCTCTTGAAACGGATATGGCTGCCGAGCTTTTGCAGGTGGTCAGCCAGCTCGGGACTGCGCAGCCATACGTTGAACGGGCTGCCGATGGTGGTGGCGGACGCGGTGGCGGAACTGTTGCCGGTGGCGGCGCGCGGCCCGGAGCGGATGGCGTCTGCCACCGAACGTTGCGCCGGCGTCATCTCGTCGAGTGGAATCAGGCGGAAGCGGCGTTCGCTTTCCTGGGCGCCGACGGAAACCGCCATGCCTGCCATCAACACAACTGCGATCAGCCAATCGGTTCTTCCCTGCATTCCTGTCTCCTGGTCTTGTGTTTGCCCAAATGCGGGCAGGCCTTGTTTCAACCTTCTATGGACGCCACGGCTCGCTGTAGTTCTCCGCACCACTCGCACGGACATCGGCCAGCCAGTCGCCGGCATAGGGCCAGGCGTCGGGCGCATCGGGGTTCGGGCCCTGCCAGAAACGCGCCAGCGGTCCGTCGCCGACTTTTTCGAGTGACCATGCCTGGCGGCGAAAGGTCCAGCTTTCCGGCACCAGGCGATGCGCCTCGCGAAAATGCGGAATCGCCGCCGCATGATGGCCGTCGATCTCCAGTTGGCTGGCAAGCGCGAAGTGGGCGTGGCCCAGCGCGCGATCGCGATCGCGCGGGCGCGAGCGTTCGACCACCTGGTCCGGCGACAGGGCGAAGCGGCTGGCGGCGCCGTGCTCGACCCAGTCGCGCAGGGCGGCGTGATAGCCGGCGGCGTCCTTCCTGATCTTCGCGGCCTCGGTCATGATGTCGACGAAACGCTGCGGTACCTGGCCCGGCATGCTGAAGCCCGGAGCGCTGGCGGCAGTGCGCGGCGGCGCCGGCGCGGCTTCGGCCGGGCGTACGATCATGCCCTGCTCGTCGATCCACACGCTGCTTGGAATGTTGATCACGCCGAACAGGTCGGCCAGCACATGATGGCGGTCGATCAATGACGGGTGTTCCGGTTTGGCCGCTTCGATGAAGGCGCGGCAGCCATCGTTGCCCAGCGTGTCGAGGCCGACGGTGACCAGTTCGAACCCCTTGGGTTGCAGTTCGTTGCGCAGTGCCTGCCACACGGGCAGGTCGCGGGAGCAGCCTCAGTACGGTGCCCAGGCGAACAGCAATACCTTCTTGCCCTTGAGGCTCGACAGGCGGAACTCCCGGCCGTCGAGATCAGGCAAGCGCAACTCCGGCGCCTGCGCGGTGGTCAGTGCGCGCGAACCGATCGAGGCCGGTCCCAGCGCCCACAGCCCGTGTTCGGGTGCGGCGGCCAGCGGCATGCCGAGATCATTGGCGACGCTGGCAACGTCGATCGAATCGCCGGCCGGATGCGACAACGGAATGCACACCTCGCCCTTGCAGGCGCCCTCGGGTTTCAGGGTCCAGCCAGTCCCGGCTTCGAACTCGGCTTTCGGAACCTTCAGTGATCGCAGCAACATGATGGAGCGCCTCGTAAAAGGTGAATGGAAAGAAAGCAACGAGTCTAACCGGGATGGCCGCAGTCTTGCGCGGTGCCCGCGGCAGCGCGCCGCCAGCCGGGCGCGTGCCGACTCCGATAGTCCATTCGGCACATGTGCTGGGGCTCGCCCAAAAACACGCTGTCATGTCGTGCCCTTAATCTGCAGCGCGGCCACGGAAACTGTTCAGCATGACGGTTGTGTCGCATGGACGGGCCCTGTGCCTGGACGCGACCGTGCAGGCTCTCGCGAAACCGCCCTGATGGATCATTCGAATGGCGCATTCATCGTTCCTCAACACCCTTTGGCTGACGATTGCCTTGTTCACTGGTACGGCCGTCGCGGCCGACCAGACCGTCACGCTGATCGCTACCCGTGACGCCAGCATCTATCACGGCCTGCCCGGCAGCGATACCCTGGCAGATGGCTCCGGCCCGTACTTGTGGACCTCGGTCACCGCCGAAGGCCTGGTGCGGCGCGCACTCCTGAAGTTCGACTTGTCGGCGATTCCTGCGGGCGCGGTGGTCAGGCAGGTCACCCTGACGCTTTGGGAATCGCGCTCGCGCGGTGACCACAACATCGCGCTGCACCGCCTGCTCGCCAATTGGGGCGAGGGTCCGGCGAACGCGGGCGGTTCCGGAGCGGGGGCGCCTGCTGCGAGCGGCGACAGCACCTGGTCGCATCGCATCTACCCAGGCACGCCGTGGAACACGCCGGGCGGCGAATTCGATCCGGTGGCGAGCGCAGTGCAGCTTGTCGGCAGTGCCGATGCAAGCTATTCCTGGAGCGGCGCGCTGCCGGCCGGCGGCGGTGCGGCGCCGCGCATCGTCATCGACGTTCAATCATGGGTCAACGCGCCGACCGGCAATCATGGCTGGATCATGATCGGCAACGAGACCACGCCGCAGAACGCGAAACGGTTTGAAAGCCGCAACAGCGGGTTTGACGTGCGCAAGCCGCAGTTGACCCTTGTCTACAGCGAACCGGTGGTCGTGGCGGAAGGCGATGTGCCGTTGCCGGCGTGGGCGCTGGTCATGTTGGCGTCGATGTTGATCGCAAGCGGTTGGCGGCGTTTCAGGTAGATGCCACTTGTGGTTGGCCGCTGTGCGGCGCGCGACACTGGCCGGCGCGCAGCGCCGCTCACCTGCTGCCGGGCTGCCCGTCGCGCCCCATCCGGAGCATTGCCGCGATCTCGGTTTCGTAAGCGCTCAACCGGGCATCGGTGAAATAGCGCCGGTACAAAAGCGGGCCACGGCGCATCGCTTCGGCGATTTTTTGCGCCGGCAGGTCGCGGAAGAACGGCAGGTTCATGGTGTCGATGGTGATCTGCTTCAATCGATAGGTCGATGCGGTCCGGGGCTGCGTGCGGTAGTCGAGTTCACAGGTGGCCAGACCGTTCGACCACAGATGCAGGCACAGCACCAGTTCGCCACCGCAGTTCGGTGCCTGCCCGATCGGTGCGGCGCGCAGGGCGGCAAGCGGCACCGCCATGAAGCCGCTCTGGATATCCGGTGCATCGTCAAGGTCGACCACTGGCTCGTCGATCAGTCCGAGCAGCAATGCGTTCGAGAAAGCCTCCCAGAACAGCCGCGAATCGGCGCTGATCTCGTCTTCGGCGCGCAGTTCTATCTGGTCGCGCCGCCCGATCCACAGCGCATCCGGCCGCGTCATGCAGCGCTCGACCGCCTGCTCGATGCTGGCGGAATCCATCGGATCGTCGGCGTCGAGCAGCAGCACCGGCATGTCGCTGTCCGGCAGCAGTTCGGTGGCCTGCGCGATCGCTCCCCATTTGCCAAGCGGGGCTGCGTAGTGGCGCGACACGATCTGCAGGCCCGGCCGCGCGCTGAGCGTCGGTTGCCGGCCTTGCGTGACCAGGGCGACGGTGGTCCGGATTGCTGAGGGTATGCGCGCGAGCGTGCGGTCGAGCAGGGCCTCCGCTTCGTCGCTGCGGATCAGCGCCGGCACGATGAAGCCGATGCGGTCGTGGCTCACGCGGCCTCAAGCGGCGTGCATCGGTTGCGCCTGCGCCTCTCGCGTATTGCCGACATCGGACACGGTGGCACGATGCATGTCGCGCTTCCAGCGCCGTTCGTCGTATTCGGTGCCGCGATGCATGGTGCAGCGGTTGTCCCACATCACCAGGTCGTTGGCGCGCCAGCGGTGGGTGTGCACGAACTGCCGCTGGGTGGCATGCGCCATCAGTTCGGCGATCAGCGCCAGGGCGTCGGCGTCGGCCATGCCGATCACCCGGAACGCATGGGCGGCGAGATAGAGCGAGCGGCGCCCGCTTTCGGGAATCGTGCGCACCAGCAACTGCAGCGCGCCGGGCAGTGCGGCGCGCTCGCGCTCGGAGTAGTCGGTGAAGCCGATCGAGGCGCGCGAATGAAAAATCGAATGTTCAGCCACCAGGCTATCGAGGCGCCGCTGCATTGCCGGTGGCAGTGCGTCCCAGGCGGCACGCAGGTCGGCGAACTGGGTGTGGCCGCCGATCGGCGCGACCTGCCGCGAGTAGAGCAGCGAGGCGCGTGCCGGCACATGGCGAAAGCTGCTGTCGGTATGCCACAGGCGGTTGGCCAGGCCCGACTGGCGCTTGCGGCTTTCCGCCGGCAGGATGCGGTTGTCGTGATCGAGGTTGGAAACGTCGGAAATGCGGCCGTCGATGCGGTCTTTCTTGACTTCGTCGGCGTAGGAATTGATGTTCGGCTCCAGCGGGCCGAACAGGCTGGCGAAAGCCACATGCTGGTCGGAGTTGATTTGCTGCGCCGGAAACACCAGCACGGCGTATTTCCAGAATGCCGCCTCGATCGCCTTGAGGTTCTCGACCGACACCGGTTGCGCGAGGTCGACGTCGCCGATCTCGGCGCCGAAATCCGGCGTGAACGGGTAGATGCTGATGCTCATGGCGAGGCCCTCTATTCGGGAGTGAGTCCGACGTCCTTGACCACTTTCGCCCACTTGGACAAATCGCGGCGAATGAAGGCGGCGAACTCCTCGGCGCTACCGGTGGCGGCTTCGGCTCCCTGCGATTCCAGCCATTTTTGCAGCGCCGGGTCACGCATGATCGCCACCAGTTCACGGTTGAGCGCGGTGATGACCGGCTCCGGCGTGCCGGCCGGCGCCAGGATGCCGAACCAGTTGTATTTCTCGAAGCCGGCCACGCCCGCCTCGTTAAGCGTCGGCACCTCGGGCAGCAGCGGCCAGCGCCGCGCGCCGGTGACCGCGAGCGCGCGCAGCTTGCCGCTTTTCACGTGTGGCGCCGCGGTATCGTTGAACATCATCTGGATCTGCCCGCCCAGCAGGTCGGTCAGGGCCGGCGCCGTGCCCTTGTAGGGCACATGGGTCATGCGGGTGCCGGTGGCGCCCTTGAGCATCTCGCCGGCCAGGTGGCTGACGCCGCCGCTGCCGGTGGACCCGTAGTTGATTTGATCCGGTTTGGACTTGGCCAAGGCGATCAGTTCATTCACGTTGTTGACCGCCACCCCCGGGTGCACCACCAGAATGCTCTGGCTCTCGACGATCAGGGTCACCGGCGCCAGCTCAGTCAGCGGGTCGAACGGCAGCGATTTGTAGACCAGGGTGTTCAAGCCCACCGTGGCGTTGTTGCCGATATACAGGGTGTAGCCGTCGGCCGGCGACTTGGCGGCCTTGGCCGCGCCGATGTTGCCGCCGCCGCCCGGTACGTTATGCACCACGACTGGTTGCTTCAGGCGCTCGCCCAGCGGTTTGGCGACTGCGCGCGCCAACGCGTCGGTCAGGCCGCCGGGCGGATACGCGACGATCAGTTGCAGCGGCTTTTCCGGCCACGCTGCTTCGGCGAGAGTGGCGCAGCCGGCCAGTAGCGTGACAATCGCGATTGCATGCAGGCGTCGCATGTGGTCTCCGTGGGTTTCGGACATTCTAGCGATGCGCTCGCAAACCTGCGCGGCGCAGGTGACCTGGTGCAAGTTTGCTGCGCGCTTGCGGAAACCATTTGCTTGCGTGGCGAAACCGCGCTCTGCTAAATTGACAGGCTGGCATGACAATGGCGCAATGAGCGTTTCGCAGATGCGAAAGCTTGGCGCCGTTCGTGGCTGTGACAGCGGCGCCGCACAACAGAAAAATTGATAGAGACAGGCGGAATGTTCCTGCAACAGGAGGGATGCGCAATGAATCGGCAGGTGCTTCAATCAGGCGCTGCACACAACGGTCCGGGGATCGCCGGCATGGTCGGCGACGGTCGTGTGCATTCGCGGGTGTATACCGACCCCGGCATTTTCGAGCTCGAGATCGAACGCATTTTTTCGGCGGCCTGGATTTATGTCGGCCACGACAGCGAAGTGCCGAATCCCGGCGACTACCAGATGCGCTCGATCGGCCGCACGCCGGTATTGCTGGTGCGCGGCGTCGACAACGCGCTGCGGGTGCTGGTCAACCGCTGCCGCCATCGCGGTGCACAGGTGTGCGAGACCGAGTCGGGCAACGCCAGGTATTTCCAGTGCTGGTATCACGGCTGGACCTACGACAGCAGCGGCGCACTGGCCGGCGTGACCGGTGAGGAGGCCTACGGCAAGCGCTTCAACAAGAAGGAAATGGGCCTGTCGCCGGTGCCGCGGGTGGCGTCGCATCGCGGCTTCGTATTCGCCAGCCTGGCGCCGCAAGGCGAGTCGCTCGCCGCCTTCCTCGGCGGCGCCGCGCCGATCATCGACCTGATGATCGATGCCTCGCCGACAAGCCAGATCCGCGCCGACGGCGGCACCCACAAGACCGAGTACCTGGGCAACTGGAAGCTGGTCGGGATGGACGGTTACCACCCGCATTTCGTGCACGCTTCGGTGATGGCGGCGATGCGCCGCAATCCCGAAGCCGGTATCGGCGCCACCCATCGCGAAGACCCGTTCGTCGATAGCGCCAGGACCCGCACCCGCGACCTTGGTCATGGCCATGCGATGCTCGATTTCCGCGCGCACCGGATTCACCAGTACGACATGCACTGTGAGTTCCTCAGGAAGATCAAGGGCGGCGCCGACTACATCGAAGCGATGCACAAGGCGCATGGCGGTGCGCGCGCGCCCCTGCTGATCGCGCTCGGCGGCGACCCGCACCTGGGAATTTTTCCGAACATGCAGTTGATCAACAACCAGATCCGCATCATCACGCCGTTGGCGCCGGGCCTGACCCAGGTCACGATGACGGCGGTGCGCCTGGGCGGCGTCAGCGAGGAAATGAACGCGACGCGCCTGCGCCAGCATGAGTCGTTCTACGGCCCCGCTGGCGCCGGCTCGCCGGACGACGCCGAGATTTTCGAGCGGGTGCAGCGCGGCATGGCCGCCGAAGTCAATCCGTGGATCGAGATCTCGCGCGGCATGGAGCGTGAGCAGATCGACAGCGACGGCAGCATTGTCGGCCTGATCAGCGACGAGGTGCCGCAACGCGGCATGATGCGCTACTGGTCCGAGCTGATGGGCAAACCGGCGGCTGCCGCAGGGAGTCAGGGATGAGCGGCGCAGCTGCGGATGAATGGCGTCAGTTGCGCGAGGTCGAGCTGCTGCTGTTTCGCGAGGCGGCGCTGGCTGACGCCAACCGCTACGACGACTGGTTGGCGATGTGGGCGGAGGAATTGCTCTACTGGGTGCCCTGCAACGGTGACCAGATGGATCCGGCCAATCGCATTTCGCTGATCTACGACGACCGGCCGGCGCTCGAGGAACGCCTGTTTCGGCTCAGCACAAAGCACGCACATTCGCAGCGCCCGCAATCGCGGCTCACCCGTCTGGTCGCCAATGTTGTGCTTGAGACCTACGATGCGACGCATGGCGGCGTGGTGACCTCGAACATGATGGCGGTGGAAGTGCGCCACGACCGCTCCACGGTCTGGAGCGGCCGCGTGCGGCATACCCTGGTGCGCCAGCAGGGACAGTTGCGCATCAGGGAGAAACATGTATTCCTGGTCAACAACGATTCGCCGATGAGCAACCTTACCTTCATCATTTAGGACGCCATGCGACCGCCGCGCGCGGCAGCCCGGCCTCAAGGAGACAACATGGATCTTGCAACCATCGTCCGGCGTGCTGCCGCGGGGCTGTGCGGATGCCTCCTTGGCGGCCTGGTACAGGCGCAGGATTACCCGCTGCGCACGGTCAAGATGGTGGTGCCGTACGCCGCCGGCGGCCAGGGCGACAGTTCGATCCGCATCATCGCCAATGCGCTCACCACGCATTTCGGCCAGAGTTTCGTGGTCGAAAACCTGGCGGGTTCGTCCGGCATCAATGCGATCCAGACCGTGATGCGCGCAGCGCCCGATGGCTACACGCTGGTCTACAACGATTTCGGGCACTGGGCGATCAATCCGGCCCTCTACAAGAAGCTGCCGTACGACACCTTGCGCGATCTGGCGCCGATCGGCCTGATCGCGCAGTCCACCCTGTTCCTGGTGGCCACCGGATCGTTTCCGGCCAACACCCTGCAGGAACTGGTCGCCGCGGTGAGAGCCAAACCGGACGTCTACACCTATGCATCGTCGGGCATCGGCAGCCCGCATCACCTGACGATGGAAGATTTCAAGGCGGCGCTGGGCCTGAAGGTTCTGCACATTCCTTACAAGGGCAGCGCACTGTCGATCCCGGCGCTGGTCAGCGGCGAAGTGTCGATGGCGATCGCCTCGATGCCAGCGGTCGCAGGGTTCGCCAGGGAAGGCAAGGTGAAGATACTGGCCGCCAACAGCCGGAACCGCTCGGTGTTCGCGCCGAATCTGCCGACCATGGGCGAGGCCGGCATCGCCGAGTTCGACCATTCCGGCGGCATCGGCGTGTTCGCGCCGGCCGGCACGCCGCGTGCGGTCGTAGACAAGCTTTCCGCGGCGCTCGCCAGGATTGTCGCGTTGCCCGATACGGTGAGCCGCTTTGCCGCTGCAGGCCTGGAGCCGATCACCAACAATATGCCCGAGCGCCTGACCGAGGTCGTCATCGCCGACCGCGCGAAGTTCATGCGCATTGTCAAACTCTCCGGCGCCGCGCCGGAATGAACCGGAGGCGCCGCCGATGACACACCTGCCCCTGATCGCCACCATGATCGGCGACCCCGCCGGCATCGGTCCCGAGGTTGCGGTCAAGGCGCTTGCCAGCGGCGAACTTGCCGGCGTCTGCGAGCCGCTCCTGATCGGCGACACCGGCGTGGTGCGGCGCGCGGCGGCGGTCAGTGGTGTCGACTTGCCGATCGAGCGGCTCGACTCCATGAGCGAGCTGGTGCGCGGCTCGCAGGCGATTCGCGTGCTCGATCCGGGCGGCTTCGAGGTTGCCGGCTGTCCGTTCGGCCGGGCCTCGGCGACGTCCGGCCATGCCGTGCTGGAGTGGATCCGCATCGGCTACGAATTGGGTGCGGCCGGCGGCATCGCGGGTCTGGTGATGGGGCCGGTCGACAGCGGCTCGCTGAAGCAAACCGGCAAGATGCCCGACATCGATGCCCTGCAACCGGAGGGCACGTTCATGCTGCGTCTTGCCGCCGGCTTGCGCATCGTGCCCTTGTCCGAGCATGTCAGCCTGGTCGAGGCGATCGCCCTGGTGAGCACCGAACGCCTGCTGCATGTGCTGCGCCTGGTGCACGAGCACCTCACAAAATGGGGTGTGGCGAAGCCGCGCATCGCGGTGGCGGGGATCAATCCGCATGCGATGTTCGCCGAAGATCGCCTGCGCATCGGGCCGGCAATCGACGCCGCGCGTGGCGCCGGCATCGATGCCCACGGGCCGATCGGCCCGGATACGGTGTTTCGCATGGCGCTCGACGGTCGCTATGACGCGATCATCACCATGTACCATGACCAGGGCCAGATCGTCGTCAAGACGGTCGGCTTCGAAGGCGCATGCACGGTCTACTTGGGTCTGCCCTATGTGCTGCTCAACGTGCCGCACGGCAGCGCCTTCGACATTGCCGGCACCGGGGTGGCACAACACCTGAGCATGCTGGCAGCGATCCGCACGGCGGCGAATCTGGCAGCCGGTCGCGGCATCGCAATCAATTGAATCCCGCGCGTCGCCAACCGCCCGCCCTTGTTCACTTTGGAGACCTCCATGCCCGATTTCCGCTTTCGTCGACTGGCCTATGTTGCGCTGCACGTGCGCAGCATCGAACAATCCGGAATCTTCCTCAGGGAGGTGATGGGCCTTGACGGCGACACCGCGCCGGCCGCCGGCCAGCACTTTTTTCGCTGCGGCAACGACCATCACAACCTGGTGCTGATCGAAGGGGATGCGCCGGGGCTGGCACGGGTGGCTTTCGAGATGGAGTCAGAGCGCGATCTCGCGGCTGCCGAAGCGCACCTTGTGTCCCTCGGACTGCGGCCGGCGCCGGTGGCGGCGGCCGAATGCGCTGCCTTGAAGCAGGGTCGCAGCCTGCGCGTCACCGAACCCGCTACCGGGCTGACCATCGAACTCACCGCCGGCATGCAGGCGCACGACAGGCCATTCCAGCCGACCCAGACGAAGATCGCGCGCCTGGGCCATCTGGTGATCGGCTCGCCCAATGCGGCCGCCGCGGTCGAGTTCTTCGTCAGGCAACTCAATTTCCGGGTCTCCGATCAGGTCGAGGGCATCGTCACCTTCATGCGCTGCTTCCCGAATCCGCTGCACCACAGCCTGGGCATCGCCGCGGCGCCGGTGAACCGCCTGCACCATGTGAACTTCATGGTCACCGACATCGACGACATCGGCCGCGCGCTGGCGCGCCTGAAGCGCAAGGGCGTGCCGATTGTCTACGGGCCGGGCCGCCACCCGCCGTCGGGCAGCATTTTTCTGTATTTCCTCGATCCCGACGGCATGACTTTCGAATTCAGCTTCGGGATGGAGGAATTTCCCGAGCAGGCGCCGCGCGCCGCGCGCGTGTTGCCGGGGCGGCTCGATTCGCTCGATTCGTGGGAATGCGGGCCGCCTGACCCGCGCTTCGCCCAGGGCGGGCCGATCCTGGCGGCCGGAGTCATGGCGTAACATCGACAACGCCGCACGGGTCGATGGTCGGGAAATGGGTCGAACAGAAAAGTCAAAATGAAGATACGAGTTTTCAACGCGCTGTTGCTGACGGCGACACTGTTCCCGGCCATCGTGCAGGCGCAATCGTACCCCGCCAAGACCATCCGCATCGTCGTGCCGGGGGCCACCCGCGGCAACGCCGACTATTACTCGCGGGTGATCGGCGCCCGGCTCACCGAGGCCTGGGGCCAGCCGGTGGTGGTGGAGAACCGCGCTGGTGGCGGCGGCAATATCGGCGCCGATGTGGTCGCCAAGTCCGCGCCCGATGGTTATACCCTGGTGATGGGTTTTGTCGGCTCGCATGCGGTCAACCAGTTCCTGTTCGCCAAGATGCCCTACGACACGCAGCGCGATTTCGTCGCCATCGCGATGGTCATCGAGGCCGAAGGAATTCTCGCGGTGCATCCTTCGGTGCCGGTCAACTCGGTGCAGGAGTTGCTGGCCCTGGCGCGCGCCAAGCCGGGGTCGCTGTCTTACGCCTCCGGCGGCATCGGTACCGCCAGCCACCTCGCGGGCGAGTTGTTCAAGTCGATGACCAAGACCTTCCTGGTGCATATCCCGTATCGCGGCAATGCGCCGGCGATCGCCGACCTGATCGGCGGCCAGACCCAACTCACCTTCGCCACCTTGCCGACCGCGATTCCGCATGTGCGCGCCGGCAAGCTGAAGGGCATCGCGGTGATCGGCAGCACCCGGTCGGCGGCGGCGCCGCAATTGCCCACCATCGCCGAATCCGGCGTGCCGGGCTTCGCGGTCAACAACTGGATCGGGCTGTTCGCACCGGCCGGCACACCGCCGGAGGTGGTGCGCAAACTCAATGCCGAGGTGATGCGCATCATGCAGTTGCCGGAGATCACCCGGCGGATGGAAGTCGAGGGCGAGCGTCACACCCCGAATTCTCCCGAGCAGTTCGCGCAGTTCGTGCGTGACGAGGCGGCGAAATGGGGCAAGGTGGTCAAGGCTGCGGGGCTCAAGGCCGAATAGACCGCATTGCAGGCCATCCTTGCCGGCCCGCATCCACCCGTGCCGAGCGCCCGAGTGCAACGCCACCACACCTCCACCAAGCGATGACCCAGACCTCCCGCACCCGCATCGCCGCCGATATCGGCGGCACCTTCACCGACGTCACCGCGTTTGACGAAAAGCGCGGCGTGCTCCT
>JANPGJ010000050.1:0-6695 GCA_031423955.1 Burkholderiales bacterium
CTGACCCTGTCAGATCACGATTTCCCGCCGGACTCCGCGGCAATCCATTTCATAGTCCAACCCGACAACCGGCGGACGGCAATACTGCCAGGTGATGCCGCCGGCGGCCGCGCCGCGGCGCACCAGTTCAGACCCCAGAAAGGGGTGGATGTCGTACACCGTGTAGACCTGGGTGGCAGTCACATCCCGCCAGGTCGCACCCAATGCTGCGAGGCGCCGCTCCTGCTCGCCCAACACCCAGCGCGCCTTCTCCAGCATGGCGTCGGGCGTGGTTTCACCCAATCGCACAGTCACGCTGCGATAGTCCTTGTGGCCCTCGGCGGCCTCGCCGCTGCCGGCCACCACAAAGCCGCCGCCCGCTGCCGTCACGGTGTATGAAAAAGCGTAAAAGCCGGGCGCCGCCGGCGGGTCGAGTTCCGGGCACACGTTGCTGCGTGCCACCGGATTGACGCCACCCTGCATCACCCCCCAGCGCTCCAGTGTGCCGACGTAAACCCGGTTGAAGTCGACAAAGCCCTGTTCGGTAAACGGCGCCGGCGAGCGCAATTCGCAGGCGCAAAAGGCGGTCAACGGCCGGCCGATGCTTTTCAGGTGGGCCTCAATGCGGGCGAACCCTTCATCCAGCGGCACGATGCTGGCAAACCGCGCGCGCTCGATCGTGAACCCCGGCTGCGCCGCCACCCCGGCGGAATACTGGAATACGCCCGGCACATAGCGGTAGCCGCCGGCGGGAAAATCGATCGCGTTGGTCATCGCTTCAGTCCTGCTTGATCCTGGCGGCTTCCACCACCTTTTGCCAGCGCGCCAGATCGAACTTGATCTGCTCGCCGAATTGCTCGGAAGTGTTGCCCACCGGTTCGACACCCAAAGTGGCAAAGCGCTCGCGCACGTCCGCCTCCTTGAGTACCGCGGCGATGGTGGCATTGAGCTTGTCGGTCACCGCCTTCGGGGTTTTGGCCGGCGCCATGATGCCGACCCAGGAGGAGACGTCGAACCCGGCGACGCCCTGCTCGATGAAGGTCGCCACCTCCGGCAGCGAACTGACGCGACGCGGCATTGATACGCCGACGCCGGCAAGCTTGCCGGACTTCACATGCGCATGGGCACCCGCCACTGCGGAGTAAGCCAGCGGAACCTGGCCACCGATGGCGTCGATCACCGCCTGGCCGCCGCTTTTGTAGGGGATATGGGTCATGTCCAGCCCGGTGCGTTGCTTGAGCAGTTCGCCCGCCACATGGGTGGTGCCGCCGGTACCGGAATGACCGAATGACAGCTTGCCGGGGTTGGCCTTTGAATAGGCCATCAGGTCGGCGAAGTTCTTCACCCCGAGGCCGGGATAGGCCACCAGCACCAGCGCGGCGTCACCCAGTTTGGTGACCGGCACGAAATCCTTGACGGTATCGAACGGAATCTTCGAAAACACGAACGGGTTGATCACCATCGTGCCGTCGAAGGCGAGCAACAGGGTGTAACCGTCGGGCGGCGACTGGGCGACGTACTGGGTGCCGGGATTGCCCGAGCCGCCGGCGCGGTTCTCGACAATCACGTTTTGACCCAAGCGCTGCGACAGCTTGTCGGCCATCACGCGCGCGGTGGTGTCGGTGACGCCGCCGGTGGCGAACGGCACGATCAGGCGGATTGGTTTGTTGGGGTAATCCTGCGCGCAAATCGGGATCGCGAACATTGCAATAGTCGCGTGGAATAGAAATAGCAGGCGCTTCTTCATGAAATGCTCCGTCGCTGGGAAATTGCCGGATTATCCCCCGGCGCGGATCTGGCGACCACGGACGGACTCTCGACAGCTGTCTCAAGTCTACCGGGCCCATGGTTTAAGCAGGCGATGCAACGGGCGATACAACGATGGCCGGTTTCCATGTGCCAAGCGCCGACCAGGTGCGAAAATTTCTCTATTGTGCAATGATGCAACTTGCCGACCGGAAAAAGAATCAATCAAAAGAACCGGAAATGTCCTCGCTGGATTCCGCACCCAATCTGACCTTGCTTTCGGATGCGCCGATTTTCAACCGGCGGCTGGCGGCTGTCGCGTTCGCGGACGTGGCCGGCTGGACAAGGCTGGTCGGGCAAAACGATATAGCCACCCTGGTCGCCTGGAAGGCGATGCGCAGCGACCTGATCGAACCCCTGATTCGAGAGCACGGGGGGGAGTTGATGGAGATTCATGGCGATGCGGTGCTGGTCCAGTTCAAGAGCGCGGTGGCGGCCGTTTGCTGGGCGCTGGACATCCAGCGCGGCGCGGGCGAGCTTCCCGAGAATGGCGGCAGGGCGCGCCTGACGCTGCGGATCGGCATCAACGTCGAGGACGTGATCGTCGATGACGGCAAGCTGATCGGCGACGGCGTCAACATCGCCGCGCGCATTCATCAGGCCGCTGACGAGGGCGAGATCGTGGTCACCGAGTTGGTGCGCGAATTCGTCCACAACAAGGTGGCCGCGACGATGGTCGATCTCGGATCGCACCACCTGAAGAACGTCAGCCGCGCGATTCGCGTTTTTCGGGTCGACCCCCATGTGCCCGGAGCGTCGTCGTTGCCGGCGCACGCGCAGCCCAGCATGTCATGGGCCAAGCGGCCTGGCATCGCCGTTCTGCCGTTTCGCACCATTGGCGGCGAAACGGGCGACGCTTATTTCGGGGAAGGCATCACCGAGGACATCATCAATGCGCTCGCGCGCAGCCACTCCTTTTACGTGATCGCACGCAACTCGACGCTGCGCTACCGCGAGGACCAGGGCGACCTGCGCCAGGTCGCCGCCGAGTTGGGCGTCCGATACGTGCTGCAAGGCAGCGTTCGGCGCAGCGCTTCGCGCTTGAGGATCACCTGCGAACTGATCGATGCGAGCACGCTCACCACCGTGTGGGCGGAGAAATTCGACGGTGCCAACGACGAAATTTTCGAATTCCAGGACAGGATCGCGGCCAGCACGGTCGGCAAGATCGAACCGCGCCTGATTCGCGCCGAAGCCGAGCGCGCGCTGCAAAAGCCGACCGAAAACCTCGGTGCGTATGACTGCGTACTGCGCGCGTTCGCCCTGATCTACACCTTCGATCGCCGTGATTTTGCCGAGGCCGGCCGTTTCCTCGAACGCGCTGTCGAACTCGATCCATCCTACGCCCAGGCCCATGCCTGGCTGGCCTGGTGGTGCAACCTGGCGGCCGGCGAAGGGTACTCATCGGACCCGGTAGCGGATCGTCTCAAGGCGGAACGCGCTTCGCAGACGAGCGTCAATCTGGATCCCGACGATGCGTTCTGCCTGGCCGTCGCCGCCCATGTGCAGGCGTTTTTGGCCAAGAAGCTGGAGGTGGCCGCCGAAATGTTCGACCGCGCCGTCCTGCTGAACGAAAACTGCGCTTTCGCCTGGGGCATGAGCGCCTCCACCTACTGCTATCTTGGAAAATCCGACGAAGCCTTGGAGCGCCTGCGCAACGCATGGCGCCTGAGCCCGTTCGATCCCCTCAATTTTGTGTTCTTGACCATTGCAGGAATCGCGGAATTTGGCACCGGCAGGTATGACCAGGCGATCGCTTGGTTGCGCAAGTCAGAGCGCGCGAATCCACGTTTTTCCGCCTGCTGCCGAACCCTTGCCGCGACCCTGGCGATCGCGGGCGACATTGAGGGCGCGCGGCAAGCGGCGTTGAAACTGCTTTCGATTGAACCGGGATTCCGAATATCGGTGTTCAAATCGTGGTATCCGATGCGTGATTCCGAGCGCCTGAAGTTGCTTGTTGAGGGGCTGCGTTTGGCAGGTTTGCCGGAGTGAGGCAATATTTTTTTAATCTGGAAAGGGGATTGTCATGGCTGAAATCACGAGTTCTGGAGCGTCGGGGGTCGGCAGTCGGGGGGTGGGCGTCGGTAGCCAGGGAGTAGGCGTCGGCAGCCAGGGGGTGGGCGTCGGCAGCCAAGGAGTAGGCGTCGGTAGCCAGGGGGTAGGCGTTGGCGTAGGGGTCGGAGTGGGAGTTGGCGTTGGTTCCATGATGAACCGGATGCCCTGGAGCTATTACGCGACGCCTGTCGATCTGGGGTTTCGCGCGTGGGCGCTAGACTTCGCGCCGAACAATTATGGCGATGATCCTTTCCCCAAAATGGTCGTCGATGATGCGTTCGATCGCCAATGGCAGACTTCCGATTGGGATCCTTCACTTCGCTTCTGGACCTTGGCATTCGATGTCCAATTGACCGAATGGCTGAAGGATCAGGATCCATTTGCCCCTTCCATCATGGCGGCACGCGAATTTGCCAAAGCCTACGACAAATGGCGCGCCGAACAAGCAATTGCCAACAATTGGATCGACGCCAGTCATCTCATTTGGCGAAAAGTATCAATGCCATCTGCAGCCCAAGTAGCCGCCGGCAAAGCGGAGATAATCAAGGAGATTCGTGCGATGTTCCGTATGATGGAAGACGACCGCGATCGATGGCTGGCGGAAATACATAATCAGGCTGACGGCCTGTCGGGGTACTTCGTGGCGCTGCTTGGCCTTGACAGTGAACGCAGACCATGGACTATGGAACTGATCCGATGCGGCTTGGCGATCGGCAATGTCGCCTATATGCACTACAAGTCGTATTTCAAGCGGGTTCGACCCTCGACCATATGTCCCGGACTGGTACCTCCGTTCGGGCCGCCGCGACACCCTGCCTTTCCAAGCGGGCACTCGTTTCTCGGGCATTTCATCGCCCTCTTGCTGCTGGAGATCGGGCCGGTTGCCGCTGCCTTCGGCGAGGAAAATGCCACGCCGACCACGCCGTTGCCCTTTGGCGTACGGTTCGTCACGGGCACGAAGCCAGCGCTCGCGGCCGTCCGAAGCGGCCTGACGTTTGGTGGCCCGTTGCTCTGGCTGGCCGACCGAATCGCCAAGAACCGTGAGCGACTTGGCGTGCACTACCCGTCCGACTCTGCGGCCAGCCGATGGCTCGCCGGTTCGATATGGGATCAGACCGTCACGACCCGAACCATCGACTGCCCCAGCCTGCACAAGGTTTTGGGCATGGCCAAGGCGGAGTGGGCCTAACGATTGTCGAAAAGCACCAATCCGAGGTTGTTGTCGCCAGCGACCAGCCACGACAGGCGCGCCGGGCCCGGTGCGCATGGCAACGACCCGTCAGTGATTGACGGGTCGTCCACGCAAGTGGATTCTGCGAGGATAAGCCAGCACTTCTTCTGATCCATTCCAGTATTGGCCCATACGATGGGGTCAAACGTGACCGGCGTGCCATCTGCGAAATCTCTTGCGTTCGGCGACGGGAGGAGCGCTTTCCAGGGACTGTTCTGGGTGCCGGGACGAATCCATACCGGCTCGTTCGCTGGATTGAACTCGGAATAGTAAACGCGCAACTTGACGTTTCTGATGGCATTATTGCCCCGATTGCATACGGTTACGATCAGCGTTTTCCCGGCCTTGTCGATCGCCATCGCCGCTGATGTTGCGTGCCACTTGGGCGTGTCCCAGTCGAGCGAGACCGGCATATAGCCGCCGCGCGGATAGTTGCCTTCGCTAGCCGGGCGATTGTTCTCGATATAAATATCGACCGCCGGAGGCTTACCCGGTGCATTGTGTTCATCGAAAGGTTGCGCATCTGCGTAAAGCCCTTGGGCCTCAAAAGCCCAGCGTGCAACCTTCAGGCCGCATCCACCCACACGGCCGGCAAGCAGACCTGTTGTTGCCAGGGCAGTGATGGCATCGCAAGTACGCAAGGCCTCGGCGAAACCTTCCGGCGTTTGCACGGGTGCGTTCTTGACCGATCCCAGGGACATTAACGCGCGCATGATCAGGTACACGGTGTAGTCAGCTGCAGAGCGACGTGCCGCGATGTCCGCGACCTGTTGGTTATGGACAACTTTGACGGTATCGCCGCCCAAGGCACGATAGAGCCGGAACAGGGAAGTGGAGAGGATTTGCTCCGAGTCGTACCCCTTGTGTCGAAGATTGGAGTTCGTCGGATCAAAACGTTCCTGTCGGTGCATGCTACCTGACCAACTCCAACCCTCGCTCACTTCGCGATCATGGCGACGATTGATGCGTGCCCATGGATAAGTGGCACCCCTCCATTTCGGCCGCTTGGCATCGGTCGCCAGAGATGAAAGCGGATCGTTGACAATGGCAGCGAGGGCATCACCGACACTGTGGACAAACGGCAGTTCGAGATGCCCGGTTGCGGCGGCGAGCAGCACATGGCCAAACTCATGCCAACTCCAACGCGGGTCGACCGCCAGGCCAATTGGCTCGCGATTGGACGAGGAACGAAGCAAGTCCGCGAGCCCGAAGTGAACCTCCAGTGGTTCAAGGACGGGAATTGTGATTGGATTGCCGCTCTGCTGGCTCTGTGGCCGACTGAAATCGACCTGCGCATTGACGACGCGTCCATCCCGGCCAGGACCTTGCAGCATCGCGGAGCGAAATCGCATCCGCAGCGGCAATTCGGCAAACTTGAAGATTTCCTTGTGATCGAGCCCGAAACCGTCGATCTTGCGGAACAGTTCCGCAGCTTGTCGGTAGGCACTGGCAGCCGCAAAAGCGTGGGTTCGGCAATGCTGATCGCTTTGAGCGGCGGCCGACGAATCCCAAACGAAGTATGAGTCTGGGTCCGCGCCTTCATCCACAAGCCTGGATTGCATGACCGCGAATCGCCCATGGGGGTATTCCAACAGCGGGATCTGAACCCCTGCGCCAAGACCGG
>JANPGJ010000051.1:0-2519 GCA_031423955.1 Burkholderiales bacterium
CCCATGCCGGCCAGTTCGCGCTGCCCGGCGGACGCGTGGATGCGGGTGAAAGTGCCCTGCAGGCGGGCCTGCGCGAGGCGCGCGAGGAAATCGGACTGCATCTCGAGGCAAGTGCCGTGCTGGGCTTTCTGGATGACTTTCCGACCCGCTCGGGTTATCTCATCACCCCGCTGGTGGCCTGGGCACCCCCGGGTATGCCGATGCAGGCCAACCCGGATGAAGACGCGGCGATCTACCGTGTCGGCCTGGGCGACCTGAACCGCCCCGGCTCGCCCGAATTCGTCTCGATTCCCGAAAGCGACCGGCCGGTGATCCGCTATCCGCTGTTGGGCACGCGCATCCATGCGCCGACCGCGGCGGTGATCTACCAGTTCATGGAAGTCGCGGTGCATGGCCGCGATACGCGTGTCGCCCACCTTGAACAACCGGTGTGGGCGTGGCGTTGATCGGCTGATCGCAGCGGCCCCAGGCCGGCCACTGGCGGTGGCCGTGTCGGTCACGCCGACCGATCAGCGCTCCCGCCCGACCGTCCGAGGGGAGCGCTCATCCTCCCTCGGGGCGGATGTCACGCAGTGGCAGGAGGGCCGTGCAATGGGCGCGGGCGTGATCGCCTGCAACTACGCCGCGGCGGCAGGCGCCAGCACCGCGCGCGATGCAAGCACGGCAAGACGCAGCCACTCACTCCAGCCAAGCTGTGGCGCGCGGGTATCCGACGGCGTCTCGATGCAGACCGGCGCCGTTGCCGGCAGCCTTGCAAACAGTCCGCGCAGGTCGAGCGCGCCCTCGCCCGGCAGCAGACGTTCGCAACGCGCGGCGTGGATCAGGCCTTCGACCGTTGCCGGTGCCTCTGCCGGGCCGTCGCAAATCTGCGCGTAGTGCAGCCAGGCAGGCGGCACATCGTCGAGTTCTTCGAGACGACTGCCGCCGCGCGCGAAATGCAGCGCGTCGACCAGGATGCCGCCATTCGGCTGCGCGGCGGCGCCGACCACACGCCTGGCTGCCGCCAAGTTTGGCACCTCGGTCCACGGCATGAATTCAAGGTCGGCGGTCAGGCCGTAGGGCGCAAGCGCCTCGCACAGGCCGGCGAACGATGCCGCGCAACGCGCCAGGTCAGGGTCGTCGCCGGCCACCAGCACATGCGCGGCGCCGAGCGCGGCGGCGGTCTCGAAAAACGCCTTGTAGGCGGCGACGTCGAAGGCCGCGCCGATGCGCACCATTTCAATATCCAGGATGCACATGCCGGTATCGGCCTTGACCGCGAGAGTCTCGCGCAGCAGCGCCGGGTCGTCCTGCAGGCGCCAGGCGATGCCGCCGGGCGCGGCCGGCAACAGGCGGATGCCGGCACCGTCAGCGCCCGCCTGTGCCGACAATCGCAGCAGTCCGGGCGGCGGCACGGCCAACGCGGTCAATGGGCCGATGGTGTGGATACGTGTCATGGATGATGGCTCGCGGGAATGGACAACAGATTGGCAGCGACTCTGCGACCCGGCATTCAGGCCTCGGGCGACACCGGCCGGCCGCTTGCCGCCGCCGCATGCACCGCCAGTGTCGCCGCCAGTGACCGCATGCCGTCCGGCCCGGAGCAAAGCGGCGCCGCGCCCTCCTCGACCACCGCGCGCAGATGGCGCAACTGTTCGCTGTAGGGGTCGCGCGCATGCACCTGGGTGCGCTCCTCTGTGAGCGGCTGATGCCAGCCGCGCGCATCGCGATAGCGCCACACCTCGAGCAGCGGCAGGGTAAGCGAAGCGTCGGTGCCGGAAATGAAGTGGCTGTTGACGTTCTGCCGCGGATAGTGCGCGGCCTCGCCGGCGGCCAGGTCCCAGTTCCACGGCGCGACCGCGGCGTCGGTGACTGAAATCGCGCCCAGCGCGCCATTGGCAAAGCGCAGCGTGATGGCCGCCGTATCCTCGACCGCATGGCCGCGCACCGCGTTCGAGGTGACCGCCTGCACACTCTCGATATCGCCAAGCAGGAAGCGCAGCAGGTCGATGTCGTGAATCAGGTTGATCAGCACCGGGCCGCCACCCCGTTGGCGGCGCCAGGCGGTATCGAAATAGGCGTCCGGCTTGAGCCAGGTGCACAGCGCCGTCACCGACACCGGCCGGCCGATCAGGCCGCCGTCAAGCAGCCGCCTGGCCGCCGCCAGAATCGAACTGTGGCGGCGCTGGTGGCCGACCAACAGAGGCACCTTGTACCGCGCCGCCGCGTCGCACAGGCGGCGCGCCTCGGGCACCGTGTCGGCGATCGGCTTCTCGACCAGCACCGCGACGCCGCGCGCAATGCAGTCGATGCCGATGTCGACATGCTGTGCGTTCGGGGTGGCGACGATCACCGCCGCCGGCCGTACCGCTTCGAGCATCGCGCGGTGATCGGCGAACCACCGCAGCCCGAGGCTGCCTGCGAATTCGCGCGCCGCCGCACTCGGGTCGGCGACCGCCGCGATCGTCACCGCGTCGCTCTGCATGGCGCACTCGATGTGCGCGCGGCCGATGCCGCCGGCGCCGATGACGGCGATCGGC
>JANPGJ010000052.1:0-19810 GCA_031423955.1 Burkholderiales bacterium
CAGGCTGGGCCGTCGACTCCGGGCCGGCCAACATGGCCCGCGAAGCGGTGGCCTGGAGGAGCACGCAGATGAACCGCGTGCTCGCATCGAAGGACCATCTCGATCGCCTGCATGCCTTGAGCCTCGAAGGCGAACCTGTCAGCGTCGAGGAGTTCAACCAGTTCGTGCGTGCCCAGTACCAGGTGTGGGGCCAGCGCATTCGCGAGGCGGGGATTCAACCCGAGTAGCGACCCGCGCACGTCAGCGGCTCGAACATTCGGGACCTGGCGGCGCAATTCACCCATGGCCGCCGCCTGCCCATCGCGAGGCGCAAGGGGCGATTCCTGCCTGCCGGGCCAGGAAGACAGGGGCGCAGTCGACAGCCCGCCCTTCTATATACTTTGGCGATGAAAATCACGATAGCGCCCGCCCACAATTGCCGCGACCGGCTTGGTGGCCTGTTGCGCATCGTCGCATGCTGCCTTGCCCTGATGAGCCTGCCGGCACTGGCTTTTCCGGTTGCGCCGCGCGCGCCCGAGATCGCCTTGTTCGGCCCTCTGCACGCGGCGGCGCACAGTGGCGATCTGGCCAGCGTCGGGCGGCTGATCGCGGCCAAGGCCGACCTCGAGGCCCGCGACGCCTACGGGCGCACGCCACTGCACGTCGCCGCATACGCCAGACGCCACGCGATCATCCGCGCCCTTGCTGCGGCCGGCGCCAATCTGGGCGCCTTCGAAAACGACCGCTATGACGCCGTCACCATCACCGGCATTCTCGGCTACGAGGAAACCCTGCGCGTGCTGCTCGCCGCCGGCGCCAGCGCCCGGCTGATCACCAGCATCCACTACGGCACGGCGCTGATCGCCTCCGCCCATCACGGCCACCCCGGCGTGGTGCGGCAACTCATCGCCGCCGGCGCCCCGCTCGATCACGTGAACATCCTGCACTGGAACGCATTGATCGAGGCCGTGGTGCTGGGTGACGGCGGCGCGCGCCACCAGGCGGTGTTGCGCGCGCTGCTCGATGCCGGGGCCGATACGCGCCTGACCGATCGCGGCGGCAACACTCCGCTGGACCTGGCGAAGGCGCGCGGCTTTGCCGAGATGGTGAAAATGCTGGAAAGTGCCCGCGCCCGCTAGGCGAGCGGGCGTCGGCAGCGGCGACGACCCTGTCTCCTTCATAATGCCGGCCAAATCATCAACCTGCTCGCGGAGACCTCTTGTGGCCAGCGCCGAATTCGAAACCGATTTCTGGAAAGACGAGCAGTTGCGCCGGGTCTGGGACGACATCATACCTGGCGAGCCGCGCAAGACCCTGCCCTACACCCTGACGCTGGTCGCGATCCAGAAGTATTGCCGGGTGGTCGGCGACCTGCATCCGCTGTATTTCGACGAGGCCTATGCCAGGGCCAGTCCCCACAAGGGCCTGATCGCGCCGCCGGCGATCCACATCCTGCTGATGTTCGCCTGCACCCCGGCCGACGACTGGATGCGCAGTCCCGGCACCATCAATGCCGGGCAATCGTGGAGTTACAACATTCCGGCGCGGCCGGGCGACGTGATTCGCCTCGAAGCCCGTGCGCTCGACAAGTTCATCCGCCGCGACCGCCTGTTCGTGATTCACGACAACGTGTTCTTCAACCAGGACAACGAGGTGATCTGTTCCGGGCGTGGCCAGACCATCCGCCCGGCCTGAACCCGACGAAAGCGCAGCCATGAACACCGCATACGACAGCATCGAGCCCGGCCTGAAAATCGAAGGGTTGCCGTTCTCGCCGACGCGTGAATCGATTCGCGAGTTCTGCGAAGCCTCGCTCGATTTCAACCCGCTGCACCTGGACGACGAATACATGAAGGGCAGCTTCGGCAAGACGCAGTTCGGCGGCATCATCATGCACGGCATGAACAATTTCGGCGTGATCAACAAGATGCTGACCGACTGGCTCTATCCGCTGGGTGGCGTACACCGGCGGCTGGAGACGCGCTGGAGGGCGCCGGTCAAGCCGGGCGACACGATCACGCCCAGCGCGGTGGTGACCGCGCGCAAGATCACCCAACGCAGCCGCTTCGCCACGCTCGATGTGGCGGTGCGCAACCAGCGCGGCGATCTGGTGGCCTCCGGCGAGGCGATGGTCGAGTTTCCGCTTGCCACTTGAACTCGATCGAGGCGCCGATCCGCTGATGCGCCCGCCCGTGACCGCCGCATGCGGGTAGTCGTCGCCGGCGCCGGCATCGGCGGCTTGACCGCTGCCTTGAGCCTGGCGGATGCCGGGGTGAGGAATGTGCAGGTACTGGAAGCCGCTGCGCAAATTCGCCAGGTCGGCGTTGGTGTCAACCTGCCGCCGCATGCGGTGCGCGAACTGACCGAACTGGGCCTGGGCGACGCGCTCGCGGCGACCGGTGTCGCCACCTCCGAACTGGCCTACTACGATCGGCGCGGCGCGTTGATCTGGGCCGAGGCGCGCGGCCTGGCCGCGGGTTATCGCTGGCCGCAGTATTCGATTCATCGCGGCCGCCTGCAGGATCTGTTGCATGACGCGGTGCGCAGCCGGCTGGGCGCCGCTGCGGTGCGCTGTGGGCGGCGCGTGAGCGGGGTCGCCGCGCACGCCGACAGGCTGGCGGTGCACAGCGACAATGGCAAGGGCGCAACCGATGCAAGCGATGCCGACCTGCTGGTGGCGGCCGACGGCATCCGCTCGACCCTGCGTGCGCAGCATTGTCCCGGGCAGACGCTGGCCGGCAATGGCTGGATGATGTATCGCGGCACCACCCGCGGCGCGCCCTTCCTTTCCGGCAGTTCGATGGTGATCATCGGCGACGAGCATCTGCGGGTGGTGGTCTATCCGATCGAACCCGGAGTCAACAACTGGTTGCTGGTGCGCCCAGCCGCGGCCGGCGGGGGTGAACTTGGAAACTGGAACCGCAAGATCGACCCGCAGGCGCTGGCCGACTGTGTCGCCGACTGGCGCTTCGACTGGCTCGACGTGCCCGCGATGGTCGCCGGCGCCGAACTCGCCTGGGAATACCCGATGGCCGATTTCGACCCCTTGCCGCGCTGGATATTCGGTCGCGTGGCGCTGCTGGGCGACGCGGCGCACGCGATGTATCCGTTTGGTTCGAACGGCGCTTCGCAGGCGATTCTCGATGCCCGCGTGCTGGCCTTTCATCTGGCCGGCCATGCCGGAAGCAACACCTCGCGACCCGACATTGATGCCGCCCTGGCCGCCTATGAAGCCGAGCGCCTGCCGGTGGCCACCGCGGTGCAGCTTGCCAATCGCCGCCAGGCCGGCGACGTGATGGCCAGGGTGGGCGCCCTGGTCAGGCAGAATGCGCACGCCTCGGCCCAGGCCGAATTGAAGGAAGTCGAAGCGCGCTACAAGCGCCTGGCCGGCTTCGATGCCGACACCCTCAACGCTCGCCCCTCGTGGAGCGTGATTCCCGCTGCCCCCACCCTGACCTGACCCTTCCGAAAGCCATGCAACAACGATCCCTTTCGCATATCCGCGTACTCGACATGTCGCGCGTGCTCGCCGGCCCGTGGTGCACCCAGAACCTCGCCGACCTCGGCGCCGAAGTCATCAAGATCGAACGCCCGCGCCAGGGCGACGATACCCGCGGCTGGGGTCCGCCGTGGATCAAGGACGGCGCCGGCGCCGATACCCGCGACTCGACCTACTACGCGGCCACCAATCGCGGCAAGAAATCGATCGCCATCGATATCGCGCGGCCCGCGGGCCAGGCCCTGATCCGCGAACTGGCGATCAAGAGCGATGTCTTGATCGAGAACTACAAGGTCGGCGACCTGAAGCGTTACGGCCTCGACTATGCCAGCCTGTCAGCCTTGAATCCCGGGCTGGTGTACTGCTCGATCACCGGCTACGGCCAGGATGGCCCGTCGGCGCACAAGCCCGGCTACGACTTCGTGTTCCAGGGGATGGGCGGCCTGATGAGCGTCACCGGCGAGGCCGAAGGCAGCCCCGGTGGCAGCCCGCAAAAGGTCGGCATCGCGATCGCCGACGTGACCACCGGCATGTACGCCACTGTCGCGATCCTGGCGGCACTCAACTACCGCAGCCGGTGCGGCGCCGGCCAGTACATCGACATGGCGCTGCTCGATTGCATCGTCGCCCTCGGCGGCAACCAGATCACCGGCTATTTCGCCAGCGGCAAAGTCCCGAAGCGCTACGGCAACGCCCACGCCAGCCTGGTGCCCTATCAGGTGTTCGATACCGCCAACGGCCAACTGGTGGTGGCGGTCGGCAATGACGTGCAATGGCAGCGCTACTGCGAGGCGATCGGCCGGCCCGACCTGGCCGCCGACGAACGCTGGCGGCGGGTCACCCAGCGCATCACCGGGCGCGACCAACTGGTGCCCGACCTGTGCAACACCATGGCTACCCGCACCACCGCGGACTGGATCGCCAGGCTCGAAGCCGCCGATGTACCGTGCGGGCCGATCAACAACTACGCCCAGGTGTTCGAGGATCCGCAGGTGATCCATCGCGGCCTCAAGGTCGACGTGCCGCGCGCCGCCGGCGGCAGCGTCGCCACCATCGCCAGCCCCCTGCGCCTGGCGGCCACCCCCGTCAGGTATGAGCGCGCGCCACCGCTGCTGGGCGAACATACCGACCAGGTGCTGGCCGATGTGCTCGGCCGCGACCAGGCGCAAATCGCCGCGCTGCGCGCGGGCGGCATCGTCTAGGCCGGCGGCGGGCGGATCCGCCTGCTGCTCACTTGCGATTGTGCGAGACCAGGTAGCTCATGCCGGTTTCACCCGGCGCCGGTTCCATGCGCACCGGCTGCCCGCAACCAGGACAATCGGCGTAGTAGTCCGCACCGGCCTGCACCACCTGCGGATCGGTGCGGGCCCGGCCGAACGCGTGGCTATCGAGGCGCGCATCGTGAAAGATGATTTCGTTGCAGTGCGGGCAGTGCTGGTTCATGGTTGTGCCTTCATCGGTTATCTGCAGGGTGCGCTGCCCGCGATCAACGTCCGGCTTGCCGCGACCGGCTCGCACCGCCTCGCTCAGTGCCGCGGAATCACGATCTGCACGTGGTCACGGCTGACATTGAGAAACGGCTCGTTCAACACCAGGCGGCCGGCGAGATCGGCAACCTCGACATCGACCATCGCGATGAAGCCCTTGGCCTCGATCATGAAGTCGGTCAGCCGGGCACCGGGAATCAGCTCGACATAGCCCTTGATCCGGTAAGTGCTGGTCAGGATCGTCACCTTGGTCCTGCTGTCGTCCTCTTTCATCGCGCCGGCCTCGAGGGCAAATTCAATATCCGCGATAGTGCGCCAAAAGCCTCTCCCGCCGTTTGACGCAAATCAAACCCCGGTCCGGTGAAAGGGCCATCCTTGTGGTTCGCGAACACCGGATCAATCCGGATTGGACCCGCCATGAGCTACCGCAACATCCTTGTGCATCTCGATTCACGCCCGGCATGCCGCCATCGCATCGCTGTCGCCCTTGAACTCGCGGAACGCTATGGCGCGCGGGTGACCGGCCTGGCGACCACCGGCATGCTGGTATTGCCTTATGCGATGGACATGGCGCCGTCCGGGGCGCTGGTCGTCGAGTGGCAGGAAGCCATGCAGAAGCTGGCGCGCGGCGCCGCCGACACGTTCGAAGCCGCCTCCCGCCAACGCGGCTTCGCACGCACCGCGACCGCGATCGCCGAAGGCAGTGAAGTCGCGGCCATCACCCACGCCAGCCGCTATGCCGACCTGGTGGTAATCGGCCAGGCCGATCCCGCCGAAAGCGCGCTGGAATCGGGCCTGGTGTCGCCCGGCGAAGTCGTGCTCGGCAGCGCACGCCCGGTGCTGGTGGTGCCCTACATCGGCGCGCCAGCAGGGTTTGGCGCGAATATCCTGATTGCCTGGAACGGCAGCCGCGAAGCCAGTCGCGCGGTCAGCGATGCCTTGCCGCTGTTGAAAAAGGCGCGGCAGGTCACCGTGATGGCGGTCAATCCGGAGAGCAATGAAAACGGTGATGGCGATCTCGCCGGCACCGACCTCGCGGCATTCCTCGCGCATCACGACGTCAAGGTCACGGTACAGGCCGACCAGGGCGCGGTCACCGACATCGGCGAAGAACTGCTGTCGCGGATCGCCGATCTCGGCGCCGACCTGCTGGTGATGGGCGGCTACGGCCACGCCCGGGCGCGCGAATGGGCATTCGGCGGCGCCACCCGCACGATCCTGCAGAGCATGACCGTGCCGGTGCTGATGGCGCATTGATTCCTGCGGCGCACGCAAGCACGCCGCAACGCCTGCCCTGCGGGCAGTCGCCTCTGCTTTCCGCCCGCCCCCCTCCGCGCTGTTCGGCGTCAGGCATCGTCAATGCCCGGCAGCGCGACGATTTGATCTTTGTCAAGCCTGCGCCACGCGCAAGGCCTACGCTATCCAGAGCATCCGGCCGGCGCGACGGACCGGACCGCAAGGCGCAGCCGGCGCCCGGGCGAAACCGCACATGACCGGAGACAACATGCAGGCCAGGACCGCGTGGGACATCAACGAAGCGGGCTTTCCGCGCCACGGCCCGCTGGCGTCGCAGGCATGGTTCGCCCTACGCTACGCGACCCTGATCCGCGTCGGCCGCGGCGAATTCGCGGCGCATACCCCGCGCCGACCACTTGAACACGTGGCCAGTTGAATCCACCGGTCGCCGCGGCCACCGGCGATCCCTGAAAGCGAGGCAATCCATGATGTCGATCGATCAAAGTGAATGCGCTCCGCCAGCCACTGCAGTCGCCGCAGTCAAGGGTGCCGCCGAATCGCGCGCGCCGGCGACGACGCGGGCGCCCGGCCACGATCTCACGCGGACCGGGATTTTGCCGCAACTGTGCATCACCCCGGCGCAAGTATGGAAGATGACCGCGGACGCGGCTTACTACCGGGCGCTGCAGCGCGGGTTCGCCGCGGGCTGCGAGCTTGATGACTGGCTGGCGGCCGAACAGGAGATCCTGGCTTCCCTGATGTAGCGCGCGGCTGCCGGATCACCCCATGCAGCGCCAGGTCGCCCGCGCCGCGCTGCAAAACGCTGCATCGACAGCAAGCTTCCTCCCGGGCGCGGGGCGCATGGCGACCAGCAAGCGTGAAAAGCAACGTCCGCCACCGACCCGGCGGCCCATCGATCCGCAGTGTTCAACAGAATCGGCGGTCCGATCGCGACGGGCGCGATCAGCCTTCCGCGGGGAGAACGAAGCATGAGCAGCGTTGAAACTTGTGTCCATCTGGATCAATGCCCGTACCGCCGGCAGGATGCCCTGCCGCCGGCGGCCCAGCTGACGCGCCAGGCATTGGCGATCATCCTCGCAGGCGGCCGCGGCGAGCGCCTCGGACGATTGACCGACTGGCGCGCCAAGCCGGCGCTGCCGTTCGGCGGCAAATTCCGGATCATCGATTTCACGCTCTCGAACTGCGTCAACTCCGGCATCCGGCGCATCGGCATCTGCACCCAGTACAAGGCGCAAAGCCTGATCCGCCATGTGCAGCACGGCTGGTCCTTTCTCGACGGGCGGTTCGACGAATTCGTCGAACTGCTGCCGGCGCAACAGCAGATCAGGCAATCCTGGTACCAGGGCACGGCCGACGCGGTGTTCCAGAACATGGACGTCATGCGCCGCCATGACCCGCGCTTCGTCGTCATCCTGGCTGGCGATCACGTCTACAAGATGGACTACAGCCGCATGCTCGCCGAGCATGTCGCGCGCGGCGCCGACATGAGCATCGCCTGTGTCGAGGTGCCGCTGGCCGACGCCAGGCAGTTCGGGGTGATGCGCGTGGATCGAGATTTCCGGGTCAGCGGATTCGCCGAGAAGCCGGCCGCGCCGGCGCCGCTGCCCGGGCGCGACGATGTGGCGCTGGCCAGCATGGGCATCTACATCTTCGGCGCCGACTTCCTGTACCGTCAGTTGCGGCGCGACGCCGATGACGCCAGCTCGTCACACGACTTCGGGCACGACATCATCCCGCACCTGATCGAACATGCCGATGCGCGCGTGTTCGCCCATCATTTCGCCGGCTCCTGCGTCAACATGAATGACGGCGTGCCCTACTGGCGTGACGTCGGCACGATCGACAGCTACTGGGCGGCCAACATGGAACTGACGCGCGTCACTCCGGCCCTGAACCTGTATGACAAAAGCTGGCCGATCTGGACCTACCAGGAGCAGTATCCGCCGTCGAAGTTCGTGTTCGACGACGTTGATCGGCGAGGCTATGCGGTCGATTCGCTGGTGTCGGGCGGCTGCATCATCAGCGGCGCCAGGGTCAGGCGCTCGGTGCTGTTCTCGGCGGTGTTCGTGCACGACCATGCACTGGTGGAGGATTCGGTGGTGCTGTCCGGCGCCGACATCGGCGCGGACGTCGTGCTCAAGCGGGTGGTGCTGGACCGCCGTTGCAGGATCCCGGCCGGCATGCAGATCGGCGTTGACGCGGTCGCCGACCGCAAGCGATTCCAGGTAAGCGCCGGCGGCATTACGCTGGTCACCCCGGAAATGCTTGGGCAGGACATCCACCACGTGCACTGATTGCGGCGAGCAGGCGCCGCGCCTGTCGGCAGGTATCGCGCCCGGGCGCAAGCCGCAAGGCACAAAAAAGCCGGCACAAGGCCGGCTCGGATGTTCGGCGGCGCAGCTTGCGCCGCACCGGTTGGATCAGGTACCGCGGCCCCACAGCCCGCAATAGCGGCGCGCCACGAACGGCAACCCGGCGGCATAGCCGGGCATGCTTTCGTATTTCGGCAGCTTGAATTCCTTCTCCGCGGTGTCCCAGCATTTGCCGTCTTGCGCAAGCTTTTTCATCTCGGTCGAGGCGTCCTGCAGCAGCGTCAACTGGTCCTGCACATCCTTTTTGGTGCCGAGCCGGTCGCCGGGGCCGGGGTGGCCCGGAATCAGGCGTTCCCAGTCCATTGCCAGCACCTGCTTCATGAAGGCCTCGGTCTCGAACGGGTGAAAGTCGATCATGCCGCGCCCGGGGAAGGTGCCGACCGGCAGGGTATCGACCACGAAAATAACCTTTTCCTTGGGCAGGCGCATCACCAGGGTTGAGTCGCCATGGTTCAGGCCGTGGTAGGTGAGTTCGAGCCGGGTGCCGCCCAAGGTGATGACGCGCCCGCTGTCGCCGACCGACTCATCGGGCAGCACGGTGTGCGGGTCCTGAAGTTCGTTCAGGCGCTTCCAGGCCTGGCGGTGTGCGATGAAGGTGGCACCGGCGTCCTTGAAGGCCTTGCCGCCGGCGATGTGGTCGAAATGATGGTGGCTGTAGATCACGTAGCGGATCGGCTTGTCGGTGATCTTGCGGATTTCGTCAAGGTAAGCCTTGCCACCGGCAGGCCGGCCGTAGGCCACCGGATCGGTGACGATCACGCCGTCGCTGGTGACCACGAACATCGCCTGATGGCCGCCATTGCGGAAGACATAGACGCCGTCGGTACCGTCGACCTTGGTGGTCTGGATTGCCGGGCGCGCCGCCTGCTGCGCGAGCACTGGTGCGGCAACGGTCAGGGCAACGACCGCTGCAACGAAGCATTTCAAACCCTTGTTTGCCATGGAATTCCCTCCTGTTGATTTGAAAACATCCGGTGCAGCCGGTACGGCAGTGCGCGACTGCAGCACTGCACTGGCCAACAACCGCGCCGCGAGTATATTCCCGCCGCGCCATCGCGCCACAAGCTTGACGGTGCCGAGCGCAAGCCACTCGGGCGCGCAATTGGGCAACCCGCGGCGCTTGCGGTGCGCGCATAATCGAAAGCTTCAAACCCCTTCAACCGACTCATCGCACCTTGATCCCGAACCGGAGCCAACCATGATTACCGAACTCGTGCTTTTCGATCTGCCCGCCGGCATCAGCCGCGAAGCGGTGGTGGCCGGCATGCGCGCCACCGCGCCGGCCTGGCGCGCCAACAGCGAACTGATCCGCAAGAATTACCTGTATGACGCCGAACGCGGCCAGGGTGGCGGCGCCTACCTGTGGCCTTCGATCGAAGCCGCGCAGCGCGGCCACGACGCCGCCTGGCGCGCGCGCATCAAGCAGATGTACGGCAACGAACCGGTGATCCGCTATTTCGAGACGCCGCTGATCGTCGACAACGAGCAGGACCAGTTGATCGAGGAATTCGTCTAGGCCGACCTGCCCGGCAGTTACGGCGCGCGGCCCGGCAGACGGGCCGCGTTGCCGCCGGTGATCGCTGCCAGGTCATCACCGGCGACACCGGCTTCGCGCAGCCAGCGGACCGGGACAACCGCGCTCGCCGTCCGCGCATCTTGCCCAGTTCGTATGCAAAACCCGGCGAGTCCTGTCGGTTTTTGCATCCGGGTGAGGTGCCACGGGTAGGTGCAGTCCTTGGCTATCCATGCGAGGCAGCAGTTGCGAAGGCACGGGTGCTAGCGCAACAAGACGCGTGGGCACTTAATTTGCCTACCCAGCTATACATTGATGTACTTTTTGCCTATTATTTTAATCAAATTGGCTTATCAAAGCTTTCGGAACTATCATTATTTGCTTATTATAATAGGTGTTTAAAAACATTAAGCATAGAATAATGAGCAATTTTACGATCCCATCACCTGTCTCCGAGCGCGTCGTCCAGCTAGGGCAGCGCATTCGTGTCGCGCGGATTCGTCGCGGCTGGTCAGCGGTGGACCTCGCCAGCAAGGCCGGGGTCAACCGCAATACCCTGACGGCCCTGGAGCTTGGCAGGCCCGGCACGGCCATCGGTGTCTGCTTCACCGTGCTGTGGGCGCTCGGCCTGGAAAAGTCCCTGGACGAAGTGGCCGATCCGGACACCGATGTTCACGGCAAGGCGCTCGAAGCCTCGCGTCGTCCCACCCGCGCCGGCAAGCCGCGCAAGACCGGCAACGACTATGACTTCTGAACGCGAAGCCTATGTCTATATCCAGCTACCCGCCACTCTGGAGACGGTGCCGGCGGCGTTGCTAAAAGTACAGACCCTGCCCGACGGCACGCAGATCGGCCGCTTTCGCTATGGCGACCGCTATCTCCAGCGTGCCGAAGCGGTGGCACTCGATCCATACCGCCTGCCGCTGGACAAAACTGTCCACGAGTTCACTCAACTCAAGGGCATCCCCGGCGCGCTGCGCGATGCGAGCCCGGACGCGTGGGGGCGGCGGGTCATCGAGCACAAGCTCGAACGCCCCGCCGGTGATCTGCATGAAATCGACTATCTGCTGCACGGTCCGCAGGATGGTGCCGGGTATCTGGGTTTTGGCCTCAAGGCTGAACCACCCGCCCCCAAGCGCCAGTACAACCGCACCCACCAGCTCGCTGAATTGATTGCCGCCGCACAGGCCATCGAGGACGGCAAGCCGTTGCCCGGGCATCCACTGGAACAGCTCGATCCCGGCACCAGCATGGGTGGCGCCCGTCCCAAGGCCACCATCGAGGATGCGCAGTGCCTGTGGTTGGGCAAGTTTCCAGCCACGGACGATCGCTGCAACCTGCAGCGCATCGAGTACGCCACTCTCGACCTCGCACGCCGCTGCGGCCTGAACGTCACGCAGGCACGCCTGCAGGCGGTCGGCGACAGCGATGTGCTGATGCTGCAGCGCTTCGATCGTGAACACACTGGCAAGGGCTATCTGCGCTTCGGGCTGGTCAGCGGGCTGACGGTGCTCGACTGCGACGACAGCTATCTGGACCGTCAGCGCTGGTCCTATCCGCTGCTGGCCGACAATCTGCGTCGCTGGTCCGACAAACCGGTGGCCGATTGCGCTGAACTATTTCGGCGCATGGTCTTCAACGCCGCCGTGACCAACAACGACGATCACCCGCGCAACCACGCGCTGCTGCGCCGGCCAAAGGGATGGCGCCTGTCGCCCGCCTATGACTTGGTGCCTACCCCGGTGGTTAGCCTGGAGCGACGTGATCTGGCATTGACCGTGGGCAGCTACGGCCGCACGGCCAGCCTCTACAACCTGTTGTCGCAGGCTGGCCGCTTCGGTCTGTCGGCCGAAGATGCCCGCAAGGAAATTGATCAGATCATCAAAGTGGCGCGTCAATGGTGCGAGAGCTTCGTCGCGTGTGGTGTGTCGGCCCAGGACCTGGGCTACATCGCTCCCGCCATCCTGCCCGAGTGTTTCTTCTTCGAAAGCCCGCCTGGTGAATGAGTCGCCGTATCAGGTGCTGGATGCATGCCAGATCGAACGGATCGAAGCGGCTCATGGCCGGCTTCCCTGTCAGCATCTGCATGCCGCGGGTTGCCGGTTTCCGGCGGCGCAGGCGGGCGTTTTGGCGGTTGCGGTTGAACGCGACGAAGACATCGGGATCGTGAACGGCGCGCGACGCGTATCGGTGCAAGTCAAGACGCGCCCGGCGCCAGACCCAGCAGGCGGGCCGCGTTGCCGCCAGCGATCGCGGTCAACTCATCACCGGCGACTCCGGCGTCGCGCAGCCAGCGGACCGGGTCTTTCTCGCCTACCGGATAGTCGCTGCCCATCACCAGACGGTCGGCGCCAACCCGCTCGAGCAGGACCTTGAGCACCAGCGGGTCATAGACACAGGTGTCGTAGTGGAAGGCGCGCAGGAATTCGCCGGGTGACTTGCCGCCGGTGTTCCTCACGGTGTCCGGGCGGTTGATGGTATTGCGATCCATCCGCCCCATGTAGTGCGGAAAGTAGCCGCCGCCGTGCGCCATCACCACCTTCAGTTGCGGATGGCGGGTCATCACGCCTTCGTAGACCAGCGAGGTCATCGCCTTTGCCTCCTCGATCGACTGGCCGACCGAATTCCACAGCGCATAGCGCTGGAACCACGGATCGCGTACACCTTCCGGATGCACCCACACCGTGAGGTCGTGTGCCGCCACCGCCTCCCAGAACGGCGCGAACAGCGGATCGCCGATGTAGGTGCCGTTGTAGGACGACGCCAGGTTGACCACCTTCAAGCCGAGCGCATCGACCGCACGCGAAAGCTCGCCCAGCGCCAGCGCGACATCCTGCATCGGCAACACGCAACTGCCGACGAAACGCCGCGGATGGCGCGAGACCCAGTCCGCCGCCTGATCGTTGCAGCGCCGGCACAAGGCAAGGTCGGTTGCCGGATCCGCCCACGAGGTGCCTTGCAACACGGTGCTGGCGCTGACCACCGCGATATCGATGCCGCGGGCGTCCATGTCCTCGATTTCCGCCAGCGGGTCGAACATGCGCGCCATCAGGCTCTGTGCGCCGGGGCGCGGCGCGCTCGCCGGGGTGGCGCCAAAGCCGGTGAACACGGTCTTGTTGGTCGACGCCTTGAACACCTCCGGCTCCAGCATGTGGGCGTGGAAGTCGATCACCGGCATCCGCGCTGCAGCTTGTGGCATTGGCGCCATGTCAGTTGTTGAGCTTGATGTTGGCCTTCTTGGCAACCTCGCTCCAGCGTGTGATCTCGGTGGCCATCAAGCTTGCAAGCTCGGCGCCGGTCGCGCCCCCCGGGCTGATGGTCAGCGTGTTGAAGCGCTGCACCACATCAGCCGACTTCAGCGCGCGCGCCACTTCGTCTTCAAGCTTCCTCACGATCGCCGGTGGTGTGCCTGCCGGGGCGAACAGCCCCGCCCACAACTGCACATCGAGTTGCGGAAACCCGGCTTCGGCCATGGTCGGCAAGTCCGGAAAGGCCGCCATACGCTTCGGCGCGGTCACCGCCAACGCACGCACCTTGCCGCCGCGGATCGCACCGGACGCCGGGCCGGAATCGGCGAAAGCGGTCAGCACATCGCCGGCGATCAGCGCGGTGAGTGATTCGTTGGTGCCCTTGTAGGGAATGTGGTCGAGGCGGATGCCGGCCTGGATATTGAAGAGTTCGGTAGCCAGCTGAAACGCCGCCGTGCTCGAGGCGTAATTCGCCCGCGCCGGATTGGCGCGCGCAAAATCGGCAAGCTCACGCATCGTCTTTACCGGCGTGGCCGCATTGACCACCACGATCAGCGGAAACGAAGCCACCATCGACACCGGCGCAAAATCGCGAAGCGGCGCATACGACAGCTTTGGAAACAACACCGCGTTGAACACCATCGGCCCGGACGGCCCCATCATCAAGGTATAGCCGTCGGCCGGCGCCTTGGCCACAAACTCGGCCGCGATGATGCCGGATGCCCCCGGCTTGTTTTCCACCAGCACCGGCTGCCCCAGGTTTTCCGACAGCTTTTGCGCCACCACGCGGGTGATCACATCGATGCCGCCACCGGCCGCCAGGCCAATCACAATGCGCAGCGGCTTGTTCGGATAATCCTGCGCCAGCGCCGGCGCCATCGACAGCCCTGCCGCCAGCACGCAAGCTGCAACAGCGCGCAATCGGTCGTGTTTCATGAAGTCTCCTCGGTCTTTTCAAGGCATGCGGCAGGTTCGGCGCCGCAGATTTCTGCAGTATAGGGACTGCGGCGCGAAGCCAACGGATCGCTTCAATCGACCTTGAGCGTCACCGTTCTCGTACCGCACAACATCACCCCAACCATTTGCTCCGGAAGCGCCCGCTATGGTCCGCCTTTCAGGGCGGCGAACCCAGCTATTACAAGCGGAGATATCAGGACCGGCGCATTCTTGTCAAAGATCCTGAGGTGGCGTCTAATAAAGTACGTAGTGGCCGCCTCGGAGCAATGGAACCCGCGAAAGGCGCGGACCCAGCCGCAACTGGCGCAACAAAAGCCCAAGGCCCGAAACGACCACTGGAACGTCTGCATATGCCGCGACTGCTTAAAACCTAACACGCAGGTCGCCACCGAATCTCTGTACATGAAAACGCCATGCCAAAACCAAAGACCCCGGAAGTCGTGAGCACGCGGTTTGCCAAGAAGGCGAGCGACGCCGATGCGGGCAAACCAGCATCTGAGCTGATCGACCGACGAATCGCTGAGTTGCACGACTGGAGAGGGGCGATGCTGGCAGCACTCCGAAACGTGATCCGCGGCGCCAGTCCCGAGATCACTGAAGAGTGGAAGTGGAATACGCCTGTGTGGTCGTGCGGCGGCATCATTTGCACTGGAGAGACCTACAAGAAGGCTGTGAAGCTCACCTTCGCAAAGGGTGCCGCCCTGCCTGACCCAGCCTCCCTCTTCAATTCCAGCCTTGACGGCAACGTTCGTCGAGCCATTGACTTCGCGGAGGGCGGGGCCATCAATGCAAGGGCGCTGGCATCACTGGTACTGGCGGCTGTTGCGCTAAACAAGTCGAGCCCCAAAGGCAAAGCGGCAGGTGCAACCTGACATGTCGGAAAAGGCATCCTGGCCGCGAGGCGCCGGCGGTCCATCATGCACCTCGCGGCCGACTGAAATCCGGCCCTAGTCCATGAGACGAAATGCAGTCATCATCGCCGCTGTTCTGGCCATCGTTGCGGCAGGCACCATGTTTTTCGCACCGAGTGTCGACTACTCGCGAGCAAACCTAACCACTGCCCTGCTGCACATAGGCAGTGTCCGGTCAGCCCTGGAGGTCGCGTGTGCGGAAGGTACATTTTCCTCGAAGCAAAAAATGGAAGACCTCAATCTCGGCGACTCTGATCCGAAGGCCTTCGTTCATCGACTCGAATTGATTCGCGTCTCACCAGATAAAGTGCGTGTCAAAACGACGTTCACTGACATATACACGCTTTTGCAAAACGATCCGTTGAAGATAGTTGCACAGGGAGCGTTTATGGAAATCGAAAGTACGTGTTCCGCAGAACGCAAATACTCTTGGCGCCCCAGAGCGTCAACTGTGGAGCCTAGGTATCTCCCTTCGCCGTGGAGAGTGCCGTGAGAAAAGTATCAAATGCAGCCCTGCGGTTCGTTCGGCCGCGCTACACGCGCCACGCACCGCACCTTAGAGCGCGCTATTCCGAAACAGACCTTATGTCCATCGAAGAACAATCCAAGGCCTTCGTGAAGTCTTGCGTCGACGCCTTCAACCTCACTGCCTTCGGTCGCCGGACGCTGCGCAACAACACCGCGCATCGCCGATTGCCTCTGCGTTGGGCAGCATTCGAACCATCCAATGGTTGACACCTCCTCAAGTCGAATCTCGCGGCTACCCTGGGGCGCCACGGCGGCGCTTGCCGGAGTGGCGCTATTCATCGCAACGATAGTGGCCCTTCATCTGCTTCAACATGACTACGACCCAACGCATCAGTTGATGAGCGAACTCGCGCTCGGCCCCCATGGTTGGGCGATGAAGCTGGCGTTTGGCGGTCTTGCCCTTGCTGTTTTCGGGGTTCAAGCCGAAATTGGCGCCCTTGGCGCAGTGCCTGCCCTCAGACTCTTGCTGGTCGCCGCGGCGCTTTGCTTTCTGGCGGCCGGCATATTCCCGCTGGGTGGCAACTCGGAAATCCACATCGTAGCGATAGCAACCGCGTTCGTGCTGTCCGTGCTCGCGATGTACCTGTTTCCGTCCTGCGCACGGCGCGCCTCCTTTGCTGCCCCACGAGTGGTTTCCTGGTTGACGGCGGCCGGAGTAGCCGTTAGCGTTGCGCTCGGTCATTCCATATTGCCAATGGGCATAGGCCAACGTCTCGCCGCTTCCCTTATTCTGTTGTGGCTGGGTATTGTGGGTTGGAGGTTGAGCCGGAAATGAAATTTAGCCCAGGTCAAGCACAATGCCGCCAGGCAACCGGCGGCAGCCGGCGCGCGCAAGTGCGCGCGACTGCCACGCGGCGGTCGCCTTCATCGTGACCGACGAAGATGTGCTTCGATTGGTGGCAACCGATTAGGGCTCGGATTTTCTATCGTCAATGTCGATATACATCGACCACGCCATCAGTTCCCGCCGTGAATCCGCCGAGATTGAGGCGATGAATGTCACGCGCGGTAAACTATGAGGCCTTTCTCCGTCGCTTTTGAACCCTGGAGCAGCAAATGGAACGATCGCTGATCGTCGTTGACCCGGAAATCCAAAGCGGTACTCCCGTCTTTGCAGGCACTCGTGTGCCGGTTCAGAACCTTTTCGATTTTCTTGAGGAGGGTGATTCGCTCGAGGTTTTCCTGGAGCAGTTCCCTTCTGTAACCCGTGACATGGCCGTCGCCGTCCTCGAACAAGCGCGCGCGGCTCTCTTGCCCGATGCGCATCCTGCTTGATGAATCGCTCCCGAAGGATCTTGCACCACTGATCTCGGGGCACGAGGTCACAACCGTTCGCACCGCTGGGTGGTCAAGCATCAAGAACGGCAAGCTCCTCGCCTTGGCGGCCGCTCAGTATGATGTTTTCCTCACGGCGGATCGGAACCTGGAATACCAGCAGAACCTCGCCGCACTGCCAATCGCGGTTGTCGTATTGTTTGTCCGCAGAACTCGCGTGCAGGCCATTGAGCCGCTTATTCCGGAACTGCTCAAACTGCTCAATCACCTACCACCCAAGGTGCTGCGCAAGGTTGGCGCCTGACCTGGCCGACGATAACTTCATTTGGTACTCCCGCATTCCGACCAGTGCCGTTAAGAACGTGCCGAAGAAGTGAGCGCCATCGGAATTTAGACATTTCCACCCAGCAGTCCACCGCCAATCTAACCAGCCGGAAGAAGAGGCGTGGCACCGGGATGAGACCGATTATGGCAACCGATCTCCTGATCAACGCTTGCAGGCATGTGTGCACGAGATATCGTCTTGCCAGGCAAACGAGGATGGAGCCGCGATGACCCAGACGCTCGACTTTTTCTTTACGTATGGCAGCACGTACTCGTACCTGTCGGTGATGCGAATCGGGAAACTTTGTGCGGATGCCGACGTGCAGGTACGCTGGCGCCCGTTCTACGCTAGCGCCATAATGACTGAGCAGAACAATCGCCCGTTCGTTGGAAAGCCGGTAAAGACAAAATACATGTGGCGCGACATTGAGCGCCGGGCTGCGCAATTCGGAATACCCTTCAACGGAATACCGCCCTACCCTATCTCTCCCAGCACGCTGGCCCATCGGGTCGGGCTGGTGGCAGCGCAGGAAGGCTGGTGCCCGGAGTATTCAACTGTCCTGTATCGCGAATGGTTCATCGAACACAAGGAACCTACCGAGCAAGCCAACCTCTCCTCGTTGATTGCCGGTCTCGGGCATGATCCTGTTGCTGTTCTCGCCAGGGCCGGTTCTGTCGCTATTGGAAATCTGCTCGATGCGGAGACTGACGAGGCCAGGCGACTCGGGGTATTCGGGTCGCCTACTTTCGCCGTCGGAGAAGAAATATTCTGGGGCGACGATCGACTGGAAGTCGCGCTCAAATGGTGGGGCGACAAGAAATGATCGCCCGTTTTCTCAAACGGCTGCCTGCCTTCAGCCGCACCAGGCGCATTGACGGGCGTCGGTTGGCGTGGCGCCGCTTGCCCGATTGATGTTGCCGATGAAAATGTCCGCTATGGAACCAGACTCCAAGACGCCGCGACAGGCTGTTGTCCTTCCCCCAGGTGGCGGCAGAGCGTACCCGATGGGCCGGATCGCGGCCGTGTTCAAGGCTGATGGCGCGGAAAGCGCAGGTCGCTATTCCATCTCCGAGTGGTGGCTCGATCCGCATACGCAGGGTCCGGGCCCGCACTCCCATCCCGAGGACGATGTCTTTTACGTCATTGAAGGCACCATGAGCTTTCTTGTCGGGGCCGAGTGGATCGATGCGCCGAAGGGCGCGTTCGTCCTCGTACCTGGCGAGACAACACACGACTTCGAGAACCGGGGTGACGGTCGGGCAGGTGTTCTCAACTTCTCGGTACCCGGCGAGTTTGAGTCGCACATGCCAGGCATTGTCGAATGGTTCGAACAGCATCCTCCAGGTGATGCAGGCAACTGACCTGCGGGCCGTGCGGTTAGCCGGCAAGCGGTGCTTGCCATTGTGCTTCGGCCTATAGCCGTCGCCCACCGCTTGCCGATGTGGAATTAAATAGACCACGCCCCCTTTTCCGATCTTTGCCGGCAGCCCACTCATTCACATGACCCGCAACGAGCAAATCCTTCATCTTCGCAAGATGGCATCAAGCAATGGCGCGCGCTGGTTGGCGTCAGGCTGCGCGGCGATTTCCGTCGCAGGCCTGCTGCTGGGATTGCACAGCAATTCACCGCCGTACTACATGGCGAGCGCCTTTGCCGCGCTGATCGCATGGTCCGCGTATCGCACAACGCCGCACATCGTACGCGCCGCGAAAGCACTGCAATCCAGCGCTCGCCAAGCCGCCGAGATTGCCATTGAGATCAGCGAGTGGTCAGATTCCCCGACCTACCATGCCGTGGTAAGGCTCGATTCCCGTCCAACCTGGCGCATGACCTTCATTCCGCAAGGCTGGACTCCGAAACAAGGTGCTGTTCAAGGCGCGGTGTACTTTGTTCCGGACGTCGAATGGCCTGTATTGCTCGAAACCGAGGAAGGCATCATCCACCCGCGATATACGCCAATACGTAGCGCCGCAAACGCCGCAGCCTGAACCTTCCCAAGGCCCGGTCACCGGTCCTTTCAGGAAAAATCAGGCGCCGCCGTATTCGCGCCGCACAACAGCACCCCAATCGCCTGCCCGCCCGCACCCGCCATGCGCCGCTCTGCCGCGCCGCAAACGCCGCCGCGCCCGGTCCGATCGCACTCCGTGCCGGGCTGTTACAGTCGCAACGCTTCCGCGTTTCCGAGAACACTTCAACCACGGAGAACAGTTAAATTGATTTCTCGCCACTTACGAACCGCCGCCGCGGTCATGACTTTCATGATCCTCGCGAACGCAAATGGCTTCGCGCAGGACTACCCGGGGCGCCCGATCCGGGTGATCGGACCGTTTCCCGCAGGCTCGGGCCCGGATGTCGATACGCGGAGCCTGCTGGCGGAACTGTCGAAGGTCCTGGGGCAAAGCGTGGTCATGGAAAACCGGCCGGGGGCGTCGGGAATCATCGGCACCGAAGCCGGGAT
>JANPGJ010000053.1:0-28776 GCA_031423955.1 Burkholderiales bacterium
CTTGTGATAGTCGCGACCGCGGGCGTAGACCGAGACGTAGGCCTGCGCCGGTTGCGCCAAGGCCTGCAGCGCCACCTCCGCACCGCCCGCCAGATAGTTGAGACGCGCAGTGATCACTGACACCGTGCCGGGCACCAACTCCGCCGGGCGGCTGCGGGCGGTTCCATGGCGGGCCATATAATCCATTTCGCCGTGCTGTCCGGCCGCCAGCCACGCCGCGAGACCGGTTTCGGCGGCGCTCAGGTCGACACCCGAAAAACCGATGGCGTCGAAGCCCAAACCAAGACCCAGCGAACGAATCCGCGCCTTCAATTGCGCCTCACCAATGCCGTTTGGGTCCACAAGCGATGTCATCGAACCATCATACAGTCACGTTACTCGGTGAAGCCGGCACCCTGGCGCTGGGTGCGGCGATGGCGCCCTTGCTGGTTCCCGGCATGCGGATTTACCTGCAAGGCAACCTCGGTGCGGGCAAGACCACCTTCACCCGCGGCTTGCTCAGGGCGCTGGGCCACAAGGGGCCTGTAAAGAGCCCCACCTACGCCCTGGTTGAAATTTATGTGATTTCTGCGTATATTCTGTATCACTTTGATTTTTATAGATTCAATCGGCCAGAAGAATGGCGGGAATCGGGACTTGACGAGCACTTCAACGAGCGCTCGGTGTGCCTGGTGGAATGGCCCGAAAAAGCAGCCGGCGAACTGCCGCCGGCGGATATCGAATTGCGGTTCAATGTTGAGGCTGGCAGCTCCGAAATATCACGTACGGTCGATGTGCTGGCACTAAGCGAACGCGGGGAACGATGTCTAGACGCACTGCGCACACTGCGCCCCAAATTTCCACAAGCATAGACCCGGCGTCCCCTGCGCCCGCTTTCCCGCTTTCACGTCGCAGCTTTTTGCGCGCCACCAGCGGCAGCCTGCTGCTGGCGGCGACCTCGCCCCTGTTTGCCCAGGCCGCATCGATTGTCGCGGTACGCGTCTGGCCTTCGCGCGACTACACCCGCGTCACGCTCGAACTCGAAGCCGCGCTCAAGTACAGCCACCAGTTGCTGAAGAACCCGGAACGTCTGGTTCTCGACATCGAAGAACTCGAACTTTCCGGCAAGCTCAAGGACATTGTCTCCAAGATCACCGCCAACGATCCCTACATCGGCAGCGTGCGTGCCGGCCAGTTCAAGCAGCGCGTGGTGCGCCTGGTGTTCGATCTGAAAACCGAAATCAAGCCGCAGGTGTTCGCCTTGAAGCCGGTGGGCGAATATGGCCACCGCCTGGTGCTCGACCTGTACCCGGTCAATCCGCCGGACCCGCTGCTGGCGCTGGTCGACAAGCAGGCCCTGCCGGCCGACATGGTGCCGCGCGCCGACGAAGCGCCGCCTGCCGGCCCGACCGCGGATGCGAAGGCGGCGGTCATACCGGAACCGCAAGCCAGGCCGGAGGCCGGCAAGACCGAAGCCGCCAGGACCGAAACTGCCAAGTCCGAGGTCAAACGTGATCAGGCGCGGGCCGGGAAACCGGTGGTCGCCCGCATGATCACCATCGCGCTCGATCCCGGGCATGGCGGCGAAGATCCGGGCGCCGTCGGCCGTCGCGGCACCTACGAGAAGAACGTGACGCTGGCAGTGGCCAAACGGCTGAAGGATAAGATCGACGCCGAGCCCAACATGCGCACCATGCTCACGCGCGACTCCGACTATTTCGTGCCGCTCAATGTGCGGGTTCAAAAGGCCCGCAAGATCGAGGCCGACCTGTTCGTCTCGATCCACGCCGACGCCTGGATCAAGCCCAGCGCGCGTGGTTCCTCGGTATTCGCCCTCTCCGAGCGCGGCGCCACGTCCAGCGCCGCCGGCTGGCTGGCGAAAAAGGAGAACGATGCCGACCTGATCGGCGGCGTCAATCTTGGCACCCACGACAAGGACCTGGCCAAGGTCTTGCTCGACCTGTCGACCACCGCGCAGATCAACGACAGCTTGAAGCTCGGTCGCGCGGTACTGTCGGAACTGGGCAACATCAACGACTTGCACAAGGCGCATGTCGAGCAGGCCGGGTTTGCGGTACTCAAGGCGCCGGACATTCCGTCGATCCTGATCGAGACCGCGTTCATCAGCAACCCGGAAGAGGAAAAGCGCCTGCTTGACGAGGCGTACCAGGAAAAGATGGCGGCCTCCATTCTCAAGGGCATCAAGGCCTACTTTTCGAAGAATCCGCCGCTCGCGAAATCGAAGCTGGCCTCGCTCTGAGCGTTTGCGGCACGCTCGTCCCGATTGCAAATCGGTCAACCCCGGCCGGCCGAACAACGCGACACAGCCCAACCGCAGCGCACCGCGGCCGTCCGCGGCCGCGACGACTGGCCGTGCGCTGCCGGCGCCATCGAGTGCAGGCCCTTCAGCGGCCGGCAGCGCCGAAGCGGAAGCTCGAAACGGTGACACCGCCGAAAAACTTTTCTTCGTGATACACCCGTTCGGCAGTCTCGTCGAACGCCGCACCGACGGCCACCATCAGCGGCAGCAGATGCTCCTCGCGCGGATGTGCGAAACGCGCCGCTGGCGCCGCCTCCCACTCGACCAGATAACGCTCGCGCGCCGTCGGCGCAGCCGCCATCGCCATGCCCAGCCAATCGTCGAACTGTGTCGACGGCACCCGCGCCACCGCGCCCATCGCGCGCAGGTTGTGATATGACAATCCACTGCCGATGATCAGCACACCCTGGTCGCGCAACGGCGCCAGGGCGCGGCCCAGCGCGACATGGACCGCCGGATCGAAATCGGCGCGCAACGAGAGTTGCACCACCGGGATCTCGGCCTTCGGATAGATCACCGACAAGGGCGTGAAGGTGCCATGATCAAAGCCGCGTTGATGGTCGAGACGGGCTGGAAAGCCGGCGGCGGCGATGATGCCGCGCACCTCCTCGGCGAGCGCCGGCGAACCCGGCGCCGCGTACTTCACATGGTAGGTAGCCGGCGGAAAGCCATAGTAGTCATAGAGCATCGGCGGCTGCGGATGCGCCTGAACGGTGAAATCACGCTCCTCCCAATGGGCGGTGATCACCAGCAATGCCTTGGGCACCGCCGGCAACTGCGCCGGCATGGCCGCCAGCGAAGCGGCGAGATTGCGATACATGGCCCGGCTCTCGGGCATCCACGGCCAGGGGCCGCCGCCATGGGAGATGAAGTAAGTGGGGAGTCGGGTCGTCATGGCAGGGGAACTTTCGCAGCGAATCAAATTTGCGGGCGGCGCCGGGTCGGCTGCCAGCGCGGGCAACACGCGCCGCGCAAGCACCCATTTTAGATGGGGCAGGTCGCGCGGCACGCAAGGGACGGTCAACGAAAGTAGCCGGAATCGCTATCGGTCGGCCGCAGTGCGAGCGTCGGCGGCACGCGGGCAATTCACCCGCGCACCGCCATGATTGGCTCTCATGCGCACGCTTTCATCGCCGGCCGCTGCGGCCGCCTGACCGCAGCGCGCCCCCTTGCTTTGGCACTCTGGCAGAATGCGCACCTGACCTACGACATTGTGCGTCGCAACAAAAGAGTGTACAAACAGCACCGTTTCAGCCAGCCGGGTCAGACAACCGGATGACAGGCGGCCCGCCCACGCGACGAGCCTGACAACGGGACACAACAAGACATGACGGTCGCAAGCGCACTACCAGGGGCTCCGGAAGAACACCGCAAGGCGTCGGTGTCTGCGCTCACCATCGCCGCCTTGGGCGTGGTGTTCGGCGACATCGGCACCAGTCCGCTCTACGCACTGAAGGAAGGGATGAGCCCGGCCCACGGCATTCCGATCTCGGAAGCCTCGGTGTACGGCGTGCTGTCCTTGATCGTCTGGACCCTGACCCTGGTGGTCAGCGTCAAATATGCGCTCCTTGTGATGCGCGCGGACAACCAGGGCGAAGGCGGCATGCTGTCGATCATGTCCCTGGCCAGCCAGGGCCTGCCGCCCAACTCGCGGCGGCGCCTGGCGATCATCTCGCTGTGTCTGGTCGGCGCCTCGCTGTTCTATGGCGACAGCGTGGTGACGCCGGCGATTTCGGTGATCTCGGCGATCGAAGGGCTGGAGGTGATCTCGCCGGCGTTTGGCCACTATGTGTTGCCGATCGCGCTGGTGATCCTGTTCCTGCTTTTTTTCGCGCAAAAGCTCGGTACCGGCCGGGTCGGCAAGTTCTTCGGGCCGATCGCCATCACCTGGTTCACCGTGCTCGCCGCGGTCGGCCTGTACCAGATCGCGCTGCACCCTTCGGTATTGGTCGCCCTGTCGCCGACCTATGCGATCGCATTCATCATCAATGACCCCTTAAAGAGTTTCATCCTGCTGGGCTCGGTGTTCCTTGCGGTCACCGGCGTCGAGGCCCTGTATGCCGACATGGGCCACTTCGGCCGCAAGCCCCTGCGCCTTGGCTGGTTCTTCGTGGTGTTTCCCGCGCTGGTGCTCAACTATTTCGGCCAGGGCGCCTTGTTGATCGCCAATCCGGCGGCAATCGCCAATCCGTTTTTTCTGGCGGTGCCGGAGTGGGGTCGTGTACCGATGGTGTTGCTGGCCACTCTGGCCACGGTGATAGCCTCGCAGGCCACGATTTCCGGCGCGTTTTCACTGACCGCGCAGGCGATGAAACTGGGCTACTGCCCGCGCATGCGGGTGCTCTATACCTCGGCCACCGAAAAAGGCCAGGTCTATGTGCCGTTCATCAACTGGTCGGTGTTCGTGCTGGTGGTGGTGCTGGTGATGGTGTTCAAGACATCGAGCAACATGGCCGCCGCCTACGGCATCGCTGTCGCCGGCACCATGGCCGTGACCTCGATCATGGTATCGATCGTCGCGGTACGCATCTGGAAATGGAAGCCGGTGGCCTACCTGCCGATGATGGCGGTGCTGCTGGTGATCGATGCCGGTTTCCTGTCGTCGAACCTGCTGAAAATTCCCGATGGCGGCTGGTTCCCGGCAGTGCTGGGCCTGGCGATCTACATGCTCCTGATCACCTGGAAGACCGGCAGGCACCTGGTCGCCAACAGTCTTGCCGCCGACAGCCTGCCGCTGATCCCGTTCATCGAAAGCGTGGCGATCGCGCCGCCGCATCGCGCCATGGGTACCGCGGTATTCCTCACCACCACGCCGAACGTGCTGCCGCACGCGCTGCTGCACAACCTCAAGCACAACCAGGTGCTGCATGAGCAGGTGGTGTTGCTGACGGTGAAAACCGAGGAAGTGCCGCGGGTGGCCGCCGCCAAGCGGCTCGATGTGGAATTGCTCGACGCCGGCTTCGTGCAGGTGATCGCGCATGTCGGTTATCAGGAAAACGTCGATATCGAAGCCATTCTCAAGAGTTGCGAGATGCGCGGCCTGCATGTCGAGCCGATGCTGACGTCCTATTTCCTGTCGCGCGAGAACGTGATTCCTACCGCCATACCCGGCATGGCCCTGTGGCGCGAACACCTGTTCGTGTGGATGTACAAGAACGGCGCGCGCGCCTCCGACTTTTTCCGCTTGCCCGCAAACCGGGTGGTCGAACTGGGTACGCAGGTCGAAATCTGAGTGCCGGCCATGTCGCGGGCTAGTTGGCACACCGCGGCCACTATGAACGCGGGTGTGGCGTGAAAACATCGCCGCATGGCAAGCTCCCTCGATGGCAGTTGACAGGACTACCTCGACAAATCGACAATTCCCGCATGCCAGTCCTTTTCATCATTCGCCGACGCCGCCTCCATCTCGCAAGAGAGGTGCACGCTCGACGAAAAACGGCAACCTGACCCGCCGTCATTGATCAAAGCCGCGCCGCAAGCGCGGCTTTTTGTTTTTGTCTTAAGATTGCGCCACTTTAAAAGGAACCATGCGATGAACTTCAACGAATTCCCCGTCCAGGCCCTGATGGACATCACGCCGCGGCCCGAGATCGTATTCACCGAGGGCCATGGCTCGTGGCTCACCGATCACACCGGCAAGACCTATCTCGATTTCGTGCAGGGCTGGGCGGTCAACGCCCTCGGTCATTCACCCAAACTGATCGCCGATGCGCTCAATCAGCAGTCGCAGCGCCTGATCACGCCGAGCCCGGCGTTCTACAACGGGCCGTCGATCGAACTGGCCGCGCTGCTGACCGCGAAATCCTGCTTTCAGCAAGTGTTCTTCGCCAGCACCGGCGCCGAGGCGAATGAAGGCGCGATCAAGCTGGCGCGCAAGTGGGGGCAGAAATTCAAGAACAACGCCTACGAGATCATCACCACCGTCGGCAGTTTCCACGGCCGCACCATCGCCACCATGTCGGCCTCGGGGAAGCCGGGCTGGGACACCATGTTCGCGCCGCAGGTGCCGGGCTTTCCGAAAGCCACCCTCAACGATCTCGCCTCGGTCGAGGCGCTGATCAGCGACAAGACCGTCGGCATCATGCTCGAACCGGTGCAGGGCGAAGGCGGGGTCAATCCGGCGACCCGCGAATTCATGCACGGCTTGCGTGCGCTGTGCGACAAGCACAAGCTGCTGTTGATCTGCGATGAAGTGCAGACCGGCGTCGGCCGCCTCGGCACGCTGTTCGGCTACCAGCACTACGGCATCGAGCCCGACATCATGACGCTCGGCAAGGGCATCGGCGGCGGCGTGCCGCTGGCAGCGCTTCTGGCCAAGACCGAGGTCAGCGTGTTCGAGCACGGCAACCAGGGCGGCACTTACAACGGCAACCCGCTGATGTGCGCGGTCGGGTTGGCGGTGGTGGGCGAAGTGGCGCGGCCTGAGTTTCTGGCCCATGTGAACCGCGCCGGCGCCCATCTGAGCACGCGCCTGACGTCCCTCTCGGCCGAATTGGGCCTGGGCGCCGAGCGTGGCATCGGCCTGCTGCGCGCGCTCGAACTGAAGGACGAAATCGGCGCCGCCGTTGTCACCCAGGCGCGCGACAACCTGGCCGGACATCCGGGCTGGGCCAGGCGCGGCCTGTTGCTCAATACCCCGCGCCCGGCGGTGCTGCGCTTCATGCCGTCACTCAACGTGAGCCTGGAAGAAATCGACCTGATGATCGATGGCTTGCGGATCGCCATCGGGTTGGCACGCAAGCAGTAAACGTCAAGCCGGGGTTTGCGCAACCCCGGCAGCGTGGTCACGGGGAGTCATTGCCTCGTCGGCAGCCTGGCGATCAGCGCGCCTTCGCCCGCCTGCTCGCCAGCCATTCCTTGACGCCGACATACACCGCCGGCAAACCCGGAATGATGATCAGCGCCAGGATTATTTTGGTCAGGTTCTGGCTCACCCATGGAATATTGCCGAACCAGAATCCGGCCAGGGTCAGGGACAATATCCACAGCAGCCCGCCGCTGATGTTGAACAACTGGAAGCGTGCATGGGTCATCGCCGCGACCCCGGCGACAAACGGCGAGAAGGTGCGCAAAAACGGCAGGAAGCGGGTGACGATGATGGTCATCGCACCGTGCTTTTCATAGAAGGCATGCGCCTTGTCGAACGCGTTGCGGTTGAAGAACTTCGAGTTCTCCCACTGGAACACCCGCGGACCGAAATAGCGCCCGATCCAGTAGTTGCTGGTGTTGCCGAGAATCGCCGCGGCGATCAGGAGCGGCAGCAGCACCATCAGGTTCAGGTCGCCGCGCGCGGCGAAGGCGCCGACGATGAACAGCAGTGAGTCGCCGGGCAGGAACGGCATCACCACCAGCCCGGTCTCGATGAAGATGATGGCGAACAGGATCGCGTAGATCCACACCCCGTAGTCGCGAATCAGAACACCGAGGTGGCGATCGAGGTGCAGGATGAAATCGAAGAGCGTGAGAATGATGTCCATGGGGCTTGTCCGAAGAGGCCGGCGCATGATACCCGAGGACTATAATTTCGCGATGACCGATGTGACGTTTTCGAAGGCGATCCGCCTGCTGCCCGATACCCTGATCAGCCAGATCGCCGCCGGTGAAGTGGTCGAGCGGCCGGCCTCGGTGTTGAAGGAACTGCTGGAAAACGCGCTTGACGCCGGCGCCGCGGCGATCGACATCCGGCTCGAAGGCGGCGGCGTCAAGAAAATCCGCATCGCCGATGACGGCCACGGCATCGCGCGCGACGAACTCGCGCTCGCCCTGGCGCGCCACGCCACCTCGAAGATCGCCTCGCTGGACGATCTTGAAAACGTCGCCTCGCTCGGCTTTCGTGGCGAAGCGCTGGCCTCGATCGCCTCGGTGGCGCAACTCACGCTCACCAGCCGCGAGCGCGGTTCCGGTTCTGCCTTCGCACTCGGCGGCGACGCCGCCACGCCGCGCCCGGCGGCACTGGCGCAAGGCACGGTGATCGAAGTCGATGAACTGTTCGGCAATGTGCCGGCGCGGCGCAAGTTCCTCAAAAGCGAGGCCACCGAGTTCGCCCATTGCGGCGAGGCGGTGCGGCGCATCGCGCTGTCCTGCCCGGAAGTCGCCTTCACCCTCACCCACAATGGCCGCGTTGCGCAGCACCTGAAGGGCGAATCGCTGCGCGCGCGCATCGCCCATGTGCTGGGCGACGACTTCGCCGACGGCGCCCGCATGGTCGACGCAGCGGCCGGCCCGATCGCACTGACCGGCCTGATCGGCAACCCGGCGGACGCCCGCGCCTCGCGCGATGCCCAGTATTTTTTTGTCAACGGCCGCTATGTGCGCGACAAGGTGTTGCAACACGCCGTGCGTGCCGCCTATGCCGATGTGCTGCACGGCGACCGCTTTCCCTGCTACGCCCTGTTCCTGACCCTGCCGCCTGCCGGGGTCGATGTCAACGTGCACCCGGCCAAGATCGAGGTGCGCTTTCGTGAAGCGCAGGGCATTCACCAGTTCGTCATGCGCGCGGTCGGCGCCGCGCTTGCAGCCAGCGCCGCCGATGCACCGGTGCCGATGGCCAGTGCCGGCACCCTGGCGCCGCTGCCGGCCAGCCCTGCCTTCGCCGCCGGCCACGCACCATCGGCCGGCATCCATGGCACGCCGCAAAGCCTGTTCCGCCCGGCACCGATCGGCCAGCCGCAATCGCAAGCGGCGTACTTCGCGCTCTTTTCCGCAGCTTCGTCACAGCGCGTGATGGAAGCCCCGGCGCCCGGCTATGACGCGACAGCGTTGCCGGAAGGCGACGCGCCGCTGGGCCAGGCACTGGCGCAACTGCACGGCATCTACATTCTTGCGCAGAATCGCGCCGGGCTGGTGTTGGTCGACATGCATGCGGCGCATGAGCGGATTCTTTACGAAGCCTTCAAGAGCGACCTCGACGGCAAGCGCATCGCCTCGCAGCCGCTGTTGATCCCGGTCACCTTCAACGCCGAACGGATCGAGGCCGCCACCGCCGCCGACTATGCCGACACCCTGTCCGCCTTGGGCTTCGAAATTACCGCGCTGTCGGAGACCAGTCTCGCGGTGCGCGCGGTGCCGGCGCTGCTCAAGGATGCGGATGCCAAGGCATTGGCACGCGACGTGTTGCGCGAGTTGCAGGACTTCGGTTCCGGTGAAGTGCTAACGCGGCATCGTGACGAACTGCTGTCGACCATGGCCTGCCACGCCGCGGTACGTGCCAACCGCCGGTTGTCGCTGCCGGAAATGGATGCGCTGCTGCGACAAATGGAAGACACCGAGAAAAGCGGCCAGTGCAACCACGGCCGGCCAACCTGGTACCAGTTCGGCCTGTCCGATCTCGACCGCCTGTTCCTGCGCGGTCGCTAAGAGCGCGGCAGCAGCTTGTGAAACCGCGCGCGCTTGCGCTGATCGGCGCCACCGCCACCGGCAAGACCGGCCTGGGCGTCGCCCTGGCGCAAGCCCTGGGCGGCGAAGTGATCTCGGTGGACTCCGCACTGGTGTATCGCGGCATGGATATCGGCACCGCCAAGCCCTCCAACGCGGAGCGTGACGGCATCGCGCATCATTTGATCGACATCATCGCCCCCACCGAGACCTATTCCGCCGCACGATTTGTTGCCGACGCTTGGGAAGCCGCGGCGGCCGTCCACGCGCGCGGCCGCGTGCCGATCTTCGTCGGCGGCACCATGCTTTACTTCAAGGCGCTGCGCGAAGGCCTGGACGATCTGCCACAGGCCGACCCGGCGCTGCGCGCAGCCATCGAAGCCGACGCCGCTGCGCGCGGCTGGCCGGCCTTGCATGCGGACCTGGCGCTGGCCGACGCACCTACCGCGGCCCGTCTGGCGCCCACCGACGCGCAGCGCATCGGCCGCGCGCTTGAGGTGTTTCGCATCACCGGCACGCCGCTGTCGCAACTTCTCAAGCGTCGTCCCGACGCAGCGCCGGCCGAGTTGCCGTTCGCGCTCAAGAGCATCGCCCTGGAAGCCTCCGACCGCGCGGTCTTGCATCAGCGCATTGCGCAACGCTTTGAGGCCATGCTGGCCGCCGGCCTCATCGATGAAGTGCGGGCGCTACGCGCCCGCCATCCGGACCTCGACGCCACCATGTCGTCGATGCGCTGCGTCGGCTATCGCCAGGTGTGGGAAATGCTGGATGGCCGCTTGCCGAAGGCTGAACTGCGCGAACGCGGCATCTTTGCCACCCGGCAACTGGCCAAGCGCCAGATCACCTGGCTGCGCGGTTTCAGCGACCTGGAGCGCATCGACTGCCTGCGTGCGGACGCGGCCGGCCGGGTGATGACGGCGGCTCGACGCTTTGTCAAGGAAGCAAGCCCATGAGCAGCTTCGTGCTGATTCACGGCGCCTATCACGGCGGCTGGTGCTGGGCGCGGGTGGCGAAGCTTCTGCGCGCGGCCGGCCACGATGTGCACACCCCGACCCTGGCGGGCATGGGCGAGCATGCGCACTTGCTGTCCAGGCAGATCACCCTTGATACCCACATCGAGGATGTCACCAGTCATATCGAAACCGAGGAGCTGGAAGGCGTGATCCTGGTCGGCCACTCCTACGGCGGCATGGTCGTCACCGGCGCCGCCGACCGCCTCGACGGCAGCGGCAGGATTGCGCGCCTGATCTACGTCGATGCGCTGGTGCCCAACGACGGCGACACCTGGAGCAGCTTCGCCACGCCGGCGGCGGCAGCCACGCGCTACGCGCAGACCGCGGACGGGCTATTCATGCCGCCACCGGACGTCGCCATCTACGGCATCGTCGACCCGGCCGACATCGCCTGGGGCAATCGCCGTCTGCGCCCGCATCCATATGGCTGCTACCTGTCACCGATCCGCCTGCCCAATCTCGCCGCCGGCCGCGGCGCGGCGCTGCTGCCGCGTTTGTACATCGATTGCGTGGCGCCGTTCTTCTCCGATTTCATGGGCTTGAAGCAACGCCTGCAGGCCGACCCGGCGTGGCAGCATGCGCAGATCCGGGCTGGTCATGATCCTATGATCAGCGCCCCCGAGGAACTGACACGATTGTTGCGTGCTTGACTACGTCGGTGCGCAGCAGCGATGTGATTCAGAATCTGTCGAACCGCATCGATCTCACTGCGCAAACGCCTTTGCCGAAGCCGGATCCGGTTCGTCAGGCCGTGGCGGCGCGCCATCCAGTGCCTGTTGCAGTTGCTCAACTTCGTCGAGCAGTTTGATGAACTTCCTGCCGAATTCGGTCATCCGGTATTCGACTCGCGGCGGCACCTCGGCGAAAATCGCCTTGTCCAAAATGCCGAAGCGGACCAGTTTGGTCAGCCGCTCGTTGAGCACCTTGCCGCTCAGCCCGTCGATGGCATGCTCCATTTCGCCGGGCCGACACACGCCTTTACGCACCAGACTCAAAACGGTAAGCGACCATTTGCAGCCGATGATGCTTTCAACCATCTGATGAACATTTGGGGTGTCCATTGTCGAGAATATTCATTCCGTTGGTGATCAAGAACATTTACCAAAAAGTGCCTACCCCACGACTTTGTGCCCGCTTGCCACGACTATCGCGGGTCCGTACATTGCAGCCTGCATTTTCATACAAATCGCATCTGAACAGGAGTGCAATATGCGAATCAGTCTCTGCGTCATCGCAACCGCCGTGGCCATTTCCTCAGCCACGGTACCCGACGTCACTTTCGCGGCCGATGCGCCACCGGTGCCGTATCCGGCAGGTTACCGCAACTGGCATCACGTGAAGTCGATGCTCATCAGTCCCGGCCATGCTCTCTACGATTCGTTCGGCGGCATCCATCACATCTACGCGAACAAGGTGGCATTGCAGGGGTATAAAACCGGCAAGTGGCCCGACGGCGCGGTGATCGTATTCGATTTGCTCGACGCCAAAACGGCCGACAATACGGTGACGGAAGGGTCGCGGAAAGTGGTGGGCATCATGCATCGCGATGCGCGAAAGTATGCGGCAACTGGCGGCTGGGGATACGAGGGCTTCAAGGGCGACAGCAAGACCGAACGGGCGGTTGGCGCCAACGCAGCGAGCGCATGTCACCAGTGCCACATTTCGCAAAAGGACTCGGGATTCGTGTTCAGCAAGACGCGGCCGTGATGGAATCGTCGACGTCTGTGGTGGCGCCGGAATTAAGCGTTTCGCATTGGTTCAATACCGACCATGTGATCACGCTGGGCGGATTGCGCGGCAAGGTCGTGCTGGTTCATGCATTCCAGATGCTGTGCGCGGGTTGCGTGATGCACGGCACGCCGCAGGCAGTACGTATGTGGCAGCACTATCGCCATGAAACACCGGACCAGGACGTGGCGGTGATCGGGCTGCATACCGTTTTCGAGCACCACAAGGTCATGACGCCCGACGCCCTCGCGGTCTATCTGCACGAGTTTCGCGTGCCGTTCCCGGTCGGCGTGGACGTCGCAGGGGACGATGGCCCCATTCCGAAAACCATGCAGGCCTACAACATGATGGGCACCCCGACGACCCTGCTGATCGACCGTGCCGGGCGTCTTCGCAAGAGTCACTTTGGTGTCGAATCGGATCAGGCATTGATCGCCGCGATTGATTTTCTTGTTGCTGCGAAAGAATAGTAGGCAGTTCAGCGCGCCGCCTTGAGTGGATCGACTCCTGGTGGCGATGCTGGCTCGGCGGGATCGTCAGCAGTATCGTTTTCCCGCAGGAAATACCGTCGGCCTCAGCAACGGCCCCAGCCACGCTACGGAGCAACCGGGAATGCCGCGTCAACGAACGCGCCGCTGAGCCCTACTCATGCCGCCGGGCGCACATGGGTAATGGTCGCTCGCGCGAATTGATCGTTTCGTTCGTTGCCGCGGACTACATGATTCTCTTCGAGATCATTGCCGACGCAGTCGTCATCAGCGCGATTCGGTACCAGTGGGAAGAAGCCTACCGCAATGAAGCAGGTCGGAGTGTTCCTTCCGGGGTGGGCGCGAGACACTGGAACGTGCAAATTTGCCTTAAAGTCGTGTCCTTCGCGAATTGGCCGAATCTCAAAGAATGCCTGACATGAACACCTACGTATTGATTCACGGCGCCTATCACGGCGGCTGGTGCTGGGCGCGGGTAGCGAAGCTGCTGCGCGCGCAGGGTCATACCGTGCATACCCCGACCCTGGCGGGCATGGGCGAGCACGGACACTTGCTGTCCAAACAGATCACACTCGACACTCATGTTGAAGATGTGATCAGCCATATCGAGGCCGAGGAACTGCAGAACGTGATCCTGGTCGGCCACTCCTATGGCGGCCTTGCGATCACCGGCGCGGCTGATCGCCTGGACGGCAGCGGCCGCATTGCGGCGCTCGTCTACCTCGACGCCCTGGTGCCGAACCATGGAACAGCCTGGTCCGACTTTCACAAGCCGGAAGCCGCGGCGGCGCGCCACGCTTCCGCGCGCGCCGGCGGCGGGCTCTTCATGCCGGCGCCGGACGCCACCGTGTTCGGCCTGACAGATGCGGCCGATATTGCCTGGGCCAACCGCCGCCTGCGCCCGCACCCTTACGGCTGTTATTTGTCGCACATGCATTTGCCCAATCTCGCCGCCGGCCGTGGCGCGGCGCTGTTGCCGCGCACCTACATCGATTGCACCCACCCCCTGTACTCCGACTTCAATGGGCTCAAGCAGCGCCTCAAGACCGACCCGCAGTGGAAATACGTCGAGATGCGCACCGGCCACAATGCGATGATGAGCGCACCGGAAGAATTGACTCAGCTGCTGCTCGCCTGAGGCTTGCCAGGAAGGGTCCCGGCTCAGCGGCGGTTCGATGGTGCAAAATCATGGTCGCGCGTCCGGAACGACCGGCCGCAGCACGACAACAACGGGGACCACACCATGCACCCTTCCAGCAGCGACGGCGCGCAAGCCAGGCGCAGAACCTTGCTCAAGGCCACGCTGGCCTTGCCGCTTGTCGGCTTGGCCGGCAGTGCCGACGCGCAGGCGTGGCCGGCGCGCGACATCCGGCTGGTCCTGCCCAGCGGCGCCGGCGGTGGCGCCGACATTTTCGGGCGCCCGCTGGCCGAATTCCTGGGCAAGAATCTGGGGGTGCCGGTGGTGGTGGAAAACCGGCCAGGCGCCAACGGCATCGTCGCACACGAGGCAGTGCTGCGCGCCCCGGCTGACGGCCATTCGCTGCTGATTTCATTTTCCGCCGCCTATCTGGTCAATCGCCTGTTGATGGCCAAGATGTCGCACGACCCCCTTGCCGACTTCATGCCGGTGGGCCGCATCGGTGGTGGCGGCGGCAACGTCTTGATCGTCAATCCCGCGGTGCCGGCACAGAACCTCAACGAACTGGTGGCGCATGCGGCCAAGCAGGCGGGCAAGCTGAGCTATGGCTCGTGGGGTATCGGCTCCGGCGGTCACTTGGTGATGGAAATGCTCAAGGCACGCAGCGGCATGCAGATCGAGCATGTGCCTTCCAAGACGGTGGCGCTCTTCCCGCCGGCGGTGGTCGGCGGCGAAGTGGCGGCCGCCTGGATCGATGCCGCCACACCGGTGGCGCTGGTGCGCGCCGGGCGCATCCGCGCCATCGCCACCTCGTCGCAAACCCGTCTGCCGCAGTTTCCCGATGTGGCGATGCTCGGCGAGCAGGGCGTGCCGTTCAATGTGACCTCCTGGTACGGCATGTTCGTTCTCAAGGGTACGCCGGCACCGGTGATCCAGCGCCTGAACACCTTGCTCAATCAATGGCTGCTGCTGCCCGACACGGTGGCGTTTTTCGAACAAAAGCAGAACGCGCCGGCGCCCACCCCGACCACGCCGGCGGAGTTCGGCCGCGTCCTCGCCAGTGATTCCGAAGGCTGGAAAAAGCTGATCGACGACGCCAGGCTGACCCCCTCATGAACCCGGAGAAACCATGAACGCCGTCATCATCGAACGTCACGACGGCTGGGCCGAACTGGTGCTCAACCGGCCCGAACGACGCAATGCCATCGAAGGCACGCTGGCCCTGGCCATGCGCGATGCGCTCATTGGTCTCAACGCCGATCAATCCGTGCGTGCAGTGGTGCTGCGCGGCGCCGGCGGCGCCTTCTGTTCCGGGCTCGACATCAAGGCCTTCAATAGCGACCCGCCACCGCCCTGGGCGACCAGTTTCAGGAGTACCTGGGATGAAGTGCATTGCCTGCTGATCGAATCGTCCAAGGTGTGGGTCGGCGCGCTGGAAAAATACGCGATCAATGGCGGCGCGGCGCTGGCGATCGCCTGCGACCTGCTGGTCGCCGGGCGCGGCGCCTACCTGCAGGTGGGTGAAATCCAGATCGGCATGGCGGCCCCGAAAAACATCGCCTGGCTGGTGTTGAAGCATGGCGAGGCCGCGGCGGCGCGTGTCGCCTTGCTGGGCGATCGCGTTGATGCCGACAGCATGCTGCGCGAACGCATCGCCAGCGAAGTGACCGACGATGATCAGGTGCTGGCCCGCGCCCGCGCGCTGGCCGAACGCATCGCCGGGTTTTCGCCCGGCGGTGTGCCGCAAATCAAGACCTCGCTGCGCGCGGCAAGCGCCGGCATGCGGGCACGCGACTGGTTCGCGCATGCTGCCGCACATGATCCCCTGGCCGGTAGCGGCGGCACGCTGCGGCCGTCAGCGATGAAGTGAATCCAGTGTCGTATCGCTACCCCGACATCGCGGTACATGAAAGTGCGCCCGCATTGCTGCGCATCGTTGCAACACCAGAAAAGAGCTGAACAAACATGAGCACACGCACCCTCTCGATCGGCGGCGCCTCCGGCGCCTGGGGCGACAGTCCGATGGGCATCGGCCAGTTGCTCAACGCCGACGTGCAATACCTGATGATGGATTACCTGGCCGAGGTCACCATGTCGCTCCTGGCGCGGGCGCGCCTGAAGGACCCGGAAGCGGGCTATCCGCCCGATTTCGTCGGCTACCTGAAGCCGCATCTGGGCGCGCTGGCCAGGCGCGGCATCAAGGTGGCGAGCAATGCGGGCGGCGTCAATCCGCAGGCCTGCAAGCGGGCCCTCGAAGCGGCATGCCGCGAACAAGGCGTGAGCCTCAAGGTCGCGGTGGTCGAAGGTGACGACCTGATTCCGATGATCGACACCCTGCGCGCCGAAGGTGTGCGCGAATGGGTGTCCGGCACCGCGCTGCCGGCACGCCTGCTGACCGCCAATGCCTACCTCGGCGCCTTGCCGATCGCTGCCGCCTTCGCCGGCGGTGCCGATATCGTGATCACCGGGCGCAGTGTCGACAGCGCACTGGCGCTCGGCATCCTGATCCATGAATTCGGCTGGGCCGCCGACGATTATGATCGCCTGGCCGCCGGCAGCCTGGTCGGCCACATCCTCGAATGCGGCCCGCAGACCACCGGCGGCGTGTTCACCGACTGGGAACAGGTGCCGGACTGGCACAACATCGGCTACCCGATCGCCGAGTGCAGCGCCGACGGTAGTTTCACGCTCGCCAAACCGGCCGGCACCGGCGGCCTGATCAGCCCGGCGACGGTGGCCGAGCAGACCTTGTATGAAGTCGGTGATCCGGCGGCCTATCTGCTGCCCGACGTCAGCGCCGACTTTTCCAACGTGCAACTCAGGCAGACCGGCACCAACCGCGTGCATGTCAGTGGTGCGCGCGGCCGCCCGCCCACCACGCAGTACAAGGTCTCGGCCACCTATCAGGATGGCGCGCGTGCCGTCGCGATGGTTGCCATTGTCGGGTTCGACGCCGCGCGCAAGGCCGAGCGCACCGACGAAGCGCTGGTGGCGCGCGCGCGCATGGTGTTCGCCGAACGCGGGCTTGCCGATTTCAGCACCGTGCATGTCGAGGTACTCGGCGCCGAGGCCTCGTACGGCGCGGCATCGCGCGCGCGCGACGCGCGCGAAGTGGTGCTCCGCCTGTCGGTCGAGCATGCCGATGCGAAGGCACTCGGTCTGTTCGCGCGCGAAGTCGGGTCCTCCGGCCTGTCGTTCGCGCAGGGCACTGCCGGGCTGATCGGCGGCCGGCCGAAGCCGTCGCCGGTTGTGCGCCTGTACTCCTTCTTTATCGACAAGACCCGCCTGGCGCCGATCACCGTGCAGATTGGCGACGCACCATTCGCCGTGGTGATCCCTTCAGGGTCCGGCGTGGCGGCAGACACCGGGGCAGCCCGATCGACGCCACCGTCGGCCGCGCCGATCGCCGCCGGCGATCGGGTCGAGGTGCCGCTGATGCGGGTTGCGCACGCCCGCTCCGGCGACAAGGGCGACTCGTCGAACATCGCGATCTTCTGCCGCCAGCCGCATTACGTCGATCACCTGCGCAGCATCCTCACGCCCGAACGCATTGCCGCACATTTCGCCGGCACTGTCGCCGGCCGGGTCCGGCGCTTCGAGGCGCCCGGACTCAATGCCTTCAATTTCCTGCTCGAAGAGGCGCTCGGCGGCGGCGGCATGGCCTCGAACCGCATCGACCCGCAGGGCAAGGCCTATGGGCAGCGCGCGCTGGAGATGCTGGTGCCGGTGCCGGCCTCCTGGGTCGGGTAAATCGGCGGCGAATCCGGCAGCAGGTGACGGACCGCCGGCACGGCGGGTTGTAGCCCGGCCCGAACGATATAATCAGGGGTTGACCGATTGCCCCCCCGAATTCCCTAAGTGCAAAGCCCCGTGACCGACCACATCCTCGAAACCCGGAACCTGTGCAAGGAATTCAAGGGCTTTGTCGCGGTCAATGACGTCAGCCTCGCGGTGCGGCGCGGCCAGATCCATGCGCTGATCGGCCCCAACGGCGCCGGCAAGACCACCTTCTTCAACCTGCTGACCCGCTTTCTGGCGCCAACCTCCGGCCAGATCCTGTTCAACGGCCACGACATCACCGCGGAGAAACCGGCGCAGATCGCGCGCCGCGGCATCATCCGTTCATTCCAGATTTCGGCGGTGTTTCCGCACCTCACGGTGCTGGAAAACGTGCGCATCGGCCTGCAGCGCAAGACCGGCATCTCGTTTCACTTCTGGAAGTCGGAAAAAGCATTGGACAGTCTGAACGCGCGCGCCATGGCGCTGCTCGAGGAAGTCGACCTTGACGGCTTCGCCGACAGCGTCACCGTCGACCTGCCCTATGGCCGCAAACGCGCGCTGGAAATCGCCACCACCCTGGCGATGGACCCCGAACTGATGCTGCTCGATGAGCCGACCCAGGGCATGGGCCACGAAGACGTCGGGCGCGTCACCGGCCTGATCAAGAAGGTGTCGGTCAAACGCACCATCCTGATGGTCGAGCACAACATGAACGTGGTGTCGACCATCGCCGACACCATCACCGTATTGCAGCGCGGCGCGGTGCTCGCCGAAGGCCCGTATGCCGAGGTTTCGGCCAACCCGCAGGTGATCGAAGCCTATATGGGCAGCACCGACACCGCGCTGGCAGGCGCCCATGGCTGAAACCCTGCTCGAAGTCGCCGGCCTCCATGCGCACTACGGCGAGTCGCATATCCTGCACGGCGTCGACTTCAGCGTCAATCGCGGCGAGGTGGTGACCCTGCTCGGGCGCAACGGCGCCGGCCGCACCACCACCCTGCGCGCGATCTTGGGCCTCACCGGCAGCCGCAGCGGCTCGATCCGCATCAACGGCGTCGAGGCGATCGGCATGTCGACCCACCGCATCGCGCACCTCGGGGTCGGCTACTGCCCGGAAGAGCGCGGCATCTTCGCCAGCCTTTCCTGCGAGGAAAACCTGCTGTTGCCGCCGCTGGTGGGCGCAAACAAGAGCAGCATGTCGGTCGACGAAATTTATGCGATGTTCCCGAATCTGGCGGAACGGCGCGCCTCGCAAGGCACCCGCCTGTCGGGCGGCGAGCAGCAGATGCTGGCGGTGGCGCGCATACTGCGCACCGGCGCCAGCCTGCTGTTGCTCGACGAGATTTCCGAAGGCCTGGCACCGGTCATCGTGCAGGCCCTGGCGCGGATGATCCGCATGCTCAAGGCGCGCGGCTACACGGTGGTGATGGTCGAGCAGAACTTCCGTTTCGCCGCACCGCTGGCGGACCGCTTTTACGTGATGGAGCACGGTCGCATCGTCGAAGGCTTCGCCAGCGGCGAGCTGGACGCGAAGATGGACATGCTCCATGAGTACCTCGGTGTGTAAGCTGATGCAATCCAAAGGAGACACAAGATGAAACGCAAGACAATCGTGGCGGCACTAAGCGCCGCACTGCTCGCCATGACGGCGGTCAATGCACAGCAGGCCAAGCCCGGCGTGGTCTCGGGCGACGTGGTGAAGGTCGGCGTGCTCACCGACATGTCGGGCCTGTATTCCGACCTCGGCGGCCAGGGGTCGGTCGAAGCGGCGAAAATGGCGGTCGCCGATTTCGGCGGCAAGGTGCTGGGCAAGAACATCGAGATCATCGGCGCCGATCACCAGAACAAAGCCGACGTCGGCGCCCAGAAGGCGCGCGAGTGGTTCGACCAGCAGGGCGTCGACATGATCACCGACGCCCTCAATTCGGCGGTCGGCATCGCGGTGACCAAGGTCGCCGGCGAGAAAAAACGCATCCTGATGGACGTCGGCGCCGCCAGCACGCGCCTGACCAACGAGGACTGCAACCCCTACACGGTGCATTACGCGTACGACACCTATGCGCTGGCCAACGGCACCGGCAACGCGATCGTCAAGCAGGGCGGCAAGTCCTGGTATTTCCTGACCGCCGATTACGCGTTCGGCCATTCGCTTGAATCCGACACCGCCAACGTCGTCAAGGCCGGCGGCGGCACGGTGGTAGGCGCGGTGCGCCACCCGCTCAACGCGGCCGACTTCTCGTCGTTCCTGCTGCAGGCGCAATCGTCGAAGGCGCAAATCGTCGGTCTCGCCAACGCCGGCGGCGACACCATCAATTCGATCAAGGCGGCCAACGAATTCGGCCTCACCAAGAACCAGAAACTCGCCGGCCTCCTGGTGTTCATCACCGACGTGCATTCGCTCGGCCTGCCCACCACCCAGGGCATGTTCCTGACCGACGGCTGGTACTGGGACCTGAATGACGAAACCCGCAAGTTCGGGCGCCGTTATTTCGACAAGATGAAAAAGATGCCGACCATGGTGCAGGCCGGGGTCTACTCCTCCACCCTGACCTACCTGAAGGCGGTGCAGGCAGCCGGCACCGACAATGCGGATGCGGTGATGGCGGTTCTCAAGAAGACCAAGATCAACGACATGTTCGCCAAGAACGGCTACGTGCGCGCCGATGGCCGCATGATCCACGACATGTACCTGATGGAGGTCAAGAAGCCGGCGGAATCGAAGTACCCGTGGGACTACTATCACGTCCGCGCCACCATTCCGGGTGAACAGGCCTACCAGCCCTTGTCGCTCTCACGCTGCCCGATGATCACCAAGAAGTAAGCCAAGCGCTTGCCCGCAGCGGGCCCGGCCGTCTGGCCAGGCCCGCACGGAGCACTCCTGACAAGCATGGAAATCTTCGGCGTCCCCCTGCAGGCAATGCTGGGCCAGCTATTGCTGGGCCTGGTCAATGGCTCGTTCTACGCAATGCTTTCGCTCGGCCTGGCGGTGATTTTCGGCCTGCTCAACATCATCAATTTCTCGCATGGCGCGCTGTACATGATGGGTGCCTATGGCGCCTACATCAGCCTCACCGTATTCGGCCTGAACTACTGGGTGGCGCTCTTGGTCTCGCCGCTGGTGGTCGGCGCGATCGGCATGTTGATCGAGCGCAGCATGCTGCAATGGCTCTACAAGCTCGACCACCTGTACGGCCTGTTGCTCACCTTCGGCCTGACCCTGATGCTCGAAGGCCTGTTCCGCTCGTTCTTCGGGGTCTCCGGGCAACCGTACCCGGTGCCCGACCTGCTGCGTGGCGCCACCAATGTCGGCTTCATGGTGCTGCCCAACTACCGCGCCTGGGTGGTGGTGGCTTCGCTGATCGTCTGTTTCGCCACCTGGTTCGTGATCGAGCGCACCCGCCTGGGCGCCTACCTGCGCGCCGCCACCGAAAACCCGAAACTGGTGCAGGCCTTCGGCATCAACGTGCCGCTGATGGTGATGCTGACCTTCGGTTTCGGCACCGGCCTGGCCGCCTTCGCCGGCGTTCTTGCCGCGCCAATCATCCAGGTCAATCCGCTGATGGGCTCGAACCTGATCATCGTGGTGTTCGCGGTGGTGGTGATCGGCGGCATGGGCTCGATCATGGGTTCGATCCTGACCGGCCTGGGCCTGGGCCTGATCGAAGGCCTGACCAAGGTGTACTACCCCGAGGCTTCATCCACCGTGGTATTCGTGATCATGGTCATCGTGCTGCTGGTGCGGCCGGCCGGCCTGTTCGGCCAGGAAAAATGAACCGCCAAACCGCTCTCTACGTCGCGCTCCTGGCTCTCGGCCTGGTGGCGCCGTTTTTCGTCTATCCGGTGTTCCTGATGAAGGCGCTGTGTTTCGCGCTGTTCGCCTGCGCCTTCAACCTCTTGATCGGCTACACCGGCCTGTTGTCCTTCGGTCACGCCACCTTCCTCGGCGGCGCCGGTTACGCCGCCGGCCATGCGATCAAGGTGTGGGGCCTGCCGACCGAACTGGGGCTGTTGACCGGGGTGGCCGCCGGCGCCGTGCTGGGCTATGTGGTGGGCAGCCTGGCGATCCGCCGCCAGGGCATCTACTTCGCGATGATCACCCTGGCGCTGTCGCAGATGCTGTATTTCTTCTGCCTGCAGGCGCCGTTCACCGGCGGCGAGGACGGCCTGCAGGCGGTGCCGCGCGGCACCCTGTTCGGCACCATCAGCCTGGCCGACGACCGCACGTTGTATTACGTGGTGTTCGCGATTTTCGTTGCCGGCTTCTGGATCATCCATCGCGCCATCCATTCGCCGTTCGGCCAGGTCTTGAAGGCGATCCGCGAAAACGAGCCGCGCGCGATCTCGCTGGGCTACGACGTCGACCGCTACAAGCTGCTGGCCTTCGTGCTGTCGGCCGCGCTGTCCGGGCTGGCCGGCGCCACCAAGACCCTGATGCTCGGCTTCGAGACCCTGACCGACGTGCACTGGCACATGTCGGGCGAAGTGGTGCTGATGACGCTCCTGGGCGGCATGGGCACGGTGCTGGGGCCGGTATTCGGCGCCTTCGTGGTGAAGGCGCTGGAAGACAAGCTGGGCGACCTCGGCGAACTTCTGGCCAGCGTGTCGGGCATCGAATGGTTCAAGAGCATCGGCGAATCGGTGACCATTGTCACCGGCCTGATCTTCGTGATCTGCGTGCTGGCGTTCCGCCGCGGCATCGTCGGCGAGATCGCGGCGTTGTTCAGGCGCAAGTAATCGCGGTTGTGGGTGCCTGACCCGGCATCGGGCAGCGCAGCTAGAATGGCCTTGATCTTGCTTTCCTGATCTGTGCAAGTCCGCCGTTCATGCAGTCAAGGCGGACGCCGCAGCCGCAAGCATTCACGCCGCGCGGCCCATCCACCAGCCAAGGAGATTCGCATGACCATTTCACGTCGCCGGTTTCTCGCCACCACCACCTCGATTGCCGCCGGCAGCGCCCTGCCCCGGCTTGCCCACGCAAACCTGACCCTGGCGCAGATCAAGGCATCAGGCGAACTGCGCATCGGCTGCGAAGCGGCCTATGTGCCATTCACCTACCGCCAGGAAGGCCGAATCGTCGGCTATGACGTCGAACTGGCCGAACTGATGTGCAAGTCGCTGGGGGTGAAGGCGAACTTCATCGACACCGCATGGGCCGGCGTGATCCCGTCGCTTTATGCCAAGAAGTTCGATGTGATCATGAGTTCGATGAGCTACACCAAAGAGCGCCTGGAACGGGTGGCTTTCAGCATTCCCTACGCCGAGGCCTCGCAGGCACTGCTGGTGCGCGCCGCCGATGCCGACAAGATCAAGGGCACCACCGATCTCAACAACCGCGTGCTGGCGATCAAGCTGGGCTCGCCGGGCATGATCCTGCAGGAGAAAATCGCCGCTAGCCTGAAAAGCGCCGGCGGCCCCGGTTTCAAGGAACTGCGCACCTTCGACGACCACCCGGCGGCCTATGTGGCGCTGGCGCAAAACCGGGTTGACGGCGTGTTGAACACCCTGGCCACCCTGGCGATGGTGCTCAAGGACGCGCCCGGCAAATACGCCATTGTCAAGGGCATGGGCGCCGACAACTGGGCCGGTATCGCCGCGCGCAAGGAAGACCCGGAAGTGGTGGCTTTTCTCAACGCCGAACTGACCCGCCTGAAAGCCGACGGCACGCTCTACAAGCTGCAGGAAAAATGGTTCGGCTTTCGCATGCAACTGGCCGACAAGGTGCCGAACCTGAGCTGAAGAAACACTGGACCAGCCCACAGGTCGAGAATGTCACTTTTGCAAGCAGCTGAATCGAAAAAACCCTTCGTTGGCGAGTCCGCATTCCAGGGACTTGTTCAGCGTTTTCCTTGAGCGCGAACGACAGGAGCTCTGACCATGGTGTTCGATTGGGCCCTGGTGGGCAAGGCGATGCCGCTGCTGGCGGCGGGCCTCCTGACCACCGCCAAGATCTGCTCGCTGGCCATGCTGCTGGGCGTGGTGCTCGGTGGCCTGCTCGGGCTGGCGTCGCTGTCACGGCTGGCGGCGGTGCGCTTCGCGGTGCGCGCCTATGTCGATTTCATTCGCGGCACGCCACTGTTGATCCAGATTTTCCTGGTGTATTTCGCGCTGCCGGTGATCGGGCTCAACCTGCCGGAATTCTGGGCCGGCGTGCTGGCGCTTGGCCTCAATGCCGCCGGCTTCATCGCCGAGATCGTACGCTCCGGCGTCGGCGCGGTCGAGCGCGGCCAGACCGAAGCGGCACGGGCGATCGGCATGCGGCATCGGCAGATCCTCTGGTATATCCTGCTGCCGCAATCGCTGCGCACGGTGGTGCCGCCGACCACCAACGAGCTGATCACCCTGGTCAAGGGCTCGGCGCTGCTGTCGGTGATTTCAGTCTACGAGCTGACCCGCGCCGGCCAGGCGATCATCGCCGTGCACTTCGCACCATTCGAGATTTTCCTCCTGATCGCGCTCTACTACTACGCGACGATTTCGGTCCTGGCCTGGCTGTCGCGCTGGCTGGAACGGCGCCTGCCGGTATGGTGATCTGATGGCCGGCGTGGTTCTGGAGGCCCGTGGGCTGACCAAGCATTTCGCCGCACGCACTGTATTGAGCGAGGCCTCGCTGACCGTGGACGAAGCCGAGACGGTGGTGATTATCGGCCCCTCCGGCTCGGGCAAGACCACGCTGTTGCGTTGCCTCAACTGGCTGGAGGCGCCGGACGGCGGCGAGGTGCTGTTGCGCGGTGAACGGATCGGCCGCGACAGCAGCGGCCGCAATCTGCCCGAAGCGGTGGTCGCCGCGCAACGCGCGCGCATCGGCTTCGTGTTCCAGCGCTTCAACCTGTTTGCCCACCTCTCGGCCCTCGACAACGTCGCGATCGGGCCGCAGCGGGTGCAGGGGTTGTCGGCAGCGGCGGCGCGCGAACGTGCGGCCGCGCAACTTGCACGGGTGCACCTAGAATCGCATGTCGACAAGCGGCCGAACCAACTCTCCGGTGGCCAGCAGCAGCGGGTGGCGATCGCGCGGGCGCTGGCGATGCAGCCGGAGCTGATCCTGTTCGACGAACCGACCTCGGCACTCGATCCTGAACTGGTCACCGAAGTCGTTGACGTGATGGCCGAACTGGCCGAGGCCGGCATGACCATGGTGGCGGTCACCCATGAAATGCGCTTCGCACGCGGCGCCGCCGACCGCGTGGTGTTCATCGACGAAGGCATGGTGGTCGAGACCGGGCCGCCGCAGCAGATATTCGAGCAGCCGCAGATGGACCGCACCCGCCGCTTCCTGGCTCATCTGCACCTTTGACCGCCCCGACCCGGAGCCTAAGAATGCCCGCCACCCCACCTGTTACCGATCTGCTGCTCACCGACTTGACCGTGATCACGGTCGACCCCGCGATGCGCGTACTGCACGATGCCGCAATCGCGATTGCCGCCGGGCGCATCACCTGGGTCGGAGCGGTCCGCGACTGGCCGGCCGCGACAGCGGTGAGCCGTCGCCTGGCCCTGCCGGGCCGGGTCGCCTGCCCGGGCTTTGTCAACGTCCACACCCATGCCATCCTGACCATGGTGCGCGGGGTCGCCGAAGACCTCGGCTTCGCCCCTGCCTATACCCCCGGCATTCCGCATGGCCACGATGTCACCCCGGACGAGGCCATCGCGCTGGCGCGCCTGGGCACCACCGAGGCCCTGCTGTTCGGCTCGACCCTGATCAACGACACCTATGTGCATGCCGACCTCACGTTGCCGGCGATGGCCGAACTCGGCGGCCGGGTGGTCAACTGCGGGCGCATCCATGATGCCGATTTCTCTCTGATCGGCGACGGCCGCTGGGAACACCGGCGCGCGATCGGCGAGGCCACACTCGGCGAAGCGCTGGCGTTAGCCACGCATTGGCATGGCGCCTTCGATGGCCGCGCCGGGGTCCAGCTCTCCGCCCACGCACCCGACACCTGTTCCGACGACCTGCTGCGCGAGATCGCAAAAGCCGCCGCAGACAAGGGCCTGCGCGTCAACACCCATCTGGCGCAAAGCAAGACCGAAGTGGCGCAGGTGCAGCGCCGCAGCGGCCGCACGCCGGCGCAACTGCTGGAAGAAGTCGGCCTGCTCAACGAGCGCCTGATCGCCGCCCACTGCATCCACATGGACGAAGCCGACATTCTGCGTTGCGGCCGCGCCGGCATCAATGTCGCGCATGTGCCCAAGGGTAATGCCACCGGCGGCACCATCGCGCCGACCTCGCGCCTGCGCCGCGCCGGCGCCCGCCTCACCTTGGGCTCCGACAACATGCATGCCGACATGGTCGAGGTGATGCGCTGGGCGCTGGCGATGGGCCGGGTGCAGGAGGGCCGGGTTGACGACTTCTGGCAGCCGGCCGACGTGCTGCGCATGGCCACCATCGACGGCGCCCGCGCCATGGGTCTAGAAGACCGCATCGGTTCGCTCGAAGTCGGCAAGCAGGCCGACATCGCGGTGTTCGATTTTCGCCGGCCACACCTGGTGCCGTGCGAAAACGCGCTCGGCAACCTGGTGCATGTGGCGCAGGGCCGCGATGTCGAACATGTGTTCGTCGACGGCCGCCAGGTGGTGGCCGATGCGCGGCCGGTATTCGGCGACCTCGAGAACATTTTGGAAGACGCGACGCGCGCCAGTCGCGCGCTGTGGCAGCGGGCGCGGGCGGCGTGAACCTCGCATGATTCGGGCCGTGCGCAAGCATGGCAGCATATGCAAGGTGTTTGAAGGCATCCAGCCATTGTTCGCTGTGGCGGTCGTGATGACCGCGCTCCGGACCCATGGACTGATAACCCGTGGCGGCGCACGCGCAGCAGACCTGCGGCTATCACTTGTTGTCGCGTCAGGCCGTCATGAACACGCTCTCAGGCGTGCAGCGCGAACGAGTCGGATCATTGAAAATCGATCCGCACGGACACGGCATGATCTTGACGCATTCGACTTTTTTCCCGGAACACGATCCAGTGCCCTCGAAATCATTCTCGGTTTCGGTTACAACCCGTTGACTGGGCAAAGGGACAACAGGTGTCAACATCTACCGCTCCACATCTCAGGGAGTACCTTCGCGACATGGCCAAAAGGTGTCACGAAGAGCAAAGAATGCGTCTGCTTGCGGGAGGGGCAAATCCATGGGGCTGCCGACAGATGTTGCGACGGAATCGAAACCGCCTCGCGCACTCAGGAATGCGTTGCTCAGCGCGACGGTACAACAGGCAATTGCCTTCGTCGTCACCAGCGCCATGTTGGATGGGGGTGCCACACTTCTGAGATGCATGTACGCGTTCGTCGCCTACTGGGTCGGGTTCGCGATTCTGATGATTCGGCGACGAAAGAGGCTTGAGGAAATGGACTTGAAGTTCGTCCAATATGGCTACCTCGCACTATGTGTTTTCTCGATCCTCATCTCGCCACTCATATGGCACCTGCGTGGCGTCGCCGTGTAGTGACTCTTCCCTGCGTGAGATCGTGCCGGCGGGCTCGAGCCGCCGTGCCAATTGCAATCACCGCGCGGGGCCGTTACATACCGGAACATTAGTCGACGACCGACGACGCCGCATATCCCGCTTACCTGTCTAGTCCTCAAGCAGCGCCGCACGTACCGCCTGCCAACTCTCTTCATCCGGCGCATAGATCAGCCCGCCGCTGCGCTGCGTGGGCAGATACGGCGTGCCGTCGAAATGCGCGCTGTAGCCGCCGGCCTCGCGATGCAATAGCCAACCGGCCGCATGATCCCAGGGCATCAGCTTGTTGTAGAAGAGGATGTGGCAATGGCCGGCGGCGATGGTGCGGTACTCGTGTGCCGAGCAGCGCAGCCAGGTGGTGTGGGCCAGACGCGACAGACGTGAATTGACCTGGGTGCGCAAGGGTTCGGGCAGGAAAGTGGTGCCGACGATGCCCTCCATTTGCGCCACCGGCACCGGTGCTGCGACCCGCATGGCGACGCGGGTGCCGTCGGCATGTTGCAGCCATGCCCCCTGGTCGCGCAGGGCATAGGCGAAGTCGCCGCGCAGCGGATCGTGGATCACCCCGGCCAGCACCTGGCCGCGCGAGGTGACCGCGGCCATCACGCCGAATAGTGGCAGGCCGCAGGTGAAATTCTTGGTGCCGTCGATCGGGTCGACGATGAAGGCGAGTTCCGCCGTGGCGATAGCGTCCAGCAGGGCCGGGTCGGAATGCGTGGCCTCTTCGCCGATCACGATCGCGCCCGGAAACGCCGCCCGCAGTTCGCGCGTGATCAGCGCCTCGGCCGCTTCGTCGGCCTGGGTGACCACCTCGAAGGCGGATGTCTTGTGCCTGACCTGCGCCGCGGTCAGGCGGCGGAACAGGGGCATGATTTCGCTTATCGCGGCGCGCGCCAGAATGGCGCCGACTCGGTGCAGGTCATCGATTGAAAATGGCATGGCGGGTCCGGCTTGCGGCGGCTGCGGGTTCAGGTGCTGGTTGCAGGAGCGGGAATCATGCCTGCGAAAGATGACAGGAGTAACTTGCGGGCAGCGTGGCCCGCGTCAGGCGCTGGCGCCACCGACCAGGGTTTCACGCAGCGCCGCCAGAAAGCGCATTGCCGGTTGCGGCAGATGCCGGCCCTTCAGTTGCGCCACCGTCAGCGGCTGACGCGGAAACACCCGCTCGTCGATCAGGCGCGCGGTCAGCCCGTCCTGGTTGCGCTTGAGCGGCGTGCCGACCTGGATCTGGAACGACACCGCATCGTTGGTGCGCACGAAATTGCGCAGCATTTCGAACGAATTCGATTCCAGCACGACATTCGGTTTGAGGGAACTGCGCGCGAAAAATCCGTCGAGCAGGGCCCGCGCACCGAGTCCGACGCCCGGCATGGCCAATGGATAGCGCAGGCAATCACGCATCCTGACCGTCTCCTTCGCCGCCAGCGGATGCTTTTCGGCCATCACCGCGCACAAACGCTGCTCGACTTCGATCAGCGGCGTCAGGTCGGAAGCCGGC
>JANPGJ010000054.1:0-2329 GCA_031423955.1 Burkholderiales bacterium
CAGCGGCGGCAGAAACAACAGGAAGAAAACCGCCGCTGCTGTTTCTCGACGGTTGGCGCATGCCCAACGATCGCTTGCTGCGCGACCGGGCGGCGATCCTCGAACTGGCGCTCGGGCTGGTGGTATTCACCGTGATCGGCGCCGGTTTCCTGATCCACTGGTTGATACCGACGATGCCGCTGGCGCTGGCCTTCGCGCTGGCGGCGATCGTCTCGCCGACCGATCCAGTGGCGGTGTCGTCGATCACCTCGCGGGTGCCGATGCCGAAGCGGCTGATGCATATCCTGCAAGGCGAAGCCCTGCTCAACGATGCCACCGGTCTGGTGTGTTTTCGCTTTGCGGTGGCCGCCGCCCTGACCGGCGGCTTCTCGCTGCTGTCGGCATCGTTGACATTCCTGTGGATGGCGGTCGCCGGCCTTGGCCTGGGCGTCGGGGTGACGCTGGCGGTGACCGCGGCGCAGCGCGCGCTGTCGGAGCGGATCGGCGAGGAAAGCGGCTCGCCGATCCTGATCAGCCTCTTGATCCCGTTCGGTGCATACCTGCTGGCCGAGCGCGTGCATGCATCCGGCATTCTTGCCGCCGTGGCAGCCGGCATCACGATGAGCCGGGTCGAACTCAGCGGCCGCGCGCTGGCTGCCACCCGGGTGCAGCGGGCCGCGGTCTGGGATGCGCTGCAATTCGCGTTGAACGGCATCATGTTCGTGCTGCTCGGCGAGCAGTTGCCGGCGATCCTGCGCGGCGCGGTGGCATCGGTGGCGCAAAGCGGGCAGCAGAATCCATGGTGGCTTGCCGTCTATGCGCTGGCGATCAATCTTGCCTTGGCATTGCTGCGCTTCATCTGGGTGTGGGCGTCCCTGCGCCTGACCTTGTTCAAGGTGCAGCAGCGTGGCGGGCACCTGACCGGGCCGCACTGGCGCGTCGTGCTCGCGGTCTCGCTGTCAGGCGTGCGCGGGGCGATCACCCTGGCCGGTGTGATGACGTTGCCGCTGCTGATGCCGGACGGCACCGCGTTCCCGGAGCGCGAACTCGCGGTATTCCTCGCCACGGCCGTGATCCTGTTGTCGCTGCTGATGGCAAGTATCGGGTTGCCCCCGATTCTCAAGGGACTTGAACTGCCGGAAGAGTCCGCCGAGCGCAAGGAGGAAGACATGGCGCGTCATGATGCCGCTGCAGCGGCGATTGTCGCCATCGAGAAGGCCGAGCGCGAGTTGCCACCGCAGTCACCCGGTGCCGATATCCGCACCCAGGCGGCGGCGCGCGTGATCGCGCTGTATCAGCGCCGGCTCGACGGTGGCGCAAGCACCGGCCGCCAGGCGGCGCGCTTGCGCCGGGTCGATCAGGTCGAGCGCGAGATGCGTCTGGCCGGCATGCATGCCGAGCGCGAGGAGATATTCAGTCTGGCACGACTGTCGAAAATCTCCGACGAGACTTCGCGTAAGCTGGTGCGCGAAATCGACCTGGTGGATGCGCGCTACAGGTGACCGACACCGGGGCTTTCGCCATGCCGCGCTTGGCCCTGCGAAAGCAGTTTGATCGCGCAAATTAAAATTGAAAGGACGGCGAGATTCAAAACCTCCAAACCTTTCGTTACGACGATTGAACCGGACCGACAAATAGGCGAGAATGTGCCGTCATGTCAAATATCGAACGTCCTCCGTCCTTCAGTTTTCATGTCAAGGGCGATGAGCAGGATGAACACACTGTCCCTGCAGCTTTGCTTGTCCAGATTTTGGAGAATGCCCAGCGCGCATTTGAGCTAATTGGCGTACAGGTGGAGGGCCGCGAAATTCGCTCACGCGCGCGCATTGCCGCGGCTACCAGCAAGCGATTTCAGCTTCTATGCCAATTGCCAAAGCCTGGCAGCTATGCAATGCCTGTAACCGTTGGCGGTGCAGGCGATTTATTTCCCCCGGATTTGGCGAATAAGGCTTTTGACATTTTTCGAGGCGTTATGGAATCCGTGTCCGCGCATAGCAGGGCCAGGCTGGCAGAGCTCCTGCCGGACGAGCGCATCCGCCGCCGCGTGCTGGAAGCTGTAAAAGGAATGGCGCCAAGGGCGGACTCACAGTGGCAATTGGCCTTGCACGACGACCTCGACGTCTCATTCGCCACCTTCGACGTACGGACAATTCCATTTGTGGAAGAAACGCTCGTTCCCGTTGAGCAGCGTGAGGCGGCACGTGTGGTCACCGGTGAGCTGAAAAGCATCGATTTCGCCGAGCGCAAAGTCACCATCATTTACCCGCCCACCAACAGAGAGCTGGCGTGCATCTACGACGAAGAAGTTGAAGACATGCTCTATGAGCGACGCCGCGACCTGATTCAGGTC
>JANPGJ010000055.1:0-10596 GCA_031423955.1 Burkholderiales bacterium
TCCAGCGGCGGCGACATCAAGGGCTTTCTCGAAGCCACCCCCGAGCATGTGTCGAAGCTGGCCTGGAACATGGGTACCCCGGCACGCATCGGCAAGCCGGTGATCGCCGCGGCGCGCGGCTATTGCTTCGGCGTCGGCTTCGAAGTCTCGCTGGCCTGCGACTTCCGCCTGGTCACCGACACCACGCTGTACGCGCTGCCCGAGCAGAAGCTGGGCCAGATTCCCGGCTCCGGCGGCTCGGCGCGGCTGCAGAAAATGGTCGGCATCACCCGCACCAAAGACATCGTGATGCGCTCGCGGCGAATCCCCGGTCCGCAGGCTTTCCAGTGGGGCGTGGCCACCGACTGCGTGCCCGACGCCAACCTTGAATCCGCCACCGACGCGTTGGTCGATGAGCTTCGCACTTTCTCGCCGCTGGCCCAACGCACCGCCAAAAAGCTGCTCAACGACACCGAGGATTCACCGCTGTCGATCGCCATCGAGCTCGAAGGCCACTGCTATTCGCGGCTGCGCAGTTCGGAGGATTTCAAGGAAGGGGTGGAGGCGTTTCATTCGAAGCGGCGCGCGAAGTTTGTTGGGCGCTGAGGTTGCGATCCTTAGTCACGCCATTCGATTAGCGCCCACAGATGACCAGTTCTGAATACTCGCCGCGATACGCCGGGTTGCCCGCAATAATGCTCGCTCGACTCAGGGTGATCAGGTCAAATTCATCTTCATAGATTTGGCGAATAGATAGCAACGGACGCGAGTGCCTTAAACCCCGCTGATCAACACATCGAGCGCGGCGACAATCGCAAATTGGTTTTCACGCAAACTGCCGGCCGCAGGCCCCAGTTCTTTTTTCGAGATGCCCGCAAGCATCGGCGTGAGCAGGATGCAGCGCTCCCCGCCGATGTCGAAAACGGGCTTAAGCGCTTCACTAGGCGGGCCGCCGAATGATTTGGCCTTGGCCAGTGGAATCACGACGCGGGTATCAAGGTGGTCGAGCAGGTCGCTCTGGACATCGAGCAGGAAAGGAATGTCGGCCTTGGTACGCGGGTTTTTGTTGCGGTAAATTGAAAACTGGGCCATGGCCTGCAGGTCCCTAAAATCCGCGCAGCCCGTCACTGAACACGCCGTGCTTCTCGACAAACTTGTTGTAGGCATCGAGCGAGGGCTTGTTATCCTTTAGCCATTGTTCCGCGCGCCGGCGCTTGACTTCCGCTGCGAGTGCCATCTCCAGTGTGGCCGAGAGGTTGATGTCCAGCGCCTTCGCCTTCAGCAGCAAATCGGCATTTACGCTTACGTTGGTGGGCTTTTTCAATGCGGCGGTGTCGTAGAGGGAGTTCATCGAGATCTCAAAAACGTCAATGCGCATATGTTATGCGCATGCGACATGCGATGTCAAGCTGCCGCTGCGTTCCCGACGCCCGGTGCCATCGGGCGCAACGCGCTGCGGCAACCGCCCGGCGTGGCGGCGACGCCTGACAAATTTCATTCCGCCAGGTTGGTCAGGTATTGAGCAGGCTTGCGGGCCGCGGCAGCGACACGCGGCGTTCTTCGATTCGACGAAAACGCTGCGATTCGAGGGCAGTCGACCAGAGTTCGACTTGCCGCCGGTTCGGCATCACCATCACTTGCGCTTACCGTGGCACTTTGGTCACGCCTGGTGCCGATCCCGCGACGAGCGACGCCATTCTTGCAAGAGCTATCAATCTTTGATAGTCTCGTCCGATAGAGGACTTCCGGAGGCCAAGCCATGCCGTCAAGCTATGTTGTGGGCGAACATTTTGAGGCGTTTATCAAAAAGCAGATTCAGCAAGGCCGCTATGCCAGCGCCAGCGAGGTCATCCGCGACGGGCTTCGCGCCCTGGAAGACCGCGAGCAATTTCGCGTCGTGAAGCTCGAAGCCCTGCGCATAGAAATTCAGAAGGGCGTGAACAGTGGCGCAGGCCTTCCTGCAGAAACCGTCTTTGCCGAGTTGCGCACTCGCATCGCAAAGGTGGCTGCCGGTCAATCCGGCAAATCATGAAGGTTGATTTTTCACCAGTCGCAAAAGCGGATTTGATTGATATCGCTGTCTATATTGCCCGGAACAACCCGGTCCGTGCGTTCAGCTTCGTCGATGAGCTGGAAGCGAAGTGCCTTGGGATCGGCCGGGCGCCACACATTGGCACGGAGCGGCCTGAGTTGGGAGATGGCATGCGCATGCTCCCGCATGGCCGCTATTTGATCTTTTACCGCGAAAACGACGGCATGATCCGCATCGAGCGCGTCATACACGGGGCGCGTGATATTGGCGGCGATGATATCGACGTCGAAGCCTGACTGTCGCGGCCGCCGGCAGGCGCTTGAGCGGCATCGCGACGCTGCGACCCCGCGCCGAAGTGCCGTATCGGCAACGCCAACACCTGACCGCCTGACCATCTGCGAGTCCAGCGGTGGTCCGGACAATGCACGGGACCAATGCCCCGACTGGCGGTCTGCAGCACGCTCCAAGGCGCGGGCAAGTGCCGTTCCGGATTTTGATATAGCTGCATTGCGCGAACGCGACTTACCTGAAGTCGCGAAGTTCAATAGACTCGCGTTCGCTCGCCGAACGCGCCGGCGTTTGTTTTTTCGACTTCGTCCGGCCCCGGCATCTGACGATCAATTACAGGAAAACCATGAACAGCTATACCGAACTGAAAATCGAGATCGACGGCCACGTCGCGGTCTTCACCATGGACAGCCCGCCGGTCAATGCGCTGACCCGCACGCTGAATGATGAATTGACCCACGCCATGGACAAGGTCTCCGAACTGGACGACATTCGCGTGGTGGTATTGACCGGTGCCGGCAAGGTTTTTTGCGCCGGCGCGGACTTGAAGGGGCGCGCGCAAAACATCAAGGAGCCGGGCGACTTCGGCGCGCCTTCGCGCCGCACGCGCGAATGCTTTCACGCGATTCGCGAATGCGCCAAACCGGTGATCGTGGCGATCAATGGCGCTGCGCTGGGGTCTGGCCTGGCGATGGCGGCCTCCGCCGACATACTGCTGACCTCTGAAAAAGGATCGCTCGGCATGCCTGAAGTGGATGTCGGCCTGCTTGGCGGCTGTCGCCATGCGATGCGCCTGTTCAGCCATTCGCGCCTGCGCCGCATGATGCTCACCGGTTACCGTGTGCCGGGGCCGGAGTTGTATCGCCTGGGTATTGTCGAAGCATGCACCACGCCGGAAGAGTTGATGCCTGCCGCCATGGAACTGGCGCGAACCATTGCCTCGAAGAGCCCGGTATCGACACGCATGGGCAAGCACACCATGAACGTGATTGAAGACATGAGCCTGCGCGACGGCTATCGCTACGAGCAGGACATGACGGCCCAGATCAGCAAGACCGACGATGCGAAGGAGGCCCAACTGGCCTTCAAGGAAAAGCGCGCGCCGGTATTCAAGGGGCGCTAGGTGAGGCCTGCCAATACCATGCGCCGGGCGTATGGATGCCACGCGCTGGCGCTGTTGTTGGCACTTGGCGCGATGCCTGCCGCACACGCGGCATGGCCGGAAAAGCCGGCGCGCCTCGTCGTGCCGTTTGCCGCGGGAGGCGCCTCCGACATGATGGCGCGCAGCCTCGCGCTGAAGCTTGCCGAGCGCTTGGGGCAGCCGGTGACCATTGAAAACCGCGGCGGCGCCGGCGGCGGGGTCGGTGCCGAGGCAGTCGCGGGCGCCACTCCCGATGGCTACACGCTGCTGTTCGCCACCATGGGTTCGCTGACCATCAACCCGGCGCTCTACAAAAACCTGCGCTATGACCCGGTGAAGCATTTCGTACCGATCACGCTGACCCACAACACTTCCAATCTGCAGGTGGTGCATCCGGACGTCAAAGCGACATCGGTGGCCGAATTGATCGCACTGGCCCGCAAGATGCCGGGTTCGCCGAGATTGCCAAGCGCGGCGAACCGATTCCCGCCACCCTCTCGATGCTGAAAATCTGGTCTACCGAAACCTATGAGCGACTGGCGCTGCTGCTGATCGAATCGGCCGAGGAGTATGGCGGGTTGCGCGATCACTGCAAGACCGACGAAATCGATCTGCATGTGGTGGCGCCGCTGTTCAACGCGCTGGGCGCCAAGATATTCGCCGGCAGCAACGAGATTCAGCGCAATATTCTCGCCAGGCAGGTGCTGGAGTTGCCGGGCTGAAGGGCATGGCACAGCGGGCGCCCGCACCCAACTCGACAGCCGGTGGTTCGCCGAAACCCCGCTGATCCCGGGCGAACAGTTTGGCATCGGTGGGGCGATTTCGGTGCGCGGCCCGCGGCGCATCCCCGGTGCGCAGGCGCTCCAATCGGCCGTGGCCAGCGACGGCGCGGCCGATGCCGAAGTCAGGCCGCCAGCGCAGTCGTGAGCGGGTGGTAGCAAGCCGGTCGCGCCGCGGCGTAACACTCGCAGGCGCGCTGCTCGAGGCGGCGGCGATCGAGCACCGCGATGTGCCCGCGCCAGTAGCGGATCACCCCTGCCTGTTGCAGCTTCAGCGCCGCGGTGGTCACGCTTTCGCGGCGCACGCCGAGCAGGGTGGCCACCAGTTCGTGGGTCATCACCAGCTCATCGCAGGAGGACTGGTCGAGGCCCATGAGCAGCCGGCGACAGACCTGCTGGTCGACCGAGTGATAACGGTTGCACAGGGCGGTCTGCGTCATTTGCGTGACCATGCTTTGCGTATAGCGCAGGAGCATAGCCAGCACCGGGCCGCCGCGCCGAACCTCGTCCTTGAGCACCTGCGCACGCAGTCGGTAGCCCAGGCCGGCATTTTGCACCACCGCACGGTTCGCGGTGGCGTCGCCGCCCATCAGCAGCGGCACCCCCACCACGCCGTCGCTTCCCACCACCGCGACCTCGGCGGTGCCGCCATCCCGCGTCATGCAGATCAGGGAAACCACCGCGGTGGTCGGGAAGGTCACATGCGAGGGCTCGGCGCACGATTCACACACCACCTGGCCAAGCGCCAGATCCACCGCTTCCAGCTGTCCTTCCAGGCGTTCCCATTCGGCCGCCGGCAGCGCGGCGAGCAACTGGTTTTGTCGCGGATCGGTGATGTTGTCCATAGATGGATTCATATGCATTCCCTCTCGTTGATCGAGTTCCCATCTTGCGGATTTGCCGCCGGGCAGGGTGTCGGCCGCCGCATGTTTCGCCTGTCGGCCGCTTCCTACAACAGCGGCGCCAGCGTGCGTTGCCGCACCGATTCCTGGCGGGCGCGCAACTACTCTTGCAGGAGTTTCCAGATCCGCACGCGTTGCCGCGTGCGGACCCCACCCTCGACAGGAGAAAAGACATGAACCCACCGCAAACGAAAGATCCCGCCAACAGCGACGCGAATGCTCCGGAAGTGCAGGGCGAGGGCGACTACAAGGCGGCGCGTCACTACAATGAAGGCGTCAAGCGCTTTGTCGCCGACCACGACATCGCCGACGCAGCGCGGGCAGCCGAACCGGCAACGCCAGCGGAAGCGCGCGAACTCGAGGACGCCGAGCGCAAGGGCCTGGAACGCTCCAGGGGCGAGGATCCGCAGATCGAGCGCCCGTAGCAGCCTGTCGGACTCAGGAATCGTCGGCTGCCAGGAAAGTCCGGGAGCCGGGCACGCGGCCCGCAAATCCGGCCGTCGCGCATCGAACACCGCCGGACCGAAACGCCAGCGAACCCCGCTTCAGGCCGCGTCCGGCGGCCCGCGGCGGGTCGCGGCGTATTCCTCGAGCAATTCGATCGCGCGATCGAATTCGAGCGACTTGTCGAGGAAGTGATCCAGCCCGAGGCGTTCGCAGCTGCGCCGGAACATCGGCGTCACATGGTTGGTGAGCACGATGCGCAGCACATGGTGCGGATTGCCGTTGCGCGCCAGGTGGGCCAGCACCAGGAGGCCCGACCCCTCGCGCAAATGCAGGTCGATCACCGCGGCGTCGATCGTGCCGCTGTCAAGCATGCGGATGGCATCGTGGGAATTGTCGGTGACACCTTTCAGCATCATCGCCCCGGAGGCCTCAATGCTTTGCGACAGGGTCTCGCGCAGTTCCGCCGAATCCTCGATCAGCAAGACGTTCAGTGGGCGTGCCATGGCAGGCGAAACGGTGGTTTGGAGAGAGCGCCAGGACGCGCCAGCAACGGGATAAGGCGTCATTCTCCGGGCATCCGCTTGCGGCGTCTGTCGGGATTTGTCCTACAGCGCCGGGATTCAATCCAGCAACGCGTTCTTGATCGCATAGTAGGTGAGGTCGGCATTGGTTTTCAGATTCAGCTTTTCGAGGACGCGGATGCGGTAGGTACTGACCGTCTTCACGCTCAGGTGCAGTTCCTTGCCGATCTCGGTGGCGCTCTGGCCGATGGCCAGCTTGCGAAAAATCTGGAACTCGCGTTGCGACAAGGTCTCGTGCAGCGCGCGCGCGCTGCCTTCCGGTCGCGCCAGTTCCGCCGACACCAGGTCGGCGGCGGTTTCGCTTAGGTAGCGCTTGCCGCGCGCCACCACGCGGATAGCCCTGATCATCTCATCAGGTGACGCGTCCTTGGCGACATAGCCGCTGGCGCCGGCACGCAGCAGGTTGACAGCGTAGTGCTCCTCCGGATAGCCCGACAGCATCAATACCGGCAGTTCGGGGCGGATTTGCCGGATGATGCGCAAGGTGTCGATGCCATTTTTGTCTGGCATCGAGATATCCATCAGCACCAGGTCGAATTCCTGCGCTCGCACCAGGCTTATCACTTCGTCGCCGGTGGCGGCTTCCGCGGCAAGCAGAATATCGCCATGCAGGGCGATGAACTGCGCCAGGCCGGCGCGCACGATCTGGTGGTCGTCGGCGATCAGAAGCCGGATTTGCGGCGCTGCGGCCATGCTGGTCCTTTGGGTTGCGGAGCGCGGGAAATCGTGCTGCCCGCGTATCTACGGATGATATCGCCTCGATGCATGCCCCCATTCTGGCACCGCACGCGCGCGCCCGCAGTCGGCCCGCGCCGCATTTTCTGTAGGACAGCGCTTACAGGATCGGCATATGGCTTGTGCGAATATAGACCGATGAAACCAAATGCTCGCGCCCGCTGGCGCTGGGAAATCACGCTTGCAGGCTCGATCCTGGTATGCGCCGTCGTGCTGCTTGCCTCCGAGATCGGCCATTCCCGCCTGCACAAGAGCTACGACAAATCGGTGCGTGAAATGCGCGCATCGGCGCAACTCAGCATGCTTCTGGGCATGATGGCAGATGCCGAGGCCAGCCTGCGCGGTTACCTCCTGACTGATCGCGAACGCTATCTGGAAACCTACCTGTCGGTACGGCCCAGGATGAACGCGCTGGTGCTCGAGTTGCGCGATGGCTACTACGATGCCGAAAATACCTCGATGCTCAACGAGTTCAGCTCGCTGGCGGCCACCTTGCGCGAGAAACTGTCCGAACTGGAACTTACCCTCGCGCTGGTGCGCAGCGGAAAAAAGGCCCTGGCACAGGAATTGGTCCTAACCGACATCGGCAAGGAAAAAATGGATCTGCTGCGCGCCAAGTCGGCCGCCTTGCAGGCCCGCGAGCAGGAAAACACCGCTGCCTCGGTACGCGCCTGGAATTTCAACCGCAACCTGTCGCGCATTTCCGTGGCGCTGGTGACGGTGCTCAACGTCGCGCTGCTGATGATCCTGTTCCGCCGGCTGCGCGCCGATCGCGCGGCCGAAAATCTGCACCGCGAAGCGCTGGCCGAAGAACGCGTCAAACTCGATCACCTTGTCGCCGAACGCACCGCGCAGCTGGAGATCCTGGCGTCCCACCTGCAGCAGGTCAGCGAAAATGAAAAGGCGTCGCTCGCACGTGAACTGCATGACGAGCTTGGCGCGATCCTGACGGCAAGCAAGATGGATGTGGCGTGGGTCCGCCGCCACCTCACGCTGGAGCAGGCTTCGCTGGGCGAGAAACTCGACCGCGCGATGAAAAACCTCGACCAGGGCGTGCATGCGAAGCGCAGAATCATCGAAAACCTGCGGCCCAGCACGCTAGCCGCCTTCGGCCTGGTGGTGGCGCTGCGCGAATTTGCCGAGCAGATGCAGGCTAGCGCCGGCTGGAAATTGGAGCTTGAATTGCCCGCAGAGGATTTCGATCTCTCGGACGATGCGGCCATCGCGCTGTTTCGCATCACCCAGGAATCAATCAACAATGCTGTCAAGTATGCACATGCGAAAACGCTGAGACTATCGCTGAGTGTCGAGGCAGGGACCGCGCGGCTCGAGATCGCGGATGACGGTGTCGGCTTCGAAACGCACGATATCCGGCCCAAGTCGCACGGCCTGGCCGGCATGCGCCAACGCATGGTCGGTCTTGGGGGCTCGCTGGAAATCGACAGCCAGCCCGCTGCAGGCACACGGGTACGCGCGTTGCTGCCGGTTGACGCTGCCGCCGTCGCGCTGCATGCGCCGGTGGATGCGCAGGCCGGCACGGCCGCGGCCGCAGTCTGAGACGAGGCATCTGCCGCTACAGCTTTTTCTGCACTTCCCGCGCGGTTTCCTGCACTTTTTCGCCACCGCGCTCGACGTCCTTGCCGATGCCCTGGACCGTGTTGCATCCGGTGGCGAGGATGGAGACTGCGACGATGATAAGGCCGGCCAATATGGGTTTCATGGAGCGCTCCTTGAGTTGAAATCAGCGGATGCCCGGTTCATGCGGCGATCGCCGCCGGTTGCATCCGGCACACAACAACAATGTAAGGCTGGCGCGCCCGCGCCGGTGCCGGCGGCCGGCTGATTCGCGCGTCGGTGCCGTCCTACAGCCACAGCGCGGAGTCCGCGTCAGCCTCCATCCCGCAATTCGCTTCGCGCGATTTTCCTGGCGCGCTCGACGGAAGCCACCCGCACCATCCAGGCGACCTGTCAGGTCTGCAGCAGGATCCTGAGCCTTTTACGGCAACCGAGCGTCAACGTGATCGGCAACCCGCGGCCGCTGGCGTCGAGTCTTTCGGCGGGCACGCATTGCGGCCGGCACAACATACCGGCGGCAAGTGGTCACGACTTGCTTTGCCAGTAATTCTCGAAAGCGAGTTGCCCGGGTGCGCCGCGACGGCTGGTGCGAAAACCGCGCGCGGTCAGTTGCGCGCGCAACGCGCCGGCCAACTCCGGATTGCCGCAAACCATGATGCGCGACAGTTGCAGGTCGATATTGCGTCCGGCGGCCTGTTCGAGCCGGCTGTTGTCGATCAGTTGCGGAATACGTGCCGCCAGCGCGCCTGGCCAGGCTTCCCGGGTGACCACCGGCAGGTAGCGCAATCGCTCGCGCAGCGTCAGGCCCATTTCGTCCGGAATCACCGCGATCTCGTCGCTGTAGGCCAATTCAACCGCATGGCGCACGCTGTGGACCAGCATGACGTTCTCGTAGGCTCGCCAGGTGGCCGGGTCGCGCAGAATCGACAGGAACGGACCGAGACCGGACCCGCTGGCCAGAAGCCAGAGGTCCTGCCCCGGTGCCAGGCCATCGATGGTCATGAAGCCATAGCTGGCCGACCCCACGCGCATCGGATGGCCTGCGCGGATGTCCGACAAAAGGCTGGAAAATCCGCCGCCCGGCACCAGCGTGGCGACGAATTCGAGGTGTTGTTCGCGCAGCGCGGACACCACGGAAAACGGTCGCCAGACCAGGGCATGGTCATCAGCGCCGAGGCCGAGGCGCGCATAGTGTCCGGGCGTGAAGCAAAAGCCGGCGGCCCGGCTGGTGCGAAACGACAGCAGGTCAGGCGTCCAGTGGCGCACGGCGAGCACGGTTTCGCAGGTGGCGCGCGGCGCGGCGGGCTTACCTGCTGTATTGGCGTCCATCAGAGCCGGTTGTCACCCTTGCTGGCTTGCGCGCTTGGGCGCGTTTCCGGGTTGGTCACATTGCAATCGGACAGCGGCACAAGGCCGGAGTTCCCGCGCTTGCGCGCCAGCGCTCGGGCGCCGGAATTCCAGGAGGGCCCACCGGGGCCGGCGTCCAGCCTGGCGCCGGCGACGCCACCCTTGTGCCCGCTATCGCGCATGACGCGGCGGGAGTGCCATATCGGTTACTCCTGTTCAATGAAATGGAATTTCGGTAGCGCCGGCCGCGGATGCGACGTCGCCGACGACACTGGCCTGGCGCATGCGCCGATCAAACCTTTGTCTTGGTCTGCTCCTTGTGACGCGACAGCGCGCTCGGTGCCATTAGAATCCATTGTCATCGCGGCGTGCCCGCGATGACATCACCAGAACTGTGGAGAGCGGTGCGTGGAGGCGTGGCGCGGACGCGCGGCCGTCGGCACGCGGGTATTCAGCGCGAAGGCGATAAAGCAAGTCTTGGGGCGCGACTGACTGGGAACTCGCCGGGAGGGTTGTGTCTCTTGCCGTTGCCGCGTCGCTCGGAGAACAGTTGAGTTGCGCGAAGATCATGAAATGTCGCGTACTACCAGCCCACCAATAGTTCGTGTGGTCAATCCATCGGGCGGCGACGGAAATTCAGCCCGACCGACGATAGCGAGGACAATGTTTCCGGGAATCCAAATCGCGAATTGTTGAAACGTCACTCGAGAAGCACCAGATGCCGGCTCGGGAAGGCCAGCCGCAACCGCGAGCCTTGCACCGGCAACCCGCGTTCGGCGATCCATTGCGC
>JANPGJ010000056.1:0-8227 GCA_031423955.1 Burkholderiales bacterium
CGCGCGATGTTGCGCGCCACTTGCGGCTCGGCCAGCAGATCGACCGGGGTCAGCGCCACCGCCTGCAACTCGACCCGCCCGGCCCACCGCCGGCGCATGTCCTCGAATACCGCCAGCGACACCGGTTCGGCCTGCGCAAACCAGTCGAGATGGGTGCGCAGGGCGCGCGTGCCGCAAGCCCAGGCCTCACCCAGCGCGCGCTGCATGCGCGCGGCGACCTGGTCCGCGGTCCAGCCGGCGCGGTGCTCAGCCATACGCTCGATGGCGGCGAACAGATCACCGTATACCGCGCCGGTTTCGCCGATCACAAACGTCTTGTCGATATGCGTATGGATATCGGCGAAACACGGCAGCAGCAGGCCGCCGCGCGCGTCCAGCAGCGTCGCCCCCGCCGGGTATTCGAAACCGCCTGCAGGTGCGCGGCGAACGACGCGGCCATCGACCACCAGCAGGTCGCTGAGCCCGGTGGCGGCATGCTCGCCCGCAGCCGGGCGTGCATTGCGCAGCACCAGCATCAACGATCCCCTTTCATTTCCGATTCATGCCACTTGCCCAGCGCCAGGCGGCCGATCCAGGTGAACAACAGGAAGATCGCGATACCGGTCAGCGACACCAGCACCAGGGCGGCGAACATCTTCGGGATCTCGGTGCGAAAGCTCGATTCGAGAATACGCGAGGCCAATCCGGTTTCCTTGCCGGCGGAGCCGGCGGCGAACTCGGCCACCACCGCGCCGATCAGGCTCAGGCCACCGGCGACCTTGAGGCCGGCGATGAAATACGGCAACGCGCTCGGGATCAGCAAGTGGCGCAGCCGCTGCCAGGGACTGGCGCGGTAGAGAACGAACAGGTCGCGCAGGTTGTGATCGGCCGACCGCAGGCCGATCACGGTGTTCGAGAGGATCGGGAAAAACGCCACGATCCAGGCGCAGATCAGGAGTGCCGCGGTGGTGCTGTCGATGTAGATCAGGATCAGCGGCGCGATCGCGACGATCGGCGTCACCTGCAGGATGATGGCGAACGGGAACAGCGACACCTCGACCCATCTGGAGAGCGCGAACAGCATCGCCAGCAGCACGCCGCCGGCGACCGCGAGCAACAATGCGCCGAAGGTGATTTTCATGGTGAACAGCCAGGACGTCATCAGCGAGCCGAGGTTGTCCCACAGGGTCTGCAGCACCAGCAGCGGTCCCGGCAGGATGTAGTGCGGGATCGCGTTGATCCGCACCACCGCTTCCCAGGCGATCAACGCCGTGGCAAAAATCAGGAAAGGCACGCCGACACGCACCGCCGACGAATCGGCGGCGTTGCGCCGGTGCGTCGAGACGTCGCTCATGACGCGGCCTCGCCCGCGCCGTGCAGCGCATGCGAGACCTCGACGCACCATTCGCTGTAGCGCGGCGTGGTGCGGAACGCGTCGCTGCGCGGATACGGTTCGTCGATCGCGATATCGGCGATCACGCGGCCTGGGCGCGCGCCCAGCACCACGATGCGGTTCGACAGATACACCGACTCGTACACGCTGTGGGTCACGAAAATGGTGGTGAAGCCGAACTCCTGCCAGACCCGCAGGGTGTCGTTGTTGAGCTTGAAACGGGTCATCTCGTCGAGCGCGGCGAACGGTTCATCCATCAACAGCAGCTTCGGGCGGGTCACCATGGCGCGCGCGATCGACACCCGCATCTTCATGCCGCCGGAGAGTTCGCGCGGATAGACACGCGCAAAAGATTCGAGCCCGACATCGGCCAGCGCCTTTTCGACCACCGGGCGCGCGGCGGCGCGCGACACGCCTTTCAATTTCAGCGGCAGCCACACATTGTCGAACACCTGCGCCCACGGCATCAGGGTCGGTTCCTGGAACACGAAGCTCAGCTCATGCGCGTGGTCGGAGCCGGCCGGCGTTTGCGGCCAGACGATACGGCCGGCGCTGACCGGCGCGAGGCCGGCGATCATGCGCAGCGCGGTGCTCTTGCCGCAGCCCGAGGGCCCGAGAAAACTTACGAACTCGCGTTCGCGGATGTCCAGCGTGAGGTCCCTGAGCGCCTGGGTGCCGTTGGCGTAACGCTTGTCGACCTGCTCCAGGCGAATCAGGTCATTCATGCCGCATAAGGCGCCGGCGCCGCCGTCAAGGTGTCAGGCGGCAGGCTCGCGATCTCGGCCAGCAGGGCGGCAAAGCGGCGGCCGACAAAATCGAGCGCGGCGCGGCCGGTGTCGGCAGTCGCGGCCAGCGCATTGCCGGCGGCACCCTTGGAATTCAGGTCCTGCATCTGCCAGCCCAGCTTGGCGGCCTGGCCATTGCCCAGCAGCGCGTAATTCGCTGCGCGGCCTTCGCTTGATGACACAAAATTCTCGGCCAGGCGCATATCGACAAGGTGCGGGCTGAGTGCCAGCAGCATCGAGGTTTCGAGTTCGCCGGCATGGATGCCGAAGCGCATTTCGTGCTCGCTGATCAGCCCGTCGGGCAAACCCAGGCCATACCAGTTGCACGACAGCACCAGCATGTCGTGGCGCTCGCGCAGGTCGCGTGCCACGATATCCATCACCGACACCTGGCCACCATGGGAATTGAACAGGACCAGCTTTTTGACCCCGGCCGCGGCCACGCAGGCGCCGATCTCCATCCAGTTGGCGATCAGGGTCGTGGCCGACAGCGACAGGGTGCCGGGAAAGCGCGCGTGTTCGTTGCTCTTGCCGATTTGCTGGGTCGGCAGGAACAGTGCGCCGATCTCGGCGCCGATATGCGGCAGGCTGGCGGCGATCACGCCGTTGATGATGGTGCTGTCGACCGCCACCGGCAGGTGCGGGCCATGCTGTTCGATGGCGGCCACCGGCAGCACCGCCACCACCTGGTCGACGCGTAGTTGCGCGAATTCCCGCGCGGTGTAGTCGGCCCAGAATCGGCTCTTGTATGGCATGGCAGGCACCCGGAAAGGAGCGGACGATTATAGTCAGCGCCGGCATTGCCACCGCAAATAAACACGCGGGCGGTCGCCGCGCCACCAGCCTTGCGCGCAAGCGATACGCCAACCGCCTACTGGTCGGCCTGCAACTCCAGCAGCAGGGCGCCAGCGCTGACTTGCGCGCCGTGCTCCACCAACACCTGGCTGACGATCGCGTTCATCGGCGCCAGCGACGGATGTTCCATTTTCATCGCCTCCAGCGCCAGCAGGGGCGCCCCCTTTTCGACCCGCTGGCCGGCGCTCACGAACAAGGCGACGATGCGGCCGGCCATCGGGGCGCGAATCTGGCCGGCGGCGGCACCGCCAGGCGCGACCGCGGCAACCAGCGAGCGATCCGTGATGACTGATTGCACACCGGCCACAGCGGCGTACAGATCATCGCCATCGAGCACGAAGGCGACCGTCTCGCGGCCGCGACCGCCGGCCACGCGCGCCTGCCCCAGCGCCCATTCCAGCAGTTCAAACTCTTCGACCACATCGTTGTAACTCACGCGATAGCGCGCGCCGCCCATTCCCTGCAAGGCTGCGGTCGCCGCGATGCCGTCGCACGAAAGACTGAGGGGTACCGGCCAGGGCATCGGCAAGGCCAGCGCCCGCGGGTCATGTCCGAAGCGCGCCGCCCCTGCGCAATAGGCGACCAGTGCTGCCAGGGTCGGGCGCAGGCCGGCGCTGGCGGCAAGCAATTCCGGCAGGTGGCGGCCGACGAAACCGGTGCTGGCATCACCGTCGATGAAGGTCCGGTGTGCCAACGCCGCCGCCAGGAACGCCTGGTTGGTGCGCACCCCGAGCACCTGTGCCGCGCGCAGTCCGCGCTGCAGATGCTCGCGCGCGTTGTCGCGATCGCTGCCGTGCGCCACGAACTTGGCGATCATCGAATCGTAGTAAGGCGCGACCTGCGAGCCGCTCGCCAGCGCATGCTCGATCCGCAGGCCGGATGCGGCATCGACATTCCAGGCCAGCAGTGGGCCGCTTTCCGGCAGGAAGTCCTGGGCAGGATCCTCGGCACACAGGCGCGCCTCGATGGCATGGCCACCGCTCTCGAAGCGCTTGAGAATCGCTTCCTGCGAAGTTTCCGGCAGCACCTCGCCACGTGCCACGCGGATCTGCCACTCGACCAGGTCGTAGCCGGTGAGTGCCTCGGTGACCGGATGCTCGACCTGCAGGCGGGTGTTCATTTCCATGAAGTAGAAATGCCGGTCGGCATCGAACAGGCATTCGATGGTGCCGGCGCCGCGATACTTGATGGCGCGCGCCGCCGCCACCGCCATCGCCCCGATGCGCCGCCGCAGGTGATGGCCGTCGGCGCCGGCGAACGCCGGCGAGGGCGCCTCCTCGATCAGTTTCTGGTGGCGCCGCTGCACCGAACAGTCGCGCTCGCCCAGATGCACCACATGGCCATGGTCATCGGCGAATACCTGGATCTCGATATGCCGCGGTTCGACAATCGCCTTTTCCAGCAGCACGGTCGAGGAACCGAACGCCGCCCGCGCCTCGGAACATGCGCTCGCCAGCGCCGCCGCAAAGCCGGCGGGCGAATCGACCTTGCGCATGCCGCGGCCGCCGCCGCCGGCAGTGGCCTTGATCATCAGCGGGAAGCCGATGCGCCGCGCCTCGGCATTGAGGGTGGCGTCGGTCTGGTCGTCGCCGTCGTAGCCGGGCACACAGGGCACGTCGGCGGCGCGCATCAGGCGCTTGGCCTCACCCTTGTCGCCCATCGCCCGCATGGATGAGGGCGGCGGCCCGATCCAGATCAGGCCGGCGTCGATCACCGCCTCGGCGAATGCCGGGTTCTCGGCCAGGAAGCCATAGCCCGGGTGCACCGCTTCGGCACCGCTCTTCTGCGCAGCGCCGACGATGGCGCGAATGTCGAGATAGGAGTCGGCCGGGCGCGGCCCGCCGATGCGCAGCGCATCATCGGCGAACCGCACATGGGCGGCGGCGCTGTCGGCGTCGGAATACACCGCCACCACACGAAGGCCCATGCGCCGCGCGGTGCGCATCACCCGCAGCGCGATCTCGCCGCGATTGGCAACCAGAATCGAATTGAACATGAGGAGGGTCCGGGTTCAGGGCCGCGCCACGCCGAACTGCATCGGCCGCAGCGTGCGGCGCGCAGCCTCGTCGCAGATCGCGAGACTCATGGCCAGCACCGCGCGAGTGTCGCGCGGGTCGATGATGCCGTCGTCGAGCAGCAGGCTGGAGGTGGCGATCGCGCTTTGCTGGCGCTCGAAGGTCTCGATGATCGCCCGCTCCTGCGCCACCAGCGCCGCTTCGTCGATCGCGATGCCCTTGCGCCTGGCGCCGCCCTCGGCGACGATGCGCATGGTCATCGCCGCCTGCTCGCCGCCCATCACCGCGGTGCGCGCGTTGGGCCAGGAAAACAGGAAACGCGGTTCGTAACCACGGCCACACATGCCATAGTTGCCGGCGCCGAACGAGGCGCCGCACATCACCGTCAATTGCGGCACGTTGGCATTGGTTACCGCCTGGATCATTTTCGAGCCGTGCTTGATCATGCCGCCCTGCTCGTAACTCTTGCCCACCATGTAGCCGGTGGTGTTCTGCAGGTAAACCAGCGGGGTGCCGCTCTGGCAGCAGGCCTGGATGAAATGGGTCGCCTTGTTGGCGCCATCCGGGTCGAGCGGGCCGTTGTTGGTGATGATGCCGACCGGGTGGCCCTCGATCGCGGCATGGCCGGTCACCGTGGCCGCACCGTACAGGGCCTTGAATTCGAGAAAGTCGGAGTCGTCGACGATGCGCGCGATCACCTCGCGCATGTCGGTCGGCTTCCTGCCGTCGGCCGCCATCAGGCCCAGCAGTTCTTCCGCCGCGTAACGCGGCGGCCTGGCCGCGCTTGCCGGCGGATTGGCCGGCGCCAGGTGGCGCGCCCAGCCAAACCGCCCCACCACCTCGCGCGCCAGCCGAATGCCGTCGCGGTCATCCTCGGCCAGGTATTCCCCGACCCCAGAGACCGCGGTATGCATCTCGGCCCCGCCCAGTTCCTCTTCTGTGGCGATCTCGCCGGTGGCGGCCTTCAGCAAGGGCGGCCCGGCCAGAAACGCGCGCGCCCGCCCGCGCACCATGATCACATAGTCGGACAGCCCCGGCATGTAGGCGCCGCCGGCGGTCGACGAGCCGTGCACCACCGTCACCACCGGCAGGCCGGCGGCCGACAGGCGCGCCAGGTTGCGAAAGATCGCGCCGCCACGCACGAAGCTCTGCACCTTGTATTGCAGCAGGTTGGCGCCGGCGGACTCCACCAGATGCACGAACGGCAGACGGTTTTCCAGCGCGATGGTCTGCGCGCGCAACATCTTGTCCAAGCCCATCGGCCGGATCGACCCGGCCTCGATGCCGGCGTCGGAACAGACAATCACGCAGCGCACCCCGGCCACCCAGCCAATCCCGGTGATCGAGCCGCCGCCCGGGATGCTCTTTTGCAGGTCGCTGTTGTCCTGCCCGTAGCCGGCCAGCGCCGACAGCTCGAGGTAGCTGCTGCCGGGATCGATCAGCAAGGCCAAGCGGTCGCGCGGCAGCAATTGCCCGCGCTTCTCGAACAGCGGTTGCGATTTGGCCGAGCGCTCGCGTGTGCGTTGCTCCAGCGCGCGTACCTCGGCCAGCAGGCGCAGCATGTGGTCACGGTTGACGCGGTAGGCGTCGTTGTGGGCGCCCAAGCGGGATTCGATGATGTGCATGATCAGGAGAAGCGCGGAATATCGATGAGTTTCAAGCGCGGCTCTACTCTTCGCAAGGCTTCGAAATCACGGTCTTCGGTCAACAGGGCAATGCCATGTCGAACCGCGGCGACAGCGATCGCGCAATCAAGCGGAGAACGCGGCGTAATGCCGACCCAGCGCGCGCCCGCGTAGAGCCGCGCCGCCGCGGCGGCGTCCGCCGCGATATCCGGCGAGGTCAGACAGGTGAACTTGATCAAGCCGCGACGCAGCGCCTGAAAGTGGGTGTCGCTGCGCGCACCCTGCAAGGTCTCCTGCAGAATTTCCGGTGTGATGCAAACGACGTCACGAGCCGAGAGCGCCGCCTCGAGCAAATGCCAGGCACGCCCTTTTTGACGACCGACATAGTCGATCAGGACGGAACTGTCGGCGATCATCAACCCGGTTCCGGGTGATTTCGATGCAATGCCTTGGGATCGTAATCAGCATCAATCAGGTCCTTGCCTGCAAGCGCGAGAAATGCCGAATAATCCGGCGGCTCTTTCACCAGCGCAGTCAAGGCCTGGTGGATGGTCTCGCGCTTGGTTTTCGCACCGACCTTTTTCATCGCCCGGGCGAGCAGTTTGTCGTCAATTTCCACATTGGTTCGCATGCTTACACCATTATGTGCATCAGATACACCAAGTATAGCGAATCGTGGCGTTGACCGGGTCGGCCATGCGTTTATGGCGGTGGCGCAGGTACCGTTTCCGCCCAACATGATCGGTCGAGCAGCAGGGCCCGGCGCGGACAGGTATAAAGACAATTCGGCGCGCATTGAACGCCGGACCGGCGTCGGCTGCGGCGCACATACGAACACCGATTCCACTTTGCGGCAATGCAAACAACTCAAGCCTCAACCGATCCGCCGTGTGCCCCGCTGAAGCGGGCCGACCTCGCCGGCGCCCAGGCGCTGGTGGTCGAAGCCGGCTGGAACCAGGTACTCGCCGACTGGGAACTTTTTCTTGATCTGGGCCATGCGCTGAAGATCGAAAATCCAGCGGGCCGCCTGGATGCCACCGCCGCCACTCTGCCCTACGCCGGCGGTTTTGGCTGGATCAGCATGGTGCTGGTGACCACGGCCAAGCGCCGCCAGGGGCTGGCGACGCAGTTGCTGGCGCGCTGCATCGCGGGCTTGCGTGAATCAAACCTGATCAGCGTGCTCGACGCCACCCCCGCCGGGCGTGCCGTGTATCGCGGCCTGGGATTCGTCGACGGCTGGCCGATCAGCCGCTGGCTGCGCGCCCCGCTTGGCGCCGGCGCAACAACGGAGTCGGCGCCGCCATTGCTTCCCGGCCTGCGCCCGATGCTTGCGCAGGATCTCGCCGCAGTCACGAGTTTCGACGCCAATGCATTCGGCTGCCAGCGCGGTGAACTGCTGGCGCGGCTGCATGCACGCAGCCGCGATATCGCCTGCCTCGCCGACACCGGCGGCGGCCTCAGCGGCTACCTGCTGGGTCGCAACGGCCGCAGCGCGGACCAGATCGGCCCGCTGGTGGCGCATGACGCGCCAACCGCGATCGCGCTGCTCGACCACGCGCTTGCACGCCGTCCCGG
>JANPGJ010000057.1:0-3529 GCA_031423955.1 Burkholderiales bacterium
AGGGCCACCAGGCCATAGATGCTGCCCAGTGCGAGGCCGCTGAACAGGACTTGTGCCAGCACGTTCAGGCTTACTTCAGGTACTTGACGTAATCGCCATAGCTGCCGAACGCCTTGTAGGTCTTGGTCGCGTAGTCGTAGCCATACGGGCGCAGGACCGTCAGGCCAAGCTTGTTGTCAGGCGTGTACTTGAGCGGCGACGACAGCCCCCTGGTATCGACCTCGAATCCCTTGTTGAGCATGGCCACCAGTTTTTCCCGCGTCGGTTCGGGTCCTACCTTGGTGAGCGCCTCGGCGGCCAGTTGGCCGATCACCCATCCGGCCACATAGTTGATGTCGTCCTTGAGCGCGGCGCGGCCGTTTTTCGCCGCGGCGGCTGCCATCTCCTTGGTGCCGGCTTCTTCAATCGTGCCTGGCGTGAAACAGCTCACGAAATAATAGTTGCTGCCGGTTTCCGGGCCCATCGCCGCATAGACCGCAGGCGTGCCGAGGTAGGTGATGGCGACCACCGGGATCTTCAGGCCGTTCTGTTGCATTGCGCGCATCAGGAGCAGAGCTGTATTGATGGTCCCGTGATGGGTGACAAAATCCGGCTTCATCGCATCGATTTCGCGAACCTGGGCGTTGGCATCGGCGGCGGTGACCTTGATCGGAATCGATTTGGCGCTGCCGCCGGTGCCGGCGATCGCCGTTTGAACATAGCCGAAGTATTCAGCGCCGGAGGCGACGTCGAGATGAACGATCGCGATCTTCGGCGCCTTCAGCTTGAGCCGTTCGGTGAAGAAGCCGACACCGACCTGGGCCATTTCCTTGAAGCCGCAGAAGCCGCCGTAGAACATCGGGTTCGGCGGCTCGACCCCGGCCTTGGCGGTCGCGTAGGTACCGACGATCGGCACCTTGCCGCTCTTGATGGTCGACATCAGGGCCACCTGCGCGCTCGAATTGCCGACCCCCGAAATCGCGATGACCGGCGTCTGGCCGGCCAGTTTCTCGTAGTTGATGCGATCACGCGCGGCGTCGTAGCGGTCGTCTTCCACCAGCAGGTTGATCTTGCGGCCGTGGATCCCGCCGGCGTCGTTGACCTTGCGCATGTAGTCCTGGAAGCCGTTGGTCCAGGGTACCTGCGACGCCGCGGTCGGGCCACTCATGTCCATCATGATGCCCCAGTCGACGCGGTCCTTGTAGACCCCGTCGGCGGGTTGTTCAAAGGCGCCCGCGGCGAAGGCCAGCGAGGCGGCGGCCAGCCCGAGCACGAGTCTTGTGGCCTGCACTGGCTTGCGATGGATTGCTTTCATGGCGTGTCTCCGTGATTGCGCGAACCTGACGCGGTTTGCGACTGTTGGTCAGTTGGAATTCTGCGCCCGACGCGGCCGGGAATGATGAATCCGGCATCAGGTATTGACTCAATAAATTTTCGAAATTACGAAAACTACTTTTGATTTTCGAAAAGTCTAGCACGAGTGGATTTGCTGGTAAACGAATTTTCCCGCGGCGCATGGCGGGCCGCCTCATGCTTCGCCAATGGCGAAGGGGTCGGGCGGCTCATTTCAGCGCGCCGCTTGCTGCGTTGCGGTGCAGCGCATCACCGATCGCCGCGGCGACGAAATCGAGAACCCGGTTGCCGGCCTTGACCAGCTTGCCGTGCATCAACATGCCATGCATGTGGTCGGCCAGGTGGAGGGCGGTGACCCGCACGCCTTCACCTTCAAGTCGCCTGGCGTAGGCCAGGCCTTCGTCGCAGAGCGGATCATGGGCAACGGTCAGCACCAGCGCGGGCGGGCTGCCGGCCAGGCTGCCCGCCAGCAGCGGCGAGGCGCGCCAGTCCAGGCGGTCGCCGGCGGTCGGCGTGTAGTGGCCGATGAAGTAGTGCATGGTGGCCGCGGTCAGGGGAACACCGGCGGTCACCCTGCGGTAGGACGCGCTTGCCGCCGTCAGGTCGACCACCGGGTAGAGCAGTGCCTGAAAGACCGCCGGCGCCGCGCTGCCGTCGCGCCCCATCAGGGCGATGACTGCGGCCAGATTGCCGCCGGCACTGTCGCCGCCGATCGCGATGCTGCCGGCGCTGATGTCCTGCGCCGCCGCGTTCGCGTGTACCCACTGCCATGCTGCGACCGAATCATCGAGGGCGGCGGGAAAGCGGTGCTCGGGTGCCAGGCGGTAATCGACCGCGACCACGCAAATGCGTGCCCGGTTGGCAAGCCGGCGGCACAGGCGATCGTGGCTTTCGAGGTCGCCGATGACCCAGCCACCGCCGTGCAGGAACACCAGGCAGGGCAGTTTTTCGCCGGCACCGGTACCGATACCGCGGTAGATGCGCAATGCCAGGTCGCCGGCCGGTCCGGCAACGACGAGATCGCGCACTGCGGCGACTTCCTCGGCGGCAGGTTGCAGCACATCCCAGCTGGCGGCATAGGCTGCGCGCGCCGCCTCCGGCGTGAGGTCCTGAAACGGCGGCCGCCCGGCCTTGCGACCGAGCTCAAGCAGTACTTCAACTTCCGGATCGAACGCGTTCATTGTCAAGGATCCTCGTTGGTTGGCGCACCGGGATGGCGCGGCAGACGCGGTGGTCGCCGACGTCCGGCCGGCACCGCGCGCAGGTGGGCATAAAAAAAGTGCTTTTGTCCGGCCGAAATGTTGGTATACTACGTTTCGAAAATGCGAAATAATTTTCGATATTTGAAAATATAGCGGTTTGTCAGGTTGACGTCAAATCAAGTCGCGCCGAAAGTTTCCGGCGCCCGAACGAGGAGGTGCGCATGGCCCGATTTTCCGACAGGGTGTTCCTGATTTCCGGCGGCGCGCGCGGTTTGGGCGGTGCGCAGGCGCGCGCGCTGGTCGCCGAAGGCGGCCGGGTGGTGATCGGCGACGTGTTGCTGCCCGAAGGCGCGGCTTTGGCAGCCGAACTGGGCGCCGCTTGCCGCTTTCTGCCGCTGGACGTGACAAGCGAGGCGCAGTGGGCGGGGGCGGTGGAACTGGCGGAAAGTCTCGGGCGCCTGCACGGCCTGGTCAACAACGCCGGGGTCTACAAGCCGGTGCCGCTGGTCGATACCGAGGTCGCGGAGTTCGAGCGGCACACGCGGGTAAACCAGTTGGGCACTTTTCTGGGCATGTGCGCGGCGGTGCCGGCGTTCAAACGCACCGGCGGCGGCGCGATCGTCAACATGTCGTCGACGGTTGGCTTGCGCAGCGCACCCAATGCGATCGCCTATACGGCCACCAAGTGGGCGGTGCGCGGCATGACCAAGGCGGCGGCACTCGAGCTCGCGCCGTTGAACATCCGGGTCAATTCGGTCCATCCGGGCCCGATCGATACCAACATGCTCGACGTTCGCTCGCGCGAGGAGAACCTGCGGCGGGTTCAGCAGGTGCCGATGAAACGCCTCGGCACGCGCGAAGAGATCGCCGGCCTGGTGCTGTTCCTGCTGTCCGACGAAAGCCGCTACATGACCGGCTCGGAAGTCGCGATGGACGGCGGCGGCGGGGGTTTTGGCGGGCGCACCAAACCCCGTAAGGGCGCATTGGGCGCCCCC
>JANPGJ010000058.1:0-6147 GCA_031423955.1 Burkholderiales bacterium
GTGATGCTTGATACCAACATCTGCATCGCCCTCATCAAGCGCAGGCCACCGCTGGCCTTGCGGCGCTTCAATGACTACACCGTCGGGGATATCTGCATTTCCTGGGCAACGCTTGCCGAACTGGAGTTTGGTGTCGCCAAAAGCCAGCACCGGGAGAAGAACCAGGCTGCGCTCGACGAGTTTGTGCTGCCGCTGGAGGTCGCGGGCTTCGATCGCGACACCGCCAGGACATATGGGCGCATACGCGCCGACCTGGAAAGAATGGGTACGCCGATCGGCGCGCTCGACATGATGATAGGCGCGCACGCGCTGACCCTCGGCGTGACGCTGGCAAGCAACAACGTACGCGAGTTTTCGCGCATCAAGGGCCTGACCGTGGTCGACTGGCTGGCAGACAAACAGTAAGTGAATGAAGCCCGAACTCGCGTCGGCTGGCTTCCCGGCTACATCGCCCGCGCGCAAAAAAGTGGCCGAGGCGATGGCCGACATCGACCTTGTCGTCGAGGTGCTCGACGAGTCTCTTCCAACGAGGTTTGAGCCTGGCGCGATGCCCGACATTCCGTCGAGTGATTCCTGAAACTTGAACCCTCGATCGGCCGCCTATGGGGTCAGGCCGCACGCCGACGAGGAATTCTTCCACTTGACCGCGGGGTCGACGACGGCCGAACGGCATGTCGGCGGCCGAGTCCCTCAGCGACAAGCGAGACCACCAGTGTATTGAGCGACACACCTTCCACCTTGGCCTCGTCCACCAACTGACGGTGCAGCGAGCGCGGCACACGCTGGACAAAGCGGCCGCTCAGCGAAGAAAACGGTACTGGAATCGCGTCCCCGAATTCGGTCGCGACCGCGAGCCAGTCGGACAAAGCCAAGAGCCCGTTCTCTATCGCCTTCTCTGGCGTCTCACCATCCGAGCGGCAGCCCGGAAGATCGGGGAAGGTGATTGCGTAACCGCCACCTTCATCGTTCGACAGCGGCAGAACCTCGAATGGATAATTCAATGCGGGCTTTTTCATTCGCCGATCCCTTCCTCGACAAGTTTCACGAACTTCCTGACGTAGATCGGTTTGATCGGGCGCTTCGCTGCACGCTCAACTTCGCACCGTTTGGATGGCGAAACGCGGTGTGACTGCCCGACGGTTCGCGCCACTCGATGCCGCGGCTGTCCGCGATGGTCTTGAGCGAATCAATCCGCCAATCGAGCGGATTGCTCTTCATTCGCACAAGTGTCTTATCAGCGACACTTATCGATAAACGATACCACCAGAGATACTAAATGCATCCAGTGGTGCCTCCGACCGAATTCTCGATCGCGGATTCATCCGCCTCCGCCATCCGTTCGCGCCTCCAGCAGCCAGTCCATCGCCTGCACAACTGCGATACCCTCGATCGCCGACTCGCGCACCGGTTGTTCCAGCGTGATCAACAGGCAGCGGGCCTTGGGATGCTCCAGCCTGGCCTCTTGCAGGGCGCGCACTTCGCGCTCAAGCGTCGCGGCATCGTGCAGATCGGCACAGACCTGGATCAGGGTTTGGTTGCCGTCGTAGCGGGTGGCCAGAAAATCGACTTCGTACCCCGACGCGGTGCGCACATACGCCACCTGCGCACCGCGTCGCAGGCTCTCGTGCAGGACGACGGTTTCGAGCGCATGGCCGGTGTTGGGTTTGTCGCCAGCGTCGAACAGGGCCATCAAGCCGGTGTCGACCGGATAGATCTTGCGTGGGTTGACCTGGCGGCGGCGCTCCGAGTCAGTAGCGATGGAAATGCTGGTCACAAGGAAGGTGTCTTCAAGATGCGCCAGATACTCATGCAGGCGCTCCTTGCCGACCGCGACGCCGCGTGATTTGAGGTCGTTGAAAAACTTGTTGATGCTGAAACCGCCCGCGGTATTGCCGAGCAGTTGCTGCACCAGCCAGCGCAACACCTGCGGCTGGCTGACATTGTGGCGCTCGATGACATCGCGCAACAGCACCACATCGACATAGGTCTTCAACAACTCCAGGCGCTCGCGACTGCGGCCCGCATCGGACAAGGCCTGCAACTCGGGAAAGCCGCCATAAGTCATGTAACGCCCAAGCATTTGACGCAGCGCCGAGCGCTCGGCTTTGGTCAAGCGTAGGCTGGCTTTGGCGGGCAGCGCCGCATGGTGGCGCAGCATTTCGCGAAAGCTGAACGGCGTCACAATCGCCTCCATGGCGCGGCCACGCATACTGGAGGCGATTTCGCGGGAAAGCAGTTTCGCCGAAGAGCCCGAGACAAAAAGCTCGACCGCTTCCGAATCCAGAATGCGTCTGGCAAACGTTTCCCAGCCATCGACAAGCTGAATCTCGTCCAACAGAAACGTGGTTCTCCCGCGGTCGCGGCGTTCCGGGTAAAGCTTGTAATACTCTTCAATCACCAACTGCAGGTCGAGCGCGGTCATGCCCGCCAGGCGTTCGTCCTCGAAACTGAAATAGACCAGTGCTTCACGCGCCGCGCCAAGCTTCAAACGTTCATCGACGATGCGCCACAGCAGCGAGGTTTTGCCGGCACGGCGCATGCCGATGACGGCGACGGCCTTGTTGGCCACAGCAGGCAGCCAGACATCCCGTGCGGTAAGGGCAGGAACCGGCGCGGCGATGCTGTCAACGATCTTTTGGCGGATCGCGCTGCGATAGTTGTCTTGGAGGCCGGTGGCCATATAGGCTTTTCATACGTACAAATAGAATCGATATTGTACTCGTCAAAAGTACAAATAATCGATTCTGCGTATATCGTGCGCAGTGCTCCGGAAATGCAAATTCAGCGGCAAATGCCGGATTCTTCACTACTTTGAGCGTTACCGGTTGGCACTGCAATCGCCTTTGGTTGACGAATTTCGGGTGACCCGTGAAGACCCGATCCATCAATTACTTGCCGCCGAACAGCCTCCTGATGCTGCCCCACAACCAACTCCAGAACACGCCACCGGCGTCCACCTGTGCCACCGGCGCCGGTTCGGGCGGCGCGCTGCCGACCGGCACACCGAGCCGGGCGTTCAGGTTGGCGGCGAAATCGGCCACCATTTTCTTGACGAACTCCTTGACCAGGCCACCGCGCGAGAACTGCGCGAGCGGCCCTTGCAGGCTGTAGTCGATCGCCACCGCCACCCGGGTGCGGCCGCTGCCGGCGTCGAACAACTGGTAGCTGATGTCGCCGCGCGCGCGCGAGCCGGACAAGCTGTCGGTGCCGTTGCCGCGGATCGCGCCGCGTTTTTCGGCCTCGTCGCGTTCGAGTGCGGCGCTGCCGGCGAAGGCGGCGCGCATCGGGCCGAACTTGGTGCTGATCTTGCCTTTCAATGCAGTTGGCGAATGTTCGCTGATCTCGGCGCCCGGCAGGCAGGCGGCCACCGCCGGCATGTCGGCGAAGATTTCCCACACGCGGGCCAGCGGGTGATCGACGGTGAACTCGTCCTCGATGACGGTGCCTGGTTTTTTCTGTGTGGAGGCTTGCGCCGTCGCAGCAACTTTGGTGGCTTCCGGTGGTGACGTGGCTGCAGGAGTGGTGGCCGGTGTTGCGCTGCTGGCTGGAGCGTTGGATGCGGCCGTTGCAGCGGCTGCGGCCGTTGCAGCGGATGCGGCAGTGGCGGCACCGATGCTTGTTTTGGCTACGGCCGCAGGAATCGCTGCCATGGTTGCAGCAGTTGCCGCGGTTGCCACTGCTGGTGCGCCAGCACTTGCGGCCGCGAACGGCGTGAACGCGGTGGCAGCAGCTACCGCCACCGGCGCATTGATCGCCTCATTTGCCGGCCGCCGCAACTCGATCACGCTGAGGATGGCGCGCACGATGCCGCGATAACCAGTGCAGCGGCACAGGTTGCCTGACATCTCGACCCGCACCCGCTTTTCATCGGCATCCGGCACGCGCAGCACCAGGTCGCGCGCGGCGATCAGCATGCCGGGCGTGCAGAAGCCGCATTGCAAGGCGTGCTCGCGGTTAAACGCCGCGCGCAGCTGGTTCATCACCTGGTCGTCACCAAAACCTTCGATGGTGCGCACTTCGCTGCCTTCGCAGGCCACCGCGAAGGCGATGCACGACCTTGCCGGCGCACCGTCGATCAGCACCGTGCAGGCGCCGCACACGCCGTGCTCGCAACCCAGGTGGGTGCCGGTCAGGCGCTGGTTCTCGCGCAGGAAGTCTCCCAGATGGGTGCGCGGCTCGGCCAGGGCCTGGACGCGGTCGCCGTTGACTACGATATTGATGGTTTGCATTGCCATGATTTCAGTCGCATGCCTTCTTCACCGCGCGCTGCACGGCAGCGATGTGCAGCCTGCGTCCGGCGTAATCCAGTGTCGGTGCGGCGCGTTCGAGCGCCTGTCCGATCGCCAGTTCGGTGACTGCGAGGGTGCCGCGCTGCGCCACGTCGGCGGCCAGCGCGATCAGCGGCTGCGGTGCGCCATTGAGGGCGCCGATCCACAGGCGCGCGAGTTTGCGCGCCGGGTCGAGCAGCACGGCGGCACTGGCCTCGGGGAATTCGCCGGTCTTGCGGCAGAACTTCCAGTAGCCCCAGCGCGCGTTGGCCGAGAGCTTTGGCACTTCCACCGCAACCACGATCTCGTCCTCGGTCAATACGGTGGCAAACGCGCCGGTCATGAAGTCTTCAGCGGCGACTTGTCGTTCACCGGCGGGGCCGGCGATGCAAATGGTGGCCGCCAGGGCCGGCAGGGCCAGCGGCCAATCGGCCGCCGGGTCGGCATGCGCGATGCTGCCGCCGATGGTGCCGCGATTGCGGATGATGCGGTAGGCGATGTCGCGCGCGACGTCCGACAGCACGCTGCAACCCGCCAGCGCCGCGTCCTCGATCGCCGAATGGGTGACCGCGCCGCCGATGCGCCAGGCGTTGCCGCGGTCTTCGATCACGCGCATCGCCGCCAGCTTCGATACATCGACCAGCAGCTTCGGGCGCGCCAGCCGCAGGTTGAGCATCGGCCCCAGCGACTGCCCGCCGCCGAGCGGCTTGGCGTCGCCGGCAGCGCCGGCCAGGGCGGTGATCGCCGCCGGCACATCGGCCGGTTTCAGGTAGTCGAAGGCGGCGGCTTTCATGCGGCCTTCCGATCCGGCAGGGTTTGCTTGCGCGCGCGTTCGATTTCGTCCAACAGGCGGTGCGGCGTCAGCGGCGTCTTGCTGACTTCGACGCCGCTAGCCTTCAAGGCATCGTTGACCGCATTGAAAATCGCCGCCGGCGGCGCGATCGCGCCGCCCTCGCCCATGCCCTTGATGCCGAACATGGTGTACGGCGATGGCGTTTCCATGTGGAAGATGCGCATGTCGGGAATTTCGGTCGGGCCTGGCAGCAGGTAATCGGCCAGGGTCGAGGCATTGGGCTGGCCGTTGGCGTCGTACTGGATTTCTTCATACATCGCGGTGCCGATGCCTTGCGCCACCCCGCCGATGGTCTGCCCTTCGACCACCATCGGGTTGACCAGGGTGCCGCAATCCTCGGCGATCACGTAGTCGAGAATCTCGACCGCGCCGGTGCCGGTATCGACCGCCACCGCCACCGCGTGCGAGGCATAGCTGAAGGCGCCGGTGTCGCGGTCCGGCTTGTAGCTCACGCTGACCTCGAGGCCTCGCCGGTCGACGTCCAACGGCGCGCGGTCCGGGCGCAAATACCAGACCGAGCAGATCTCCTTCAAGGCCACGGCGTTGCCATCGGGCGCCACTACTCCCAGGGTCTTGTCGAAGCGCGCCTCGCCCTCGCCGCACTTGAGCAGGTGGGCGCCGATTTTCACGATGCGCGGCAGCAACTCCTGGCAGGCCTTCAAGGTGGCGCCGCCGCACATCACGATCGAGCGCGAGGCATAGGTGCCGGTCGAATACGGGGTGGTGCCGGTGTCGCCATGGGTGACCTTCACCTTGGCGACATCGATGCCGAGAATTTCATTGGCCAGTTGCGCGAAGGTGGTCTCCATGCCCTGGCCATGCGAATGCACGCCGACCCGCACTTCCAGCCCGCCATCCGGAGTCAACTTGACGGCCGCCTGGTCGTAGCCAGGCACCAGCGGCAGGCCCCAGGAGGCGAACACGCTGGTGCCATGCGCCGACTGCTCGCAATAGCTGGCGAAGCCGATGCCGATCTTGCGGCCGTCGGCCTCGCCCTTTTCCTGCCGCGCCAGCCATTTGTCAGCA
>JANPGJ010000059.1:0-9438 GCA_031423955.1 Burkholderiales bacterium
GGCCAGGCGCTTCATGTTCCCGCAGAATGAGCGGCTGAAGAAGAAGTAGGGCGCGTGCGCCCGGTCGGCCGATTCGGTATCCTGAACAAACCATATCCCAGCCACAAGGAGTGCAAGTCATGGCAGAAGTCGGCAAGGCAGCACCGGAATTCAAGCTCAAGTCACACGATGGCAGTGAAGTCTCGCTGAGCCAGTATCAGGGCTCGAAATGGCTGGTGATCTCGGCCTATCCATTCGCCTTCACCGGCGGGTGAAGCAATCAGACCTCGAACTTCAACCGTGCGTTGAAGCAATTTGAAGAAAAAGGCGCCCAGTTGCTCGGGCTTTCATGCGACCCGGTGCCGGCACTGAAGGTCTGGGCGCAGACCCTTGGCGGTGTCGCGCATCCCCTGCTGTCGGACTTTTTCCCGCATGGCAAGGTGTCGCAGAGCCTCGGCACGTTCAATGCCGAGGCCGGCTACACGCTGCGCTCGGTGACCATCGTCGATCCACAAGGCATCGTCAGGGCCTTTCATCTCTATCCCGCCGGCGTATTGCCGCAAGTCGATGTGGTGTTGGCGGAACTGACCGCCCTGATAAAAGCTGGATAGCGGCTCCGCATTCGTCCTGCGGTTCGCCGGACCAGGTTTTCGTGAATCGTTGTTCCCATCGGTTGATCCGGTGCGAACAACGACCTTTGGATCGATCGAAAATACCGCGTCACCCGACCACAGGCTTGCGCTTGCGACGTCGCGAAAATGCGCCGCATTCGCACCCGCGTTACGGCCACTCGGTGATTGACCGCGCGCGGGTTCAGCGTTAAATTTGGCTCTAGCGCGCCGTGCGCGACGAAATTCCACATAGTGAACCGGCAACGCATCGGTTCCGAATTCCGGAGACCAGAAATCCATGACCACCGCGACCGCATCGCCTGCCTCGGGCAGCCTGTCGATCGGCGATATCGAACTCGATGTGCTGCGCCGTGGCGCCGGCAAACCAATGTTGCTGCTGCACGGTTTCCAGAACATCGATCCTGGTGCCGCGTTCCTCAACATGCTTGGCGATCACGCCGCCATCATCGCGCCTTCGCATCCGGGCTTCGGCAAGTCATCACGCCCGAAGGATGTCGATACCGTCTACGACCTGGTGCACTGCTACCTGGCACTGCTCGACCAAATGCCGGACGAGAAAGTGACGCTGATGGGATTTTCCTTTGGCGGCTGGCTGGCCGCCGAGATCGCCGTCAAGGCCGGGCGCCGCATCGACCGCCTGATCCTGGTCGATGCTCTGGGCATCAAGATCAGTGACCGCGAAACGCCGGACATCTTCGATGTGTTCAACAAGCACCCGGATGAAGTGCGGCAACGCAGCTGGCATGACCCGGCGACCCATGCGCCGGACTACGACGCGCAGGACGACGGCCAGCTGGCGAACATTTCGCGCAACTGGGAAGCCCTGTGCCGCTATGGCTGGCACCCCTACATGTACAACCCGCAATTGAAGCGCTGGCTCGGCCAGATCAAGGTGCCGACCCTGGTGTTGTGGGGCGCCTCCGACGGCATTGTCAAACCGGCTTACGGCGAAGCTTATGCCAAGCTGATTCCGGGCGCGCGCTTCGAGTCGATCGCCGCCGCCGCTCATCACCCGCACATCGAGCAGCCCAGGGCATTCGTCGACCGGGTCAGCGCATTTCTCAAATCATAGCCAGGAGCAATCAGCAATGGATGCATGGTTCCAGAATGAAGTGACCTATCCGCATGTGGCGCCGGAAGTGCTGAGTGCAGCCGATTCGGTGCGCGCCACCCTGCCCAATAAATACTGCGACCCGGCGATCTCGGCCAACCTGTTCGCCGAGGCGATCGACGAGTACCTGCTGTGCGACGACCTCGGCATCAACGTGATCTGCACCGAGCATCACGCCGGCATCAATTCGCTGCTCGCCTCCAACCCGATGCTGCTGGCGATCCTGGCGGCGCAAACCAGAAAGGTGCGCATCCTCACGCTCGGCACGCTGATCACGCTGCGCCCCGACCCGGTGCGCATCGCCGAGGAATACGCCACCGCCGACGTGATTTCACGCGGCCGCCTGGAAATCGGTTTCGTCAAGTCGGGCTTGAGCGAATACGCCTCCAACCAGGCCAGCCCGATCGACAATGGCGACCGCTACTGGGAAGCGATCGATCTGATCTCCAAGGCGCTGTCGCACCAGGAAGGCGTGTTCAGTTGGGAAGGCAAGCACTTCACCCATCGCCACGTCAACATCTGGCCGCGTCCGTATCAGCCGACGCTGCCGCGCATGTGGTCGGCCACCGGCGATCCGTCGACCGCGGGCGACGTCGGGCGCCGCGACATGGTGCAGGTGCTGGTGCTGCGCGGCCCGGAAGGCACCAAGGTGGCATTCGCCGCCAACCGTCGCGCGCGTGCCGCCGCCGGCATGCCCAAGGCCAGCACCGACCGCTTCGCCTATGCCGCCCTGCTGGCGGTCGGCGACACCCATGAAGAAGGCGTGAAGATGGGTGAAAAACTGATGTGGTTCTTGAATACCAGCCTGCGCTCGGCGCCGCAGTTCGGCGCAATGCTGCCGGGACTGGCGCCGCCGCATGCCGCCCCCGGCATCTATCGCACCAAACCGGTGGCGGCCAAGCCCGGCGAGACCGCCTCGGCGGCCGCCAACGCCGCCGCGTTGATGAGCATCTCGGCCGAGCAGGCGATGGCACGCGGCATCCTGTTCGCCGGCAGCCCCGACACCGTCCACAAGCAGATCATGGATTTCCATGAATCGGTGGGCGGCTTCGACCACCTGTCGATGATCGGGCGCTCCGGCTTCATGACCCACGCCGAGACCATCAAGAGCATGACCCTGTTCGGCCGCGAAGTCTTGCCGCGCCTGAAGGAAGTCAAGACCGTCACCGCCGGCTACAACCAGCCGGATTGACGCCCATGACCGATGCCGCCCCGTGGATCGATCCGCAACTGGTCGCCATGGGCGACTGGCTCAAGGCACGCGGACTGGCCGCGTTGAGCCCGGTGACCAGTCCGCTGGCCGATTGCCGCATGATGCTCGATCGCATCGGCGTGGAATTGAATGTCGGCTCGCGGCCGCTTGCAGGCGAGCGCGACATCATGATTCCGGCCGCGCATGGCGGCATTCCCTGCCGCCTCTATTTGCCTGACCATATCGAGCGACCGCCGCTGCTGGTCTATGCGCATGGCGGCAGTTTCGCACTCGGCACGCTCACCGCCTGGGACCGGATGCTGCGCGATCTGGTGTGCCGCAGCGGCGTTGCCGTGCTGTCGGTGGACTATCGCCTGGCGCCGGAACATCGGTTTCCGGCAGCCTGGGAGGACATGCTGACGGTGCTTCGCCATGTTGCCAGGCGCGGCTCGGACCTTGGCATCGACCCGACGCGCCTGGCGGCCGGCGGCGATTCCGCGGGCGCCAATCTGGCACTCGGCGCGGCGCTGGCGCTGCGCGACGCCAATGACAGTGCGTTGTCATTCCTGCTGCTGATATATGGCGTCTATTCGATGAACATCGCGAGCGACTCATGGCAGCGACTTGGGGCCGGCAACTACGGGCTCTCGGTCGCGCAGATGCAGTGGATCGGCGCCAATTACCTCGAGCGTGGCGATCAGGTCGGCGATTGGCGGTTCCGCCTGTTGGACGCGCCCATGCACGGGCTGCCGCCGGCGCACCTGATTGTCGGTTCGCTCGATCCCCTGCAGGACGACAATCATGCCCTGGCCGCACAATTCGCCGCAGCCGGCGTGACGCATCGGCTGCAGACCTACGCCGGCCTCACCCACGGCTTCATCCGCTACGGCAATCTGATCGCCACCGTCGACCGCGCCGTGAGCGACTGTGCGGCGGCCCTGGCAGCCGCATTTGCGTCCGGCTGCGCCGCCCCAGGCTGATTCGCGGCTTCAACGAACGGCCGGCGCCGCCTGGCGCAGCAGGATACGGCGCGCGGCACGCGCCGCGCACCACAAGTTGCGCGCTACCCCTTGCCGAGCATCATGTCCGGCAGGATGGTTGAAATCACCGGGAACATGATGAGAATCAGGAGCGTGAGAATCTCCATCGCCAGGAACCACCAGATGCCGCGGAACACATCTTCCAGCGACACCGTGTTGCCGACCACTCCCTTGACCACATAGACGGTGATGCCGAAGGGCGGCGTGATGCAGCCGATCTCGACCAACTTGACGACGATGATGCCGAACCAGATCATGTTGATGTCAAGCCCTTTCAACACCGGCAGCAGCACCGGCAGGGTCAGGAGCATCATCGAGATCGAATCGAGGAACATGCCGAGAAACAGGTAGACGATGCAGATGATCGCCAGCACGGTCCACATCGAATACTTGCCTTCGACGATCAACTCGGCCAGGATCTGCGGCACCCCGCTGATGGCCATGAACCCGGTGAAAATCGACGCGCCGACCAGGAGCAGGAAGATCATCCCGGTGGTGCGCGCGGTCTCGAGCATCGAATCGCGAAAGGTCGCACGATTGAGTTGCCGGGCGGTGATCATCAGCACAAAGGCGCCAAGCGCACCGATCGCCGCCGCCTCGGTGGCGGTGACAAACCCGGTGTAGATGCCGCCCAGCACCAGCGCGATCAGGAGCGTGATGCCCCAGATGTTCTTGAGCGACTTGAAACGATCCGACCAGGTGATCTTGATCGGTACTTCCGGCGCCAGGCTCGGGTCGCGGCTGACGCGAAACATGATCATCGCCATCAGGATCAGGGCTGACAAAATGCCGGGGATGTAGCCGGCCAGCAGCAGGCGCCCGATCGACACCTCGGTGAGAATCGCGTAGACCACCATCACGATACTGGGCGGGATCAGCACCGCCAGCGTGGCCGCCGCGGCCACCGAGCCGCAGGCCAGCTTGCGGTCATAGCCGTAGCGCAGCATTTCCGGGATCGACACCCGCCCCATCGCACCGGCCGCCGCCACGCCGGATCCCGCGCAGGCGCCGAACAAGGCACAACCGGCAACGGTGGCAATCGCCAGCCCGCCCGGCAGGCGCGCCAGCCAAAGCCTAGCCGTATCGAAACAGGCGCGCGTCAGGCCGGCATGAAATGCGAAGTAGCCCATCAGCAGGAACAGCGGCACCGCCGACAAGGTGTTGTTGGCCACCGATGAATACATTGTCGAGGCCAGCATTGCAAATGTGGCATCCGTGCCGCTCAATATCAGCAGGCCGCCAAAGCCCACCAAGGTGAGGGCGAACGCGATCGGCACGCGCAGCCCGATGAGGCCAAGCAGCACGACAAAGCCGAGCAAGCCGACGTAATGGCTCTCCATGATTGTTCAGTCCACCTTCCCCTGACCAAGCTTGTTGTAGTCGGGCCGACGTTGTGACGCCGGCCGCATTCTAGATCGGTGTGGCATCGGCGCGCGGCAAAGGTTCCGCCGCGCCGAACGCGCGTCCGAAGTCCTCGATCGCGTTCAAGGCCAGTTGCAGCACCATGAGGCCGGTACCGAATGGAATGATCCAGCGAAACGGCCAGATCGGCACCGAGATGACGGCAACCCGATACTCGCCGACCGTGAAGGCCTGAATCGCCTTGCCGAGCGCCAGCCAGGTGAGGTACCCGAAGATCAGGATACCCACCAGCGCCGCCACACCGTCGAGGAACGCCCGGGTGCGCGGCGACAACCAGTCGGTGACCACGCCGACAAACACATGTTCGCGACGCAGTTGCACGAACATCAGAGGCAGGAACACCGCCGGCACCATGAAGGCTTCGCTGAATTCCAGCGCCCCGGGCAAGGCGCTGGCGACCTTGCGGCCGAGCGCGTCGACCGCCACCATCAGCATCATCAGGAACACGACGAAACCGCCGGTGAGTGCCATCCACTCGGCAAACTTCTCAATCACATCGCGGGCGCGACTCACGAGACCGTGCCCCGGCTTATTTCTTCTGCCACGGATAGCCCTTGGTGGCAATGTCCTTTTCGCACGCGGTCTGCAGGTTCTGGAAATAGGCCCAGGTGGCGCGCGCCGGAACCCCGCGCTTCTCCATGTCGACCAGCCAGGCCTCCTGCGCGTCCTTGCCGGCTTTTTCAAGCGCCGCCTGGTCGGCCGGCGGCATCTTGATCATCCGCATGCCGCGCTTCTCGACGAACTCCTTCTGCTTGACCTCCTCCTGCTCCATCATGCGGCGCGCGAACAACTGGTCATGTTCGACGCCGGCTTCGAGGAAGATCTTCTTCAAGCTTTCCGGAAAGCTGTTCCAGCGTTTCAGGCTGATCGACAGCGGTGCGGCCAGCGCCATGCCGGAGCCGGTGTAGGTCATGAACTTGGCGATCTCGTAGTGCTTGAACGAGTCGGTCAAGAGCATCGTGCCCTCGGCGCCATCGACCACGCCGCGCTCGACGCCTTCGTAGATCTGGCCATAGGGCATGAAGATCGGTGACAGGCCAAGCGGCTCATACATCTTGATGCGCGCGCCGCCATAGCTGCGCATGCGCTTCTTCTGCAGATCGGCAAGCTTCTCGATCGGCACCCTGGAGAGAAAGTGAAAGTGCCCGCTGGCATAGCCGACGACCGGCATGAAACCAAGCTGCTGGAAGGTCTTCTGCAGGTTCGGCTCTTCCTGCTGGGTGCGCACCGACGAATTGATGCCGCACCAGTAGTCGCGCGCGTTGAACGGCATGTCGAGGGTCATCCACAGCGCGGTTTTCGCCGGGTCGTAGGTCGATGCCACGTTCGAGAAGTCGGCGACCCCGGCGGCAAGGTTGGGCGCCGCGTCGGCCTGCTTGAACAATGATTCCGACCAGAAGAACTGGAACTTCACCCGCCCATCGGTGCGCTTGGTGATGTTCTCCGCCCAGATCTTTTTCATGTCCGGCACGAAGCCCACCGGTGGAAACGAATCCGCGACTTTCAGCGTGATGGTCGGAATGTCGGCCGGCACGCCTTGTGCCAGTGCCACCGGAGCGCCGGCGACTGCGATTGCACATGCGGCACTGGTGAACAACAAACCCCTGCCGAAGCTTCGAGCGATCATGGAATGTCTCCTCAAATTTTGATGACGACGGTTATCGTTACCGTTCTTCGATGCGTTCAATGCATGCGCCATGATCCCGGGCGCATCAGACAACGATGTAACGCATCACAAGATTTGCAAAAATACTAACACGGGCAAGCCGGCTTGCAAACCATGCGTCGCAACATCCGATGCAGGCAGACACACACTTGTCCGGATCAGTAGCACGTGATTTGCCCCGGCGTGAAGCAAGACGTGAAAACCCGATGGCGCAGGATTGCCGCGCGCACAGTCGCACGACATGGACCTGTGCGATACCGATTGACTGTCCGTGGCGTGGTCGCTACATTGGCGTGAATCACGAAACAATTTTCGCAATTGCGAAACCCCGGACCATGGAGAAATCATGAGCGACCCCGGCTATGCCCTGAAAATCGCCCGCGTCGGCGGCAAGTACGACATTCACCATGTCGACACCGGCAGCGGCTTTCCGGTGCTGCTCATTCACGGACTCGCAGGCGACCACAAGGCCTGGCTGCCGCAACTCCCGGTGCTCGAACAACGCTACCGCGTGATCGCCACCGACAATCGCGGCGCCGGCCGCAGCACGCAGATCGACGAGCCGATCAGCACCGAAGACATGGCGCGTGATTTCCTCGAACTGATGGACCAGTGCGGAATCGCGAAATTCCACATTGTGGGCCGTTCGCTGGGGGGCCTTATCGGCCAGCACATCACGCTGCTGGCGCCGGACCGGGTGCAGTCGCTGGTGATGCTGGCGGCCGCCGGCCGGGTCGATCCGATCGGGCACCGGGTGCTGATGAACATGCGCGAGGTGTTGCAGTGGACCGACTCGTGGGACGACCACGCGCGCCACTCGGTGCAGAACTTCGTGTCGCCGAAGTTCTTCAACGAAAATCCGGACCGCATCGCGGCGATCGAAAAGCTGATCGGCGGCGAAACCCGCCTGAAGGCCTGCTACTTCCGGCAAAGCCATGCCGCGCTTAGCCACGACACACTGGATCGCCTGCAGCAGATCAGGAACCCGGTGTGCATCATGGCCGGCAGCCTCGACCCGATTTGCGGGCCGCTCGCCACCCAGTGGATGATCGACCGCCTGCCGCAGGCCGAGGTGAACTGGTTCGAACAGTCGAGCCATTTTTTCCTGATGGAAGAGCCGGTGCTCTTCATGCAGGTGCTGACCAGTTGGCTGCAACGTCACACGCCGCAATAGACGCCGACAGTCGGCGCTGCCGCCAAGCAATCGGGCAGGCAATCGCCGGCCGCCGCGCCGGCATCGCGGGCGACGCTCGGACAGCGTACGTGGCGTCGGGTGCCGTACGCGGCGGGCCGGAAGATGGATCGCATGCGATCCATCCCGGCGCGTTTCGATAGCGAGCAGCGTGGCCGCGCCGGTGCGCCGATGCCGCATTGAACTAGAATCCCTGACTTTGCATCAGAGTGGGCAGACGGCGGGTCGATGAAGCGATACAGCGTTGCGATCGTAGCCTGTGCGATCCTGTTGGCCACGTTTGCCGCCGGGCCCGTATCGGCACAAAAGCGCGGCAGCAGCGAAGAGCCGGCCGACGATGGCCTGCGACGGGTGCTCGCAGCGGTGGCCAGCCAGCCGCTGAAAGCGGCCCCGTTCATCGAGCGTCGCCTGTCGGCATTGACCAACAATCCGCTGGAGTCGCGCGGCACCCTCAGTTTCAGCCCCGGCGGCGTGATCGAAAAGCTGACGGTCAGCCCGCTACGCGAGCGCGTCACCATCAACCCCGAAAGCATGACCATCGATGGCGGCGGCAAGCCACCGACCATCATCAAGCTCGATGCGCCGGGTGGCATGGCGGGCTACAGCATGGGCCTGCGCGCCTTGCTGGCAGGTAACGAGAAGGCGCTGCGCCAGGTGTTCGACAGCAAGTTTTCCGGCAGCTTCGACAACTGGACGGTCCAGTTGCTGCCGAAGGACCCGGCACTGCGCCGCGGCGTCCGCCAGATCATGGTCAGCGGCGCCGGCGCCTCCCTTCGAGTCATCGAAACCAGCGAAGCCGGCGGCGACGTCCTTGAATTGACGATCCTGACGCGATGAAAGGATCGGTCTGGCTGCTGTGGCTGGCCGTGGTGGTGGCGTCGCTGTTCCAGATCCAGCGCAGTGCGGTGGTCACCGACGTCTCGTCATTTCTGCCCGGCCCGGCAAATCCCACCCAGCGCCTGATGCTCAATCAATTGCGCGACGGCGTGTCGACCCGCATCGTGCTGCTCGGCTTGAGCCTCGATCGCGTGCCGGCAAGCAGCAAACCGAACAGTGCGCAGACCGCCGCACTGATCGTCGCCAGCCGCGCCTTGCGCGACACACTGGCCGCCGACCGCGCCTTCGCCTGGCTCAGCAGATAGCGTGCGCCGAACACCCGCTCGCGCTCGGCGACCAGGGTTTCGAGGTCGCCGTTGCTGACCCA
>JANPGJ010000060.1:0-2122 GCA_031423955.1 Burkholderiales bacterium
AATCCAGCATTGGGAATTCGCCGATGCCGATCCGGACGACGCCAGGATCAAGGACGCCAACTATCAGACAACTTCAGTGTACGGATTTGGCCATCCGCTTTATTACGACAACGTGATCAAGGTGCTGCGCGGCGAGGCCGAGCCCGAGACCGACGGCCGCGAAGGCCTCAAGTCACTTGAAGTGCTGATCGCCACGTATCTCTCGGCGCGTGACGGGCGCAGGGTTCCGCTGCCGCTGGACTATTGATGGCGATCACTGTTCATCCCTCCGCGATCGTCGATGCGGGCGCGACCATCGGTGCCGGCACTCGTATCTGGCATTGGGTGCATGTTTGTGGCCAGGCAGTCATCGGCGAAAAATGCTCGCTTGGCCAGAACGTTTTCGTCGGCAATGACGTGAAAATCGGCAACAATGTCAAGATCCAGAATGGTGTTTCTGTGTACGACGCCGTAACGCTGGAAGACGACGTATTCTGCGGGCCCAGCATGGTGTTCACCAATGTCTACAACCCGCGCTCGGCGGTGACCCGCAAGGATCAATACCGACGTACCGTGGTCAAGCGCGGCGCCACACTCGGCGCCAACTGCACGATCGTGTGCGGTATCACCGTTGGGCAATATGCGTTCGTAGGTGCCGGCGCGGTGGTCAACCGCGACGTACCGGATTTCGCCTTGATGGTTGGCGTACCGGCACGCCAGGCAGGCTGGATGAGCCGTTTCGGGGAGCGTCTGCCTCTCCCACTATCCGGCAATGGAGAAACCATCTGTCCGCACACCGGGGACCGGTTTCAACTTCGGGATGGCGTTTGCCGCCTCGTGGCGGATGCCGCTTAATCAGGACTTGCGATGAAACCGATTGATTTCATTGATTTGAAGACCCAGTACGCAGCACTTCGCGCGCCGATCGCGGCACGCATGCAGGCCGTGCTCGATCACGGTCAGTTCATCATGGGGCCGGAGGTCGCGGAACTCGAAGGCCGCCTGGCGCAGTTCACCGGCTCGAAACACTGCATCACTGTCGCGTCGGGCACCGAAGCGCTGTTGATCGCGTTGATGGCGCTGGACGTCAAACCGGGCGACGAAATCATCACCACCCCATTTTCGTTCATCGCCACAGCGGAAGTCATTGTGCTGCTGGGAGCGAAACCGGTGTTTGTCGACATTGAGCCCGACACCTGCAACATTGACGTTTCGAAGATCGAAGCCAGGATCACCCCCCGCACGCGCGCGATCATGCCGGTATCCCTATATGGGCAAGTGGCCGACATGGATGAACTCGATGCGATCGCGTCTCGCCATGGCATTCCGGTGATTGAAGATGCGGCGCAGAGTTTCGGCGCCGTCTACAACGGGCGGCGCAGTTGCAATCTGTCCACCATCGGTTGCACCAGCTTTTTCCCCAGCAAGCCGCTGGGCTGCTATGGCGACGGCGGCGCGATCTTCACCAGCGACGACGCGCTGGCCAAGGCGATGCGCGAAGTGCGGGTGCATGGCCAGTCGAAGCGCTATGTGCATACACGGGTCGGAGTCGGTGGCCGCATGGACACCCTGCAGTGCGCGGTCGTGCTGGCAAAGCTGGAGAGGTTCGAGTGGGAGCTCGAGGCGCGCGCCAGGGTGGCTGCGCGTTATGACGCGCTGTTTGGCGACCTGCCGCGCGGCGCCCGGACGATCGCGGTGCGGCCGGGCCGCAACAGCGTTTATGCCCAGTACACGCTTGCCGTGCCGGAGCGGGACCAGGTGCAGCAACAACTCAAGGACGCCGGCATCCCGACGGCAGTGCACTATCCGATCCCGATGCATTTGCAGCCCGCTTATGAACACCTGTGTTGCGCGGACTGCTGTCCGGTATCGGTGGAACTTTCGAAGCAGGTGATCAGTCTGCCGATGCATCCGGATCTGGCAGTCGATACCCAGGAAGCCATCGCAAGCCAGGTGCTCGCTGCGATTTCATCCCAAGTGCACGCCACAACCTGAAATGATCGAGTAACCATGGATATACGCGGCAAGAAGTTTCTGGTAATCGGCGGGGCCGGGCTGATCGGCTCGCACGCAGTGGACAAACTGCGCCAGGAGGATGTGGGCGAAATCGTCATTTATGACAACTTCGTGCGGGGAACGCAGG